>JBKHBM010000017.1:0-50849 GCA_046542385.1 Desulfatibacillaceae bacterium | reverse complement strand
CTACCTCAACCTGGAATCGTCAATCGAGGAATTCCTGTCGAAAAATGACAACCCGGGCATCGATTCCTCTGCTTCCAACTGGACTTCATCCAAAAAGACTGCCTCGCATCCATCCCCGGCGTGCACTAGAAGCCGCCTTTTCCCAGATTCATCTTCAGCTATCGTCATTTGACCCGGGACGTCTTCGGCCACCCCGCACTGAGCAGGCATCGCTGACCACACAGTCAGTTTCATGCCGCCCAAAAAACAAAACGCTCCAGGATATGGTCGGGTTTGTGCCCGGACGAAGTCATGAATCCTTTTCGCGGACCAGGACCAGTCGATACGGCCGTCTTGAGGGCTTCTCTGCGGGAAAATCCGTCTCGCGGATTCGTCCTGGATTTCCGGAACAAGTTGTCCCGTATGCCAGGGACCCAGGCATTCTTCGATCAGTTCCAGTCCGCGATTCTCGACCCTCGCGTACAGTGTGGAAATCGTATCGTACGAATAAATGGGCTCACGCTTTCGTCCCAGCACCGGTCCAGAATCCACGCCCGAATCCATCTGAAACAAAGTGATCCCTGTTGTTGTTTCACCGTTGATGATCGCCCATACCAGTGGGGCTCCGCCACTGTAATCCGGCAACAGGGACGCATGCAGACCAAGGGTCGGTGCAATGTCCCTGATCTTCCTCGGCACCATGTGATACCAGCCCGCAACAAGGATGAAGTCAGCACCCCATCTCTGTATCCGGTTCAGCAGTTCGGGCTCATGCATGCTCTCCTGCATGATATAAGTATCGATGCCATGCTCCTCTCCAAAAGAGGAAATATCCGCGTGTCTTATATTGGTTACTGCTGTCTCGGAGTAGGAAATCGAAAAAGTCCTGGGGTTTGTAACTATTCCGACAACAGTGCAGTCCGGCAGGGATGCCAGCCTCTCAAGGCACCGTAGGCCGAATTCGGTGGATCCCATGAATACCGTACGCATGGCCCGCTCACAGTTCGCTTCACTTTTGCTCAATAAAATCCCGCAACCACCATTCCACGTTCAACAGCGACCAGACGAACAGGCGGCGGTTGCGCCTGCCCTCCAGGTGGTCGTCCACCAGTTCCCTTACCGCGTCCCGGTCCAGGTACTCGTACAGCCGGGTGTCGCCTCCGTACAGCAGCTTTTTCACGTACTCGATGCTTTCGCCCTTGAACCACGAGGCGTCAGGCGCGGAGAACCCCTGCTTCACCCCCTCGGTGATGTCGCTGGGTATGTAACGCTCCATCACCTTTCTGAGAAGCAGCTTGCCGTCCCGGGTCTTCTGAAAATACTTCTTTGTTTTGGGTCCCGGTTCGTTCTCGTTGAGTTCCACCACATTGCCGAGGTTGCCCAGCTTGAGGCGCACCGGGAGGGACATGGCAAAATCCACCAGGTCATTGTCCAGAAACGGCACCCTTGTTTCCAGGCTGTGGGCCATGGACAGTTTGTCCTCGACCACCAGCAGGCCATGCAGGAATGTTTTGGCCTCGAAGTACAGGGAATGGTTCACGTAGTCCTCGGGCCGGGTCAACTCGCTGGCGTGGTGGGAGAAAACGTTCCGGAAGATGTCCCTGGTCCAGACATGTTTGACATCCTCCCAGACCGGCGCGAACACCTTGTGGATTGCCCGGTTCGGGATGAGCCGCTGCCAGAACTGGTAGTACTTGTCCACGTACTCTTCGAAGGAGTTGTTCACCACCGCGCGGTAGTACCTCCATGGATACCCTCCGAAAAGTTCGTCGCCGCCGGTTCCGGCAAGCACCACCTTGACGAATTTCGACGCCAGTCTGGACACGTAATAATTGGGGTAGCTCTGCCCCACCCTGGGTTCTTCCAGATGCCATGCAAGCTCGGGCAGGATGCGTTCCATGTCTCCGGCCTTGAGCACCATCTCGTAATGCTCGGACTTGAACAGGTAACTCATGTATTCGGAGCGCTCCCGTTCGTCAAAGCCCATCTCGAGACCCGAGGCGGAGTGCAGGTCGAAACCGCACGTGAACGTCTTCAGATACGGGAAGTGCCGGCCGGCCACCGCGGTTATGGAACCCGAGTCCATGCCGCCGGACAGGTAGCAGCCAAGCTCAACGTCGCTCATCAACTGCCGGTCCACGGCCTGCACGAACAGCCGATCCAGTTCCTCGAGGTACTCCTCGTCGTCCGCCGGTTTTTCCGGCTCCGTGAATGCCCAGTCCCAGTAGCGCACCGGCCCGTAATCCCCCAGTTCCGTCTTCATGGTCCCGAGAGGGATGCGGACATGGTGTCCGGCGGGAAAAAGTCGCATCCCCTTGAGCAGGGTGTGGTCCGTGAAGATGTTCTGGAAGGTGAAGTACTCGAGCAGGGCTTCGAAATCCACTTCCGCGTTGGCGTCGGGATGAGTAAGTATTGCCTTCTGCTCGCTGCCGAACAGAAAATGGTTGCCCGTGAACATGTAGTACAGCGGCTTGATCCCGTAGCGGTCCCGGGCCAGGAAAAGCTCCTGCCGGTTTCTGTCCCAGATGGCGTAGGCGAACATCCCGTTCATCCGGGGTACGCTCTCCGGCCCCCACTGGGCATAGGCGCGCAGCACCACCTCGGTGTCCGTGCGGGAACGAAACACGTGGCCGGCGGCCTCCAGTTCCTTTTTAAGCTCCAGATGGTTGTACAACTCGCCGTTGTAGGAGATCACGTAGCGGCCGTCCTCGGTCGCCATGGGCTGATGCCCTGCCGCGGACAGGTCCAGGATGGCGAGGCGCCGGTGTCCGAGGCCGATGAAGCTGTCGATGTAGAAGCCTTCGCCGTCAGGGCCGCGATGGGCGATGGCGTCGGTCATCGCCCTCAGGTTCACCGGGGAAGCCGGCTCGCCGTTCAGGTTGAATATGCCGCAAATGCCGCACATCACGCACACCTTTTCCGTGCCGGAGTACACCACAGTGCGCCCGGCAACGGCCTGGGATCATGAGCTCGGATAATGCCGGCCCCGAAATATCCTTGCATTTCCGAAATTGGTGTCATCCCGTGATCCTGTCCAGGGCCCTGGCCACGAAAACCTGCTCCTCGGGCTCCATGTCGTGGTACAGGGGCAGGGTCAGGGCATGGTCGAACGCCCAGCGGCTGTTGGCCATGTCTCCGGCGTGGCGGCATGCCGGGCCCTCGGCGAAGGCCTCGTGCATGTGCAGGGAGAAGGTGCCGATCTGGGTCTCGATGCCCTCTTCCGCCATCTCCATGATCACCCGGTCCCGGTCCTCCACGAACACCACGAAGGACTGCCAGGAGTGCAGGCCGTTTTTCGTGATTTCCGGCACGGTCACTCCAGACACCTCGGAAAGGATGCGGCGGTACGTGCCCGCCAGTTCCCGGCGTTTTGCCAGCAGGGTGGCGATGCGGGCCATCTGCCCCAGCCCCACCGCCGCCTGGAGATTGGACAGCTTGTAGTTGGTGCCGATGCGCGTGAACTTCGTGGTGGCCGCGGTCTGCCCAGGTTCCATTCCGAAATGTTTGTAGGAATCCATCCACGCGGCCAGCGCATCGTCATTGGTGGTGATGGTGCCGCCTTCTCCCGTGGTGATGAATTTCCGGGGATGGTGGGAAAACACGCTGATGTCCGCCAATGAGCCCGTCTTGTGGCCCTTGAATTCCGCGCCGATGCTGCATGCCGCGTCCTCCACCACGGGGATGCCCGTCTTCTCGGAAATCCCGCCCATGCGGTTGGCGTCCAGGGGATTGCCGAAAAGGGACACGGGCATGAGAGCTTTGGTCTTGGGCGTGATGGCCGCCTCCATGGCGTCGTAATCCACCAGCATGTTCTCCCGGCGGATGTCCACCAGCACGATGGTGGCGCCCACGATGGCCGCGGCGTCCGCTGTAGCAGGATACGTGTAGTCCGGCACGATCACCTCGTCCCCCGGACCCACTCCCAGCGCGCGCAGGGCCATTTCCAGCCCCACCGTGCAGTTGCACACCGCAAGGGCGTGGCCCGCGCCCGTGAAGTCGGCCACCGCCTTCTCGAACGCCCTGGTTACCGGACCCTCGGTAAGGTATCCGCTTTCCAGTACCTCGTTCACCTTCTCCCGTATGTTCTCGTCCACATACGGCTTCATCAACGGTATCTTCGCCATTGTCTGTCAACTTTCCCCGGACATTGCTTTTTGGGCCGGACTGTCAGTTGCGGGCCTTTTTCCTGCGCCTGTCCACGGCCTCCTTGTGGGCGTCCCGCCACTCGATCAGCTTTGCGAGTCCTTCCTTGAGCGAGGTTTTGGCCTCGAAACCCATCTGCTCCTTCGCCTTCACCGGGCTGCCCACGCGGTTCTTGACGAAGGTGAGTCCGCCGGGCTCGTACTGGATTTCCAGGTCCGATCCCGTGACCTCCAGGATCAGTTCGGCAAGCTCCCTGATGCTGGTCTTGATCCCGGTGCCCACGTTGTAGAACTCGTCCGTGGCCTCCGCCTGCATGGCGCACACGTTGGCGCGGCCGCAGTCGCCCACGTAGATGAAGTCGTACGCCTGGCTGCCGTCGCCGAACACCACCGGGGGCAGGCCCTTGTCCAGGCGGTCCAGAATTTTCATGATGACGGCGATGTACGTGCCCTGGTAGTCCTGCCTGGGACCGTACACGTTCATGTACCGCAGGCCCACATAGTCGAACGCCTTGTCCGTGTCCCGGTAGCGATGGTACAGGGACCGGGCCATGTGCTCGCCGGCGATTTTGGTGGCGCCGTAGAAATTGTTGTTGTTGTAGGGATGGTCCTCGTCCATTGGCTCGGTCACCGCGTCGCCGTACACGGAAGCCGAGGACGAGTACACCAGGCGTTTCACGCCGTTGTTGATCATGGCTTCCAGGACGTTGAACGTGCCGCCGATATTCACCTCGAATGCACTGCGGGGATAATCGTAGCAGTGGAGCAGCCATAGCGCGGCCAGATGGAACACTCCGTCGATGCCCTGCATGGCGGTGTCCAGGATGTCGCGGTGCATGAGCTCGCCACCCAGCTCGAACACCTTGACGCGCGGGTCCTTGAGCGAGTCGGCTAGGTTCTCCTCGCTGCCCCGGGTGAAGTTGTCGTAAATGCGGATTTCAGCCACGTCCTCCTTGACCAGCTCATCCACCACGTGGGAACCGATGAGCCCGGCCCCGCCGATGACCAGAAACTTCCTGCCGCGTAGCTCCATTTTCTTGTCGCCGCCTTTCATTGATTGTCTGCTAGACGGGCTCGGCCCGCACAATGCGGTCCCCAGGGACTCCCAGGCCGCGGAGTTTTCGTTCCGCGCCGTCCGCGTCCAGGGAGACCACCGCCACGGCGTCGAACGCCATCCGGGCAATGTCATCGGTATTCAGCACGGGCACCCCCAGAAACCTGCGACCGGCCGTGTCGTCGTCCACCACGCCCACCAGGTCGAGTCCTGTCTCCTTTAACGTAACGTAGGCGATTTCCGCAAGATCGCCGGTGCCGAAAAACACGATTTTCCGTCTGCCCTCACGCTCAAGTTCCGTGAACAGGTCCTTGAGGTTTTCCCGCGCCACTTTGTAGAACCTGAGGGAGTACTGCACGTATTCATAAGTGAGCCTGGTCTTCTCGGCGGCCCCCTTGGGGGTCAGGATGTAGCGGACGCGGTTTTTCGGTATGGTGGTGACCTTGAAGTATCCCTTGTTGGCCAGCCGCTTGATGAAGGAGTTGACCAGGCCCAGGGACACGTCCAGCTTCCTGGCCAGGTCCCGTTGGCTGGGAGTCTGGCTCTTTTCGATCTCCTCCAGAAGTCGCAGCGTGCGCAGGTCCTGTGAGTCCATGGGCGGTGCCTCAATGTGACGGGTGCTGGTGCGTTCATTTTCTGAACGTTCACCAACTGAACACACCCCGGCCCCTACTGTCAACCCTTTTCCTTCCTAATAATCAGGGCGCCACCGATTTTCCGGCGTCGCGCCCCATTATTTTGCCGGTTGCGGCGCAATTTCCTTGAATCCTTTGATAACCCGATTTATTATGCATCCACATGGGAAAGTCGCACTCCGAATCCACACACATCGCAATCGAGCTATTGGGCATGCCCAAGGGAGGAGCAGCACATGCAAAATTTCCAGAGGATCCTGTTTCCCGTTGACCTGTCGGACGTGTCGCCGAAAATGGTGCCCTTCGTCAAAAGCATATCGGACAAGTTTGGCTCCGAGATCCACCTTCTGTTCGTGGTGCGCGTGCTGGAACACTTCACGGCCATGTACGTGCCGGACATCTCCATCGGCAAGCTGGAGTCGGAAATGGTTCAGGGCGCGGAGCGCAAGATGGAGGAGTTCGTGGAAAAGCATTTCACCGAAGGACGGGTCAAGAAGGCCAGCGTGGTCATGGGCGACCCGGCCGAGGAGATCGTGGAATACGTGAATGAAAACGCCATCGACATGGTGGTCATGGGCACCCACGGCAGAAAGGGCATCGAGAAGGTCTTTTTCGGCAGCGTGGCGGAAAAGGTGGTGAAAATGAGCCCGGCTCCGGTGATGACCATCAACCCCTGGCGCGAGCGGGCGCCCAGGGAATAGTTTTCAAAGGATTTCCGAGGCGTCCTTCCGTCACCGCTCCCAAACCATGCAGACTCCACAAAACCCGCTCCGGTATGCCGGAGCGGGGCGAGTCGCCGTTGTCAGGGTTCCGCCCCGTGTTCGGGCCGGGCGCGCACAAAGACCCATGAAGGAGAAAACGAAGCCCGGGAGAATTGATCATGAAAGTGCTTTTCATCATTTCCACTGATGATGCCGAAACCGCGTACAACGCCATGCGATTGGCGAACGTTGCTGAAAGGAAGGGGGACGAGGTCAGCGTCTTCATGCTCGGAAAAGGTGTGCTGTATGAGAACAACAGCACCGACCAGTTCGATGTGGTGGGGCAGGTCAACCAGTTCGAGGGGGATTTCTATGTCTGAGGGGTGTGCATGAAATCCCACGGTCTGGTGGGATCGAGCTCATGCCCCGTCGCCTGGATGGACGATCTGTACGAGTTGAGCATGGAGGCCGACAGGGTGTTCACGTTTTGAGGTGAGACGCCATTCTGGCACCATGGTGGCGACCGACGGGAATCGCCCGCGTTGTTTCCGGATTATGGGCTCCGGGTCTTCAAAGGGACCACAGTCCGGCGTTGTTTTCCAATAATCCCTGTGATATATCATTCTCTACGAAGAGGTGACCGGTCCGCGGACCTGAAACCGGGAGAGGGGCGTTGGACAGCAGTAGCAATTATTTCCGATGCGATCAGGAAAAGGGGGGTGACGCCACCGAATCTTGCGGTGGACTGCACCTATTCCGAACATGTGGTACGAGCCAGGGGGAAGAAATCCCGATTTACCAGCATATCCCGGACACCGGAAAGAATCAGGGACTTCGGCCCCGCGCTGTACAGAGTCCTGCGGGAGGTCCTGATGAGGGACGGTCATGGACTTGTGGGTAACCGTGAGTTGACAGACCATCTTGCAAAAGTAGCGAAAAACGGTGAAAAGGCGGAAAGAGCCAGGGCCATACAGGCGTTACGGTACTCCAGGAGGCGGGACGAAGGCCTCATCGACTGGCGGTTTTCCACGGAAGGCGTGGAGCGAAAGGGCCTGATCACGTGGGCCTTTGACGCCATCCAGAAATACTTCGACAGGGCGTAGCCATGGACGAACTGTTTAGCTGCCGGAACTGCATCCACAATTGCGGGCAGAGCCTTCTCATCGGAAGGGGAAACGGCTTTTGTCTCCGGCACGCCTCTGTACTTCCCGATCCCGTGCGCACTACCTGCAAGTACCTGCACAGAAAGGACCTGCCCCGATTTTTGGTGGATGAGGGCATCCGCGAGCATGCCGCCGAATTCGCTGGATTCTCCGGTATGGCAGATCTATTGGAGCACACACCGGTGGGCCGTGTGCCGTACAGCGAGAGATTCGTCTGGGAAAGCCGTACGTTCGACCCGGTGACCCAGAGCCTGGCGCAGTACTACAAAGCCGAACCGCGGTGGGTCCTGATCCAGGGGATGTCCGGGGGAGTTGACGGCCGCCGGTCCCTCGCCCATGGCTCGCTGGTCCGCCGTTACATGGACACCTGCGGCACTTGGAGAAGCTCCTACCGTTTCGTCCTGGCTCTGATCGAGGAGCTTCCGGTCACACCGGTGTTCCGGGACGCCGACCTGAACGCGGACGGGCAGGCTCCGGATGCCGACATGCACCGGGAGGCCTTGTGGGACGTATTTTTCAATCGACTGAGCGCCATTCAGGAATACGGCTTCCACGCCGGGCAGGAAGCCCTCATGTGGGCCACGGACAGCCTGAACGGGGGCTTGGCCTCGCTTGACTGGAAGAGTCTTTCCAACGAACTGGAAGACAAATCCCGGGAATGGACCGGGTTGGTCATCCGGCAGGCCGACGAGGAGAACGTGTTCTTCGTCCAGGACCCTTCGTCCGACGAAGAGAAATTTTCCGGAATGTGCTGAGGTTTTGCCGGCCTGCGGGCTTCGACGTCTCACTCCCATCCAAAGTCAGTACGCATCCTCTCCCCTACTCCCTGCCCCGGTCAGGAAGGTGAGGCAGGCCTCGCTTTCGGCGAGGCTCGGTTCCAGCATGTTCCGCCAGTGCTCGCGGACCTCTTCCATGAGCCGGGCCGCGGCTTTTTGGGAAAAGGCGTCCTTGGTCTCGGCCACCGCTTTCTCGAAGTGGTCCAGTATTTCCGGCACGCCCGGGTTTTTCTCGATCAGGTCCTCGAACAGCCAAAGGTCCTGGGCGAACAGGCGCCCCACCGTGTTCATCCGAAGCCGGAACAACGGAGTGGAGAACCGGGCCAGGTCCTCGGCCGGAATGCCCATGCGCTGCACCGCGCGTCCCAGCGCCACTGTCACGAAGTGGTTCATCCCCTGGACCACGCTCATCATCCTGTCATGCTCCTCGGGTTCGCTTTTGGTGACCACGGCGCCGTGCTCGGTGAACAGTCTTTCCAGCCGCGGCAGCCAGGTGTCCCCGCGGCTGTGGCACAGCACCACGTTCTGCCCGGCGAGGCTCGCGGTACGCGGGCCGAACAGCGGGTGGGTGCCCACCACGTCGGCCTTTGCGGAGGCTCCCATGGCGTGGGTGATGTCCGCCTTGAGGGAACAGAAGTCGGACAGCAACTGGCCCTCGCGCATTTTCGGACCCAATTGCCCGGCGAGCTCCACGGCGGGCGCGAGAGGCACGCTCAGGAAGATGGCGTCGCACATTTCCGGCAGGTCCATGGTTGAAACTTCCGTCTTCCTGCCGGTGATGATCACCCTGTGTCCCGCGTTTTCAAAGAACCGGGCGAACCACTGGCCCATTTTGCCCATGCCGCCCACGATGCCGATGGTAAAATTGGGATCGTCCATGTACCTGCCGCCACCTTTGTCCGGCCATGATGTGAAAACATTTCGCCGCGGCCCGCTCCCAGCCCCGGACCGCGCCATTTCCTACTTGCCCGTGCCCCGTTCCACCGCCCTCTGCATGAGCAGGCAGTCCGCCAGAACAAGGCAGACCATGGCCTCGCAAACCACGTTGATGCGGGGTATGGCGCAGACGTCGTGCCTGCCCTGTACCGTGAGGGAGGTTGCCGCGCCGGTTTCGTCCACGGTGCCCTGTTCCTTTGAGATGCTGGGAATGGGTTTCACTGCCACCCGAGCCACCAGTGGTTCGCCATTGGATATGCCGGCGAGTATGCCACCGGACCGGTTGGACGCGAACCCTTCCGGCGTGATGGGATCGTTGTTTTCCGATCCCAGGCAGCGAGCCGCGGCAAACCCCGCGCCGATCTCGACGCCCTTCACCGCGCCGATACCCATGAGGGCGTACGCCAGCATGGCGTCCAGCTTGTCGAAAACGGGCTCTCCCAATCCCGGGGGCACACCTGCGGCAAGCACCTGCACCACACCGCCGACGGAGTCGCCCATTTTGCGCACCTCGCTCACCCTTTCGTCCATCCGGCCGGCCGCTTCCGCGTCCGGGCAGGCGTAGGGGTTGTTCATGGCCTCTTCGAGGTCCACCACCCGCGCCTGCACGCCTCCCAGTTCCAGCGTGTGGGTGAATACACGGATGCCTTGGGCGGCCAGCAGCGCCGCTGCCACCGCGCCGCCGGCGACCCTGCCCACGGTTTCCCGAGCCGACGCCCTGCCGCCGCCACGCCAGTCGCGGACTCCGTACTTCTTCTGGTACGTGAAATCCCCGTGCCCCGGGCGGTACAGTTTCGCATAGGGCGCGTAGGAGCGGGACTGCGGATCCTTGTTGGGCACCATGATGGAGATGGGCGTTCCCGTGGTGACTCCCTCGAACACGCCGGACAGGATGCTGGCCTGGTCCGGTTCCTTCCGGGTCGTGCTGGCCTGGGTGGAACCGGGCTTCCTGCGGTCCAGCATGGCCTGGATCACGGCCTCGTTCATGGGCAAGCCGGGCGGGCACCCGTCCACCACGACGCCGATGGCGTCGCCATGGGATTCGCCCCAGGTGGTTATCCGAAACATGTGGCCGAAACTGTTTCCAGGCACGATCAATCCTCTCTTTCCACGCATTGGAGAACCCGGTCGCGAACCTCGCCGGGTTCAACGTCATCCGTATCCACGGTGCAATGGGCCGCCGAGCGGTACAGGAGTTCCCGTTCGGCCATGACCGTGCGGATTTCCTCCATAACTCCCCGGTCGGTCAATGCGGGCCGCTGTCCCGCGGTCTTGTCGTCCGCGCCCATCCGCCGGGCGACTGTTTCCGGCGTCGCGGATAGACGGACCACGGTACCGGTGCCGCGCATGCACCCGACGTTGTCCGGGTCCAGGATCACGCCGCCGCCGGTGGCCACCACCAGGCCAAACTCCCGGGAAAGCCGAGCAAGCAGGTTCTTTTCCAATGCCCGGAAGGCGGGCCAGCCCACCGCCTCCACGATTTCCGAGATGGGCCGTCCCGCCTCCTCCACAAGGAGTACGTCCGCGTCGATGAACGAATAACCGAGCCGTTCGGCCACCATCGCGCCGATCATGCTCTTTCCCGTGCACCGGTATCCTATAAGGTACACATTGCCCATGCTCCCGTAGCCCCTATAAGAATCGCTGCATCCACACGAGATCAAAGTCCCTGCCGAACTTGCGTCCGATCCGGACGAACCTGCCGCATTCCGAAAAACCGTGCCGCCCGTGGAACCGAATGCTGCCCGGATTGAGGGACGATATGGCTGCCAGGATGCTGTCAATGCCCAGCTCGCCGCCCTTTTCCACGAGATGCTCCACCACGGCGCCGCCGATTCCCATCCCGGTAAAATCCGGGTGCAGGAACACCGAGATGTCCGCGGCTCGTCGCATCGTGGGCATGGCGCTGTGGGAACGCAACAGGCCGAAGCCGATGATCCCGCCCTGGGAATCCTTCACGCTCACCGCGGGGTATCCCTTGCGCATGCGCATGAGGGCGTCAAAGAAACCATTGTCCACCGGTTTTTCGAAAAATGCGGCAAACGAATGTTTCACGTAATGGTTGAAGATTTCGGTTACCGCTTCGCGGGCGTCCTCGCCCAGTTCGATCATCACGATCTGCACGTTGTCAGTCCTCACCGTAGAGCTTTTCAAACTCCTCCCAGAAATTCGGGAAGGATTTTTCCACGCAACCCGCGTCCTTGATCACCATGTGCGGAACCACCAGTCCGGCCATGGCAAAGGCCATGGCGAGCCTGTGGTCGTCATGGGTCGTTATCGCCGCGCCGTGGGGCCTCCCTCCCTGTATCAGGAGGCGGTCCTCCGTGCAATGGGCGCGTACTCCCATCTCGGTGAGTTCCTGCACGACGCAGCCCAGCCGGTCGCTTTCCTTGGCGCGCAGATGGGCCACGTTTTCGATGATGGTCGTACCCTCCGCGAATGCGGCCACAACCGCGAGGGTAGGCACCATGTCCGGGATGTCGCCCATGTCCACGGTGGCTGCCTTGAGCGGACCACCGGTCACCTCGACACCGTCTTCCGTCTGCCGCACGGCGCAACCCATCCGTTCCAGAACGCCGCACAACCGAATGTCGCCCTGCACCGAGTCCAGGCGGGTGCCCCGGACCCGTATCGCGGTTTTCGTGATGGCCGCGGCGCCGAAAAAGTAGCTGGCCGCGGAAGCGTCCGCATCCACCTGGTATTCACCAGGGCTGTAGGCCTGCCCACCGGGCACGGAAAACCGCGTGTACCCGTCCCTTTCGAGAGTGGCGCCGAAGCGTTCCATGACGTCCAGGGTCATGTCCAGGTAGGGACGGGATACCGGGCCCTTCAAAACGTTGATTTCCATACCCTTTTCCGTAAGCGGAGCGATCAGCAGCAGACCGGAGAGGTACTGGCTGCTCACGCTGCAGTCGATGTCTACCGCCGAACCGGAAATGTGCCCGCCTTGCACCTCCACGGGCGGGCACGACTTCGGACTGAGGGCCCGGACAGGCACTCCCAGCATGGCCAACGCGTCCACGAGGTGGCCTATGGGCCGTTCCTGCATGCGCCGGGAGCCGGTGAGGGTATAGATTCCGGTGCCCAGGGCGGCCACCGCGGTGAGAAGGCGCATGGACGTGCCGGAATTATGCAGATCGATGGGTTCGGCGCAGGGTGCAAGCCGGCCTCCCGTGCCGGTGACGAAATAATCCTTGTCCTCGCGCCGTATGGTGGCGCCCATACGTTGGAGTCCCTCGATGGTGAGCAGGGTGTCCTGGCTGACAAGGCCCCTGCGCACTACGGACTCGCCGCCGGCGAGCGAGGCGCAGATGAGCATGCGATGCGTGTAGCTCTTGGAACCGGGAACCCGGGCGTCGGCCCGGCTCATTCCGATTGGTTGTATGGATTTGTCCATGCTGAGAAAACCTGTCGTGTTTTTGGATGTGAACATGGATCCCCGCTTTCGCGGGGATGACGAACCATTTTGCACCACCTTTTCAGCCCGGCGGTTGAGCGCCCGGAATGTTTACCGGCTTCCGATTCACCTCCGTGGATTTCATCCACGCCATGTTGGGCCGCGTGACGCTTGCGCGTCACTCTGGCGCCAACCCACCTCGGACTTCGACACGTCCATGCAAGCGGAAAATGGATTGATTTCAAGCTATTCACCACACCTGGACCCCGGCTGTCGAGACTGTGTCGCATGGGAAACAGAACGTTTTGCGCTTCGTTCACTGGACTTGGCAAGAGACCCGGCGTTTTCCGAAGGAGTTGAGCAGAACCGGAATGCCATCAAAAATGAACGAGGCAAAATCAATCGTCATCCCCGCGAAAGCGGGGACCCATGTGCACACAAATTATTGAAAAGAAATGGGTCCCCGCTTTCGCGGGGATGACGAAAGTATGTTCCCAGACCTTTGAAACACGGAGGCCCAACACAATATCGAGGCCCTCGTGAACAACACCTGAATCCGTGAGCGGTTCCGGGTGGTACGGATGCAAGGAAGAGACCTGCCGGCTGTACTGAAGTACGCCGGCCGGGCTCTGACGCAGCAGACGCGCCGCACGGGGCCGCCCCGAAGGGCGAAAAATCCTTTCACCCACCGGGTGAAACAATATTTGCGAACAAAACCATGGAAAGGCCCGTGAGGCGGGCCTCCATATGGATTCTTCCATCTTTTCGTCACGGATTCAGGCAACAGCCAAGACTCCCGAGGCGGCATTGGCGCCCACTCATCCGCTTCACCTTGAAACCCGGTTTCCCATTATGACCCAGCCTCTTTCGCCGAGGTGACCAGCGGTCATCCGGGATACCCCAGAGCGTCCAGAACCGTCTGGCGCATCGCCTCCACCGGAGCGAGCTCGCCTGTCCACCACTCGAACTGGGCCGCTCCCTGGTACACGAACATGGACAGCCCGTCCACCACTTCGCAACCGGCGGTTGCCGCGTCTTCCAGAAACCTGGTGCGAAGGGGGTTGTAGACGATGTCCATGGCCACCATGCCCTCTTTGAACACGGCGGCCGGGACCGGGCTCTCCTCCTTGTGCGGCGACATCCCCACGGACGTGCAATTCACGATCACGTCGCACGCCAGGTCCTGGATTTCGGCCAGCGGCAGGAACGCGGCGCCCGCTTCGGAAGCCAGGGACCGGCCACGGTCGGGCGACCGGTTCACAACGGTCACCTTTGCCCCGCGCCATCCCGCGACAAAAGCCACGGCCCTGGCGGCGCCGCCCGCCCCCACTACGGCGACGCGTCTGCTGTCCAGCGGCGTCCTGTCCTCCAGGGCGCGCACTGCTCCGAAACCGTCCGTGTTCCTGCCGACCAGCCGGCCTGCCACGTTCTTCACCGTGTTTACCGCCCCGACGTCCTTTGCGCGATCGTCCACCTCGTCGAGGTATTCCATCACCGTGACCTTGTGCGGTACGGTCACGCTGACCCCCTGAATCCCCAGCTGGCGCACGGCGGACATGGCCGCGCCCGCATCCCCGGCCTCAAAGGCCAGGTACACGGCGTCGAGGCCTGTCTCGGCAAAGGCCCGGTTGTGCATTACCGGGCTTTTCGAGTGCGCCACGGGATTTCCGATCACGCAGTACAGTTGCGTTTGCGCGGTGGGAAGAAAAGCGGCGGGTCTTGTCATGTCCACATCTCCTCGGCCTTGGGATAGGATCCAAGCCATTTGATGAACGAGCACAGTTCGCGCATCTCCTCGAAAACCTCGCGCACCGGGTCGTCCTGGATGTGGCCTTCCAGATCAACGAAAAAGAGATAATGCCAGCTTGCGCTCTTGCTGGGTCTTGATTCCAGCTTGACCATGTTCACTCCACGGTCCGCTATTGGTTGCAACACCGTGAACAGGGCGCCGGGCCTGTGCGGCGTCGCGAACATGATGGACGTCTTGTCCATGCCGCTGCGCGCCGGATGGTCCCTGCCGATCACGAGAAAGCGTGTCACGTTGTGGCTCGCGTCCTGGATCTGCGGAGCCAGTACGTTCAGGTTGTACACCTGACCGGCCAGCGAGCTCGCAACGGCCGCGGAATCCGGATCCTTTGCCGCGCGCCGCGCCGCTTCCGACGTGCTGGCGCATTCCACCCGCTCCACTCCCGGCAGGTTTTTGCGAATCCAGAGACGGCACTGGGCCAGGGCGTGCGGGTGGGAGTACACCCGTTTTACCCGGTCCACCTCCTCGGCCAGTGACAACAGGTCGTGGCTGATGGTGTTGTACACTTCGGCCGATATGCCCACGTCCGAGCCGAAAAAAAGGTCCAGGGTGTGATTGACGGCGCCCTCCATGGAATTCTCCACCGGCACCACGCCGAACGGGCAGCGTCCCTTCTCCACCTCCTCGAACACGTCCTTGATGCTGGCCTGGGCCACGAACGAGGTGCCCCTGCCGAAGTGGTTCATGGCCGCAAGGTGGGTGAACGTGGCCTCGGGTCCCAGGTAGGACACCTTGAGCGGCTGCTGGATGCGACGGGAAGCCGCGATGATTTCCCGGTAGATGTACTTGAGGGCCTGGGCGGGGAGCGGGCCGGGATTGATCTCCTGCAAACGCTCGATCACGGCCTTTTCCCGTGCGAAGTCGGTGACGGGCTTGCCCTCGGCCTTCTTGATGGTGCCTATCTTGATGGCCACCTCCAGGCGGCGGTTGATGAGTTCCAGGAGACTGCCGTCCAGGGCGTTGATCTCCTTGCGCAACTCGTCGATGCCCCCGGTTCCGTTGCCGGTGTCTGCTGCGTTTTGTCGGCTCATTTTTCGCTTATGCTTTCCTCTATCTTGTGGCCGAAGTGGCGGGCCCCTTCCTCGGTATGGACCAGCACCCTGTCGCCGGATGCAAGCGCGACCACGGACACGGGGGAACCGTCGGGCCGGACAAGGCGGATGGTTTCGGCGTTCTGGAGGATCGTGTTGATTTCCCGGCCGTCCACACTGGCCCGGATCATCAACAGGGGCCTGCGCTCCATCTTGACGCGGCCCACCACGGCGGGCACTGTCTTGCCGGTCCAGTCCGCGACCAGGACCTCGTCGCCGGCGGCAAGTTCCGAGAGATAGCGGGTCTTGCCGCCCGGCACCCGGGTGTAGGCGTGGAGCGGGCCCGCGTTTACGCGAAACGGACGCGGCGCCACGTAGGGATTGGAGATGCTCTCCGCGTGGACGAGAAACAGGGCGCGGCTGGCGTTGCCCACGAGCATGCCCTCGCCAGGGCCCATGTCCGTGCAGGTGTCCACGCAGACGCGGTCCCCCATGCCCAGCCCGCGGACTTCCATGACCTCGGCCTCCTGCATCGGCACCGTGGCGTCGGCATCCCTGACGCACCCCAGTATCTCCTTTAGGGCTCCCGGATCGGCGGCGTTCACCAGGACGCCCCACACGCCGTGCTCAAGGATTCCGCACGCGGTTTTGGCGTCCTCCACGGTGCTTACCTCCGCCACGACCTCCGCGCCCCTGGCGATGAGGTTTTCCAGTGGGATTATCGTCCAATCCGAGGTTTCCACGATCACTCTCTTGCGGGCCGCCGCGGCCACCACGGCCCCCTCGTCGTCCATGCTGTCCACGGGCAGGACGACGACGTCCCGTCCCGGAACCAGGTCGCCGTCCGGCGCTATGGTGGTGATGCGGCCCAGTTCCCTGACCCTGTCCGAATACCCTTCCGGCACCATCACCGCGTCCGCGCCGCCTTCCAGCGCCGTGGTCACGAGGTCCTTGTTCCAGGGGTCCACCTTGACCCATACCTGCTTCATGAGATTGCTCCTTGGCCCGGCTCCATGGGTCGTTCACGTCTATTTCAGGATTTCGAGGGCCTCGTCCACGGACACGTCCTCGTGCACTATGGCGGAAATGGCCCGGACCATCTTCACCGGGGTCTTGTGCTGGAACACGTTGCGGCCGATGGACGCGCCCGCGCCTCCGGCGTCCATGGCTCCGCGCACCATCTCCAGGATGTCGCGGTCCGACTCCATCCTTGGACCCCCGGCAATGACCACGGGGATTCCGCAGCCTTCCACGACCTCGCGAAAGGTCTCCCGGGATCCGGTGTAGGACACCTTGACGATGTCCGCGCCCATCTCGTGGCCGAGGCGCGCCGCGTGCTTGATCACGTCGGGCGCGTATTCGTCCGTGATCTTGTCGCCGCGTGGGTAAACCATGGCGAGAAGGGGCATACCCCAGGTGCGGGCGTCCATGACGACGCGGCCGAAGTCGGCGAGCATCCTGCCCTCGTCTCCGTTGCCTATGTTGACGTGGATGGAAACGGCGTCGGCGCCCAGCTTGAGGGCTTCCTCAACGGAGCAGATCAGGGTTTTGGCGTTCGGGTAAGGTGAGAGGCTGGTGGAGGCGGACATGTGGATGATGAGGCCTATGTCGCGGCCGCTGCCCCGGTGGCCTGACCGGACAAGGCCCTTGTGTTCCACCACGGCGTTGGCGCCCCCCTCCGCCACTTGCCCCACCGCGGTTTTCATGTCCGTAAGCCCTTGTATGGGGCCCAGGGAAATGCCGTGGTCCATGGGTACGATAACGGTCTTTCGGGTGTTTCGGTTGATGATGCGTTCAATCCGGATCTGCTTGCCTACGATTGTCATTTCCCGCCTCCTTGGTTTCCCCTTCCAAAAAAGGAAGGGCCGTGGCGTATTTTGCGTCGCCACGGCCCTTTACAGGAAACAAAAAAGCCGTGGCCCCCTGGTCTGCCACGGCTTTTTGCGCTTTTTCGGTGTGATCCTATCCCAGCGCTCCACGCGGCAGACCGGTGCTGTAAAAATAATAAAAGTAAAAATACAGCCTGCCGTTCGCGTTGTGAGTCACCGGAGTGGTCCCCTTCCTGAAAATCGTGATTCTATGATCCCTCCTTAATCCGGGCGGCAATGTCCTGTCAAGCAGTTTTTTGCCAGGAAGTAATTTTCCTAGTCATGCCGGGGTATGGGCCGACCTGCCTTGCGGGCCGGACAGGCCGGGGGAAGGGAAAAACTCCTTGCGGCTCTTGCCAATCGAAACAATCTGTCGGATACTTGGCCGGAAACGCAAGGAAACCTGGAGGACATGGCCACCGAGACCCACCCTACATACATTCCCCTGGAAGCGCGGACCATACGTGTAAAGGGAATCGTGCAGGGCGTCGGATTCCGCCCGTTCGTGTACGCCGCTGCCCGGGAACACGGTGTCGTGGGAGACGTGGCCAACACGTCGGCCGGGGTCGTCATCCATGCCGAGGGCACGCCCGAGGCCCTGGACGCGTTTGTCCGGGACGTGGACCAACGCCATCCGCCCCTGGCCCACGTGGTGGAGGTCTTCCGGGAACCCGCCGAAGTCCGTGGCGTCCGGGATTTCGTCATCATCCCGTCCACGGCCGGGGAACGGGCCGGCACCCTCATATCCCCGGACGTCTGCACCTGCGACGACTGCTTCGCCGAGGTGGACGATCCCGCGGACCGCAGGTACTGCTATCCGTTCACCAACTGCACCAATTGTGGCCCGCGCTATACCATTATAGGAAAGCTGCCGTACGACAGGCCGAACACGACCATGGCGGGGTTCACGATGTGCGCTCCGTGCCGGGAGGAGTACGAGAACCCCGAAGACCGGCGCCACCATGCCCAGCCCAATGCGTGCCCTGTGTGCGGGCCCAGGGTCTGGCTGACGGACGCCGGGGGCTTGGAAATCGAGTGCGGCGATCCCGTCGCCTCGGCAGCCGGGCTTTTGCGCCAGGGCAAAATCGTCGCGATCAAGGGCCTGGGCGGATTCCATCTGTGCGTGAACGCCATGGACAACGGCGCCGTGGCCCGTTTGCGGGAGCGCAAGCACCGGGAGGAAAAGCCCCTGGCGGTCATGGCGCCCGACCTTGCCGCGGCGCGGACCCTGGCGGAGGTTTCCGATGAAGAGGAGCGCCTGCTGCAATGCCGGGAGCGGCCCGTCGTGCTGTTGAAAAAGCACGCGGACGACCCTCTGGCGCCGCTGGTGTCTCCGGGCCAGGGTTACCACGGCGTAATGCTGCCCTACACGCCGCTGCACCACCTGTTGCTGAAACAGGGCCTTTTTGCCATCGTCGCCACCAGCGGCAACCTCTCGGAGGAGCCCGTCTGCATTGGCAACGACGAGGCGGTGGACCGGCTTTCCGGCATCGCGGACGCCTTTTTGCTGCACGACCGGCCCATCCTGCATCGATGCGACGACTCGGTGGGGCGAACCGTGGCCGGTTCCACGCGTCTGGTGCGGCGGTCGCGTGGATACGTGCCGGTGCCGGTGTTTCTGCGCCGAAAAGGCCCGAGCGTGCTGGCCTGTGGAGCGCTGTTGAAAAACACCGTGTGCCTGTCCCGGGAGGACCAGGCGTTTTTGAGCCAGCACATCGGCGACCTGGAGAACCTGGCGGCGTACGACTTTCTCGCGGAAGTCGTGGAGCATATGTGCCGGGTCATCGAAATCACCCCGGAAATCGCGGCCCACGACCCGCACCCGGACTACCTGTCCACGAAGTACGCCATGGAGACGGGCCTGCCCCGCGTGGCGGTTCAGCACCACCACGCCCACGTGGTGGCCTGCATGGCGGAGAACAGGATCACGGGACCCGTCATCGGCCTGTCCGCGGACGGCACCGGGCTGGGAGCGGATCGAACGGTGTGGGGAGGCGAGGTGTTGATCGCCGAGGAGCACGAATACCTTCGGGCCGGGCATTTCGGGACCGTCCCCATGCCCGGTGGCGACGTCGCCGTGAAAAATCCGTGGCGCATGGCCGTGAGCTACCTTGTGGACGCCTTTGGCGACGACTGGCGGGACCGGGCGCCGGATTTCGCGGCCCGGGTCGGGGAAGAACCAGCCCGGATCACGGAGGCCATGTGCAGGAAAGGGTTGAACGCGCCGCCCACGTCCAGCCTGGGCAGGCTGTTCGACGGCGTGGCGGCCATGGTGGGCCAGCGACTTTCCGTTGCCTATGAAGGACAGGCAGCCATGGAGCTGGAATGGCTGGGCCTGGGGGTCGAGGGCGAGCCCTATGAGGCGGACTGGGAGGAACGGGAGGGCGTGCTGGTATGCGCGCCCGCGCCGATCGTCCGGCAGGTGGTGGAGGACCTTGGAGCCGGCGTTGCCGGTCCCGTGGTCAGCGCCCGGTTTCACGCCACCGTCGCCCGGCTGTTTCTCCACGCTTGCGAACGTATTCGCACGTCGCATGGATTGTCCCGGGTGGTCCTGTCCGGAGGGGTGTTCCAGAACGCCCGGTTGTTGTCCGAACTGTCCCGCCTGCTGGAAAAAGGCGGATTCGACGCGTACACGCACCGTCTGGTGCCAACCAACGACGGCGGCCTCGCCCTGGGGCAGGCTGTGGCGGCGGCCGCCATGGCGGAAAAAGGTTTGCCATGAAACACGCCAGTGAATTCCGGGACAAGGACATGGCCCGGGCCATCCTGGACAAATTGCGGGTCGAGAGCAAAACACCCCTGCGGCTCATGGAGGTGTGCGGCACCCATACAATGTCCATCTTTCGCAACGGCATCCGGAGCCTGTTGCCGGAAACCATCAGCCTTCTTTCCGGACCCGGGTGCCCGGTGTGCGTGACGGCCCAGGGCGAGATCGACGCGTTTATCGAGCTTGCCCGGAACCCCGAGGTCACGGTGGCCACATTCGGCGACCTCATGCGGGTGCCCGGAACCGATTCCAGTCTGGCGAAGGAGCGGGCCCAGGGCGCGGACGTACGCATCGTCTACTCCACCATGGACGCCCTGGCCCTGGCCCGGAGCCATCCGGACAGACAGGTGATCTTTCTGGGGGTGGGTTTCGAGACCACCGCGCCCACGGTCGCGGGGGCGGTGCTGGCCGCGAACCAGGCCGGCGTGGAGAACTTTTCCGTGTTCCCGGCGCACAAGCTGGTGCCCCCCGCCCTTGCCGGCCTGGTGGGCGGAGGCAGGGTGGAGGTGAACGGTTTCCTGTGCCCGGGACACGTTTCCGTGATCATCGGGGAACAGGCCTATGAATTCCTGGCTCGGGACCACGGCATCCCCTGCGTGGTCGCCGGGTTTGAAGCCGTGGACATCCTGTCCGCGGTTCTGCTATTGGTGCGACAGGTCGAGGCGGGCGAGGCAAGGGTGGACAACGCGTACAAGCGGGCTGTGCGGTACGAGGGCAATCCCCGGGCGCGGGCGGTGATGGAACAGGTTTTCACCCCGGAGGACGCCCACTGGCGCGGGATCGGAGTGATTCCCGGCAGCGGTCTGGCCCTGGCCGCCGAGTACGCCGGGTTCGACGCGAAACAACGCTTCGGCGTAAAGGTCGCAAAGACCCGGGAGCCCAGGGGCTGCTCCTGCGGCTCCATACTCACCGGACTGGTCACTCCGCCGGAGTGCCCGCTGTACAAGAAGGTGTGTACCCCTGAACATCCCGTGGGACCGTGCATGGTGTCCAGCGAAGGCACGTGCGCGGCATGGTTCCGCTACGCGGAATAACCGGTAATCCCGATAAAGGACGACATGGCCGAAGACAGGATACTGCTGGACCATGGCGCCGGGGGCAAGGCGTCCCACCGGCTGATCACGCAACGGATGCTGCCCGCATTCGACAATCCCGCGTTGCGGGCCCTGGACGACGGGGCTGTTTTGGAGATGCCGCCGGGCAGGCTGGCCTTTTCCACGGACACCTTCGTGGTGGACCCCATCTTCTTTCCGGGAGGCGACATCGGCGAACTGGCCGTGCACGGCACCGTGAACGACGTGGCCATGTGCGGAGCCAAACCCCTGTTCCTGTCCGTGGCCATGGTCATCGAGGAAGGCCTGCCCATGGAGGACCTGGACCGCATCGTGGAATCCATGGCCAAAGCGGCCGCGGAAGCCGGGGTGCAGGTGGTCACCGGCGACACCAAGGTGGTGCCCCGGGGAGCGGCGGACCGGATTTTCATCAACACGTCGGGCATCGGGGTGATACCGGACGGCGTGGACCTGGGCCCTCACAGGGTGCGGGCGGGCGACGCCGTGCTGGTTTCCGGCACCATCGCCGACCACGGCATGGCCATCCTGACACGCCGGGAAGGCCTGGAATTTTCCACTCCCATCGAAAGCGACTGCGCCTCCCTGAACGGCATGGCGGCCGCGTTGATGGAGACCTGTCCCGGGCTTCGCTGCCTGCGCGACCCCACGCGCGGCGGCGTGGGAACCACGTTGAACGAAATCTCGGAATCGTCCGGGCTGGGAATCCGCATCATGGAGGACGGCATCCCGGTGGCGAGGCACGTTGCCGGGGCCTGCGAGATGCTGGGGTTCGACCCGCTGTACGTTGCCAACGAGGGCAAGATGCTGGTGTTCGTTGCGGAGGAGGACGCGGACACGGCCCTTTCCGTGCTCAAGGCCGACCCCCTGGGGGAAAACGCCGCGCGAATAGGCACCGTGGTGGCTGAACCCGCCGGCAAGGTCTACATGGAAACACGCATCGGCGGCAGCCGCATCGTGGACATGCTCACCGGCGAGCAGTTGCCCAGAATCTGCTAGCCCGAACCCACGGGGACGGAACACCGCGCCGCTACCCCAAAAGGGCACGGCGCGCCGTGTCCGAATACCGCCCTTCCTTATAAACTTTAAGCAGCCCGGAAGGATCAGTGCCCCTTGCCGTCGTGGTTCACGCCTTCGGCTTCGGGCTCGCGCCTGTTGAGCACGATCCTGCTGTCCGCCACCACGCAGCCCTTGCCCTCCGCATGCACAATGAGCGGATTGATGTCCAGTTCGTCGATCTCCGGATGGGCCGAAACCAGTTGGGACAGACGCAGGATGCAGTCCTTGATCGCGTCGATGTCCGATGGGGACTGTCCGCGGACGCCCTGGAGGATTCGAAACGCATTGATCGAGCGGATCATGCTCTCCGCGCTGGACTCCCACATGGGCGCCAGACGGAAGGTGACGTCCTGGAGCGCCTCGACAAAGGTGCCTCCCAGACCGAACATGCACATGGGACCGAAAACGGGGTCGCGATTGGCTCCGATGATGCACTCCTGCCCACCCTTGGCCATGCGCTCCATGAGAACGCCGTGCACCCGCGCTTCGGGCACGTAATTGCGCACGTTCCGGATGATCTCGTCATAGGCCTCTTTGGCCTGCTCCCCGTTTTCGATCTTGAGCCGCACCCCGCCCACGTCGAACTTGTGTACCACATCGCGTGAGCTGATTTTCATGGCCACCGGAGGGCCAACCCGTTCAATGGCCTCGGCGGCCTCCTCTCCGCTGGTCACCAGCTCGCTGGGAAGAATCGGGAACCCATAGGCCTTGAGTATCTCCCGGCACTCGCCCTGGGGCAGGTGGACCTGGTCTTCCTTTTCCAGTTTCTGGGCGATGATGTCGTCCACGGTCTTCTTGTCCACCTTGTATTCCACAACATTGCGCATTTTCCGCTTTACCGGCATGAGCTTGTTGCCGAACCGGGTCATGGCGGCAAAGGCGCGCACCGCGGCCTCGGGAAAGCTGTAGTTGGGTATGTTGTTCTCCTCGAGGTATTCCACGCCCTCTGAAACGTCCACGATGCCCATGAACGAACAGAGCACGGGCTTGGTCACTCCATGCATGACCTTGGGCACGATCTGCGCCGTCTCCAGAACGTCGGTCATCTTCTGGGGTGTCAGCACCACGATGGCCCCGTCCACCCCCTTGTCGTCCAGCACGGCGCGCAGGGCGGATTCATACCTCCTGTAATCCGCGTCTCCGATGACGTCCACGGGATTGTGGATGTTGGCTGTAGAGGGAAGGCTCTGCCGCAGGGTCTTTTCCGTTTTGGCGGAGAACTGGGCCAGTTTTAGACCGTGGCGGATGGCCGCGTCCGTGGTCATGATGCCGGGACCGCCCGCGTTCGTGACAATTGCCAGGCGGTTACCCAGGGGCCTGGGCATCAGGGAAAAAGCCACCGCGTAGTGGAACATTTCGTTCACGTCCTCGACCCGCTGGATGCCGGACTGGAGGAAGATGGCGTCGTACGCCTTGTCCGAGCCGGCCAGGGACCCGGTGTGGGAACTGGCCGCCTTGGCGCCCTCCTCGGACCGGCCCGACTTGATGGCCAGCATGGGCTTTTCCCGCTTGTAGGTGATCTCCCTGGCCACCTCCATGAACCTGCGGCCGTCGGTGATGTCCTCGAGGTACATGAGGATGACATCGGTCTCGGGGTCGTTGCCAAGGTACTCCAGCAGCTCGATTTCGCTTACATCGGCCTTGTTGCCGAAGGAGATGAACTTGGAGAAGCCGATGTTCCTGCCCTGGGCCAGGTCCAGGACGGCGGTACACAGGGCGCCACTCTGGGAAATGAAGGCGATATTGCCGGGCCGGGGCATGTGCTGGGCGAAACTGGCGTTCATGCTGTATTCGCCGGAGGTATTGATCAGGCCCAGGCAATTGGGGCCCACGAGGCGGATGTTCCTCTGGGCCACGAGGGCCTTCAACTCCTCCTCCATGATCTTGCCCTTGCCGCCCACCTCCTTGAACCCGGCGGTTATGACGACTACGCCCTTGACCCCCTTGTCCGCGCATTCGGCCACCACTTTGTTGACAATGGGAGCCGGAACGATGATCACCGCCATGTCCACGTCGTCCGGCACGTCTCCAATGGACGGATAGGTGCGTATGGACACAACGGAGCGGGCAGTGGGATTCACCGGGTAAAGCACGCCCTTGAATCCGCCTTCCAGAATGTTGGTTACCACGGCGCGGCCTACGCTTCCGGGCCTGTCCGTGGCGCCGATCACCGCGATGGACCGCGGCTCCATGATTGCCTTGATATTGGGCATGGAAACTCTCCTCGACCATATGGCAACAGGTTACAGTATGAACGTCCTCTCCGGGGGGGCGCTGGCGGGGGGGGCATCGCTGCCGGAACGGATTCCGGCAGTCTGCCAAGGAAGTACGAGCATACTCCTGAAAGCATCCGGCAGTCAACCTGAAGCAAACCCGTGAGCGACGCAAGCCCCTTCTGCCACGGCTCCGGGCCCGGGGGTCCGGGAGCAAAACGGGATTCGGATTTTCCTCCGGGTTCGGCTTGCAAAAGGTTCCGGCATGTGGCAAATGAGAGATATCTCATTACTCACCCGTCAAAGGAGGCTTGCCATGTCTGCCATAATCACCATCGTCATCATCCTCGTCGCCCTGGTCACTCTCCTTTTCAGCTTCACCCTGGTGAAGCTGGCCACCGGAAATGCCCGGGTCCAAAAGGAACTGGCCCGACTGCCATCGGAAAAAATGCCGTACATCGGCGAAGTCGACCGCCTGGAAGTCCTGCCTCTGGTGGACTATTATGCCAGTGATGAAGGTTTGCGTACCGAGCCGGGAGTGTCCTACCTGGTTCGCGCCGGCGACAAGAACATCCTGCTGGACCTGGGGCTCAATGCGAAAAAGGAACATCCATCCCCTCTGCTGCACAACATGCAGGCACTCGACGTGGATCCGCAATCCCTGGACATGATATTCATAAGCCACCCCCACCTGGACCACCTGGGAGGCATGGCCGAGCAGAAAAGCGGTACGTTTTCCGTTTCCCAGGGGCCGGTGGACCTTCCCGGGATTCCGGTCTACGCGCCTGCTCCGCTCGAGGCGGGGCCACACAATCCCCGGCCGAACGTGGAGGTGATCACCCGGCCGACGAAACTGGCCGAGGGAGTGGCCAGCATGGGTGTGATCCCGCGCAACCTCTACCTGGCCGGATACACACCGGAACAGGCCCTTGTGGTCAACGTCAGGGGCAAGGGCCTTGTCATCATCATAGGATGCGGCCACCAGACCATCGAGCGGATTCTGGAGCAGGCGGAAAGACTTTTCGACGAGCCCGTCCATGCCGTGATCGGGGGCTTGCATTTTCCCGTGCACGGAGGCAGGATCAAGGTGGGCCCGCTGGACATGCAGGCCATTGTGGGAGCGGATCGGCCGCCATGGAACAGCGTGAATGAAAAGGACGTGGCCAGCGGCCTGGCGGCGTTGACCAGAGCCGATCCAAGGCTGGTGGCCCTGTCCCCCCATGACAGCTCGGACTGGGCCATTGACAGGTTCAAGGAAGTCTTTCCGGACCGCTATCGCGACATCCGCGTGGGTGACCCCATCGTGGTGGAGGCGGAAGCGTGACAGTGCCGGGGCCGCATGCGGTCATGCTCCGGCCGGAGGTTGATCACATTGGGGGATACGGACGATTTTGAAAACGGATGCCGGGCCTGTGAACACGCGGACGGATGCGAAGCCTTCCGAAAGCTCATCGAGGAAGAGGCCCGGGTCCGTGAGCGGACCGACGCGGCGGGCGTGCGCTGGTACAAGGCCTATTGCGGCGGAGGCGCGCATTTTGAAAACTGGCTGGAGCAATGCCGGGAGATTGGCGAAGTCAGGGTCGAAGAGATCGACTCCGCCGGATACACCTGCTTTGAGCAGGGCGACGAGAAACTTTATCGGATATGGGTTCGCAAGGGGGACTGAATGGGCGAACAAGTCATCAACATGCAGGCCCTCGCGGACATGCTGGACCATGACCGGGACGCCATGCGGCACGTGCTGGCCGAGCACATGGACCAGGCCGGGGAGCTGATGGAGCGGCTTCGAACGGCGCTGGCCTCTGGTGACTCGTCGGGGGTGGAAAGGGCGGCGCACACCCTCAAGGGTGCGTCGGGCACGGTGTACGCCTACAGGGCGGAGAGGGCGGCTCGGGACATGGAGGACGCCGCGGCCGACGGAGACATGGAGTCGGCCCGCGGCCTGATGCCGGAGCTGGAGGCCGCCATGGACCAGGTGTCCCGGTTCGTGAAAGACGGGTTCCGATAACAAGCTTCAACAGTATGTGTGGATGCATTGGCGGTGTTATCAGCCTGATATGAACCGGAAGTCACAGTAGGCATCGCCCCGGCCCAGGAGCATGGTCCGCGAAAGCCGGGTGTTTTCCGGCATGCAGGCGCGGCACATGTAGTCGTCCAGGGGACAGATTGCCCGTTCCGTCAATTCCGGGGCGCCCTGGGCCGTCAGGAAGGTGTGTACTCCGCACCTCAACGCGTTCAGGGCCAGCACGTGGCCCCGGGGCGTGGGCAGCACATCGAACCGCCAGCCGTTCGGATCATCGACGAGGTTGTCCCACCATGCCAGCAGACGGACCGCCAGGGGCAGCAGCCTGGGGCTGCGCATTGCCATCCTGAAGGTCAGCGGCATGTCCTCGTCAAGCCCCCGCACGGCACACGAGGCCATGAACTTGCCCGAAAGCTCGAGGGCCTCGGGCCGGCTGACCTCCTCCTGCAATATCCGGTACACGGGTAGCGCCACCACGGCGGTCATCAGATTGATCCTGCCGAACAGGGTTTTCAGGTCCGGCACCTCGGGCAGCATCCCCCGGTACTCCGTGCGTATCCGCCTCACAATATCCCTGGCCCTTTGTTCTCCGAAACGGCGTTCCAGCACCGGCCTTCCATAGACCATGCACTTGCCGAAGAAGTAGTCGTACAAAGGGGTTTCCACCACGGAAGCCATTTTCGCTCCTTGGGTGCGTTGCGCGACGGTCCGCGCCCGTGCGTTGGGGGGTCGATTTTTCGTTCGCGTCGACGCTCATTGTCATCCCGTCCGTTTTGGTCCGGTTCAGTTCCGGGCCGGAGTACCCTTCGACTCGATGCGGCCGCTGTCCGCGTCCGCCGCCGATCGCCCCTGACCGGCCAGCCGTTTGAGCCACGGAAGAAACTGGTGCATCAGGCATTGCTTGACCCAGGCGCGGTATTCCTCGCCTTCCGGGTCCATGCCGAGGTATTGGGCGTGGCAGGAGCTTGCCCCCAGGTAGTTGATGACCACGGCATTGAATCCGTCAAAAAACATGGATATCTCCTCCGGGGAGCCCGCCAGGGGAATCTTTTCGAGGAAGGTCTGCCGAATCCTGGAAAACACCTCGGGAATGTGGCGATATCCGGGGATGGATTCCAGCGTGTCCGTCCGAACTATGTTCTGCATGATGATACGAAGCGGTTCGGGATTTTCGACGTGGTATTCGAACAGGCGGTCCATGTACATGGACAGACCGTCCTCGGGCCGGGTGGCGTCCAGGCCCTGGAGCCACAGGTGGTTGCGGTCATAGTACTGCCTGCAGCACTCCAGGACGACGGCCTCGAACAGCCGGGCCTTGGTGGGGAAGTAGTACCGGATGTGCGGATGGAAAAAACCGCCCTCCTTGCCGATCATGCGCAGGCTGGCCGCGTTGTACGGATGGCGTGAAAAAACGGTCCGTGCCGCCGCCAGGATCCGTTCCTTCATGCCCGGCTCACCGGCTTCGCCGGTTTTCGGTGCGGTGTCCTGTCCTGTATCCTTCTTTCTCATCGTCGATCCGATCTTTCCAGGGCCTGATGCCAGGTCGCCGACCCGTATGGCGGCTCGCCCGCGCTGCCGCCGCAAACGGGCACGAGGCATATGGTTGCCTCAATGGAGCACCGGGACAACCCATACTTTTACGCGAGGAAAAAATCAAGCCTGACCGGGTGTCGCGGACATTTCCGGGAAAAGACAGGGCGGCCGGAGATGCCTCCGCACCGCCCCGCACCCACTCCCCGGTCGGTCAAACCGGACCGTCCGGAATCATTCGACGTCAAGAGAATCTAGCAGTTCGTTGTCAATGGCGCCGGTGATTCGGAGTCCCTGGTCCCGCTGGTACTCCTGGATCGCGCGAAATGTGAGCGGACCGAACAAACCATCGATCTGGCCCTTGTAATAACCCATGGGCCTGAGCCTGGTCTGGACCTCCCAAATCAGACGGGCCCTTTCCTGCCAGGCCGAGCGCACCTGTTTCTTGCGCTGTTCCGCCTTGGCCAGTCTCTGTTGCCTTTCCTTTTCGGTTATCGTGGAAGACTCCTTTTCCAGGTCATCCAGTGTGGCGTGGCCCTCCTCTTCCTCGGGCTCGGCCACCTTGCGGGATGTGGGCGCCGGCCGCTCCATCTTCGGAGGGGCGGGCTCCGGCTGCCGCGGCGCTTCCACCACCGGCTTCGGGGGCTCGCGCCGCGGGGCCGGCGTGACCTCCTCCTGGGGCACCACGGCCACCACGGTCTCCTTTTGCTCGATCATCCTGCCGGGAGTGGCGACCTTGGGAACCTCCCCGGCTTTCACCATCTCCGTGACCGGAGCCGGAGCGTCCACCCGTCGGCCCGCGCGATAGTCGGCGAGATAACGCCGCAGTTCCACCAGCAGGCCCTTGGAGTAAAGGTCTCCGGACAGGTCCTCGTAAACCGTCATGGCGCGGGACACGATCTCCTTCTCGTTGTCCTCGGGAATCTCCACCATTTCCAGTCCGTACTGGACCATGCCGTCCACGCACCTGGCGTTGTCCTTGCGGACCGCGTCGCAAAAAAGGTCCTGCGTGGCCACCCTGCGCTCCTCCAACCTCCTGCGATAGCTTTCCGGCAACTCGTAATAGGTGTCCACGTCAATGAGGATGGAAGCCGGCGCATACCGCGTCTTCATCGTGTTCACGTACTTGCACACCGTGTACATCTGGCTTCCGACCTGATAAATGGCCGGACCGATGTTGGAGTCCACGACTCCGGTGCGGTACGCGGTGGCCGCCTCGGTGGGCGGGATCGGAATAGGGGTCGCTCCCAGCGCCTCCAGCATGGCGGTCTCCTGGGGTCCGTACCAGGATTGGAACTTGGACCTGCGGAAATCGTCCAGGTTGTCAAATCGCCACCTGGAGGAGTAGACTTGGTCGAAATCCTGGTCGATCCAAAGAAGCAACTTGTATCCGTGTTGCTCGAAGTAATAGTCGAAGGTGGGAAACATGACCTTCTTGATGTAGTCCACCTCCTCCCAGTTGTTGAACAAAAACGGGAGGCCCACTACCGAAAATTCCGGACAGGCGAGATTGCTGCCGTGGCCCGTGAGCCCGGCGCCGTGAATCTGTCCTATGTGGATCTTCTTGATGTAGTCCTCGTCGTTGCCCATGATCCCGCCCCAGTAGAACTTGAGCCTCAGGTTGTCGTCCGTGGACTGTTCTATCCAGGGCAGAATGATGGTCCTGACCTGCTGCGCCCATCCCAGGCTCTTGGGCGCCAGAGTGGCCAGCTTCCAACGATACATGTCGTAATCCGCGGCCCGCGCCGGCCCCGACCACAGACAGGCCGCGAGCATAGCGGCCGCCAGCAACATCACCAGTCCATGCCTTTTTCCCGGCATACTTCCCTCCCCTTTCAAAGGTTTTCGCGATCCCCGGCAAAAGTACCCGTTATCCGGAAACGCCGTATCGAACAGCGTGTCAAAAGGCATCATCAGGGTTCGCCTAGCCTGTCCGCGATGAGACCGTGGAAGCGGTTTCCTCCTCCGGCCTCATACAGCCAGCCCAGGTGTACCGTGCATCTTCCGCAGACAGCCACCCTCCAGGTGTATCCGGGAAACCAGGTGAACTCGGCAACGGACGGACCGGCATAACCGCATCCCCAGGCATCCTTGTAGCACTGGATGTGGAATACCAGTCCGTGTGGATTGGCAAAGGTATGCTCGTGGGCCCCGTCCCTGAGGATTCGTTGCCTGGGACTGGTGATCTCGTTCATGCATTCACGGCACACGATGCGTTTTTCGTGTTCGGGGTTCTTGTCCTGGTCCGTGTCCTCTTCCAGGTCATGGAATATCTTTTCCACGGACTTGTTTGCCGGCTTTTTGCACACCGGGCCGCAAGGGAAGCCGGTAAAACCCGGAATCGCGGGGCACACTCCACCCAAGGCCGTCCATGCGGCGGGAACGCCGGTTGTCGGGAATCTACAGGTGAGTATGATCGTTCATACTCCTGTAACAGGCCGTTGAAAAACCCGGAATTGGCAGCCTGGTCAAAAACGATGAGATGCAAGGCGCACGAATTCCGAGGAGGTTGGCGTACCTGGCGTACGTCGCACCGACAAAAACGCGCCGCGACGCCGCAGATCGCGTTTTTCAACAGGCTGGCAAGAAAGGGTTATGGTTCGACCTCGGTCCCGAAGCGGCAGGCTGGCCCCGACCGTTTCGGGGGCGTCTCCATCATGGATCATTCCTACACTATAACAAACCCGGGGCACGGGCAAACAAAAATCTCGGGGGTTGCCCCCACCTACCAGGGGAATTTCTCTGTTACCAGCCCGTTGAAAACCTCGAGATTTACAGCCTGTTCAAAAACAATGAGATGCAAGGCGCGCGAATTTCGAGGAATAAGGCGTACTTATGGTACGCCGCACTGACGAGAAATGTAGCGCAACGCCGCAGATCGCGTTTTTCAACAGGCTGTTACAGGCCCCGGTCCTTGCGGGAGCTGTCCGCCTGCCTGATGACGCCGGCGAAACTCCTGGGGACTCTCGCCGAATGGGCGCATCCGCAGCCTATGCACTCACGCTTCGCGCGCAGGGGAAACACGTTGCATGGAGCGGGTTCGCCGTGGTGGTTCCTTCTGCGGCCATGCCCGTTTTCGTTGGGCAGGAGTGACGAGTTGGACATGCCGCTGTAGTACCAGTTTGTGAGGACGCATCCGCCACCGGTTTCGGGGGTCGGGCAGGTGCATATCGAGTATGGCTGGCCGAGGCACTTCATGGAGGAGAAGACGGCGCCCCGGGACGCATACAGGACCGTGGCCATCTCATGGGCCAGTTCCGGATGCAGCAGGTGGGCCTTGCGGTTCGTCTTGAGCGACCGGACCCAGGTCTGGGTGTACTTCTCCAGCACCGGAAGAAACTCCCAGGAAGGCCACGTCCGGCGCAACAGGGTTTCAAGCCGGTACTCCGTCGACCTGGCTCGCTTGTACGCGGCAAGCCGTTCGAACAGGTCGATGAACTTCGCGTCCGTGTCCGGCACCACGCCCCCATGGCGGTCCTTCAGCCGGTAGTAGCGCCTGAGGACCCGCTCCAGAAGTTGCCTGTTCTGATTGTCCGAGGTGTAGGTGAACACGTTTCCGTCCTGATCCTTCAGGTCCCGGCACATGCCCGAGCTCCGGCACGCGCAGTGGCCCATGTAAACCAGCGGCGCACTCAGCAGCTCGTCCCAGACCTGCTGCACCGGCAGCACCCTGCCGTTCACCACGTAGTGGAGTCCGATGTCGCGCAGGTCCTGAAAGGTTTCATGGGGCAGGTTCGAGCCCCACCATGCCGCCAGGGTCACCAGTTCGTGCACCACGGGAAAGGAAGTGAGCCGGCTCCACAGCACGTACTCGGCGATCCTTGCGGCCATCTGTTCCGCCACATTCTTCCTGAGGCCCTCGGGGCTGTCCCTGACGATGGCTTCCACAAGGCCATTCACGATCCTGGCGCGGACCACGTGGGACAGTTCACCGGGCAGGGGATCGTCCGAGGGCCGAATGCGCACGTCGTACAGCCTTGCCACCACCTCGTGCAGCACCGTCTGTACGTGGGGCCATCTCCTTTGCATCTCGACGATTTCCGGCGCGGCGTGTTCGTGGCCGGGGCGGCTGGAAAATGAAGGATGTTGCTCGCACATGCCTGTGGATGCTCCCGGGTGAATTAGTGTTGGCGGACGAATTGTTGCACGCGCGGGCGTTGCCGGGCAAGCATTTTTGACAGACGTGAAAACCCGGAGCAAGACAAAGGGTCCGCCGACGGCTGGACGGCCGGGGGCCCGGGCACTCCGGTAACAGCCTGTTGAAAAACGCGATCTGCGGTGTTGCGGCGCGTTTCTCATCAATGCGGCGTACCGCAAGTACGCCAACCTCCTCGAAATTCGAGCCCCTTGCATCTCATCGTTTTGGAACAGGCTGTTGATTTCGAGTTTTTCAACGGGCTGGTAGCGATGGGCCCCGGGGACTGCCCGGGGCTCGTCAGATTTTGTAGATGATCCTGTCCTCGGTGATGATGATGTCCACGTATTTGTCGTGGGATTCCATGGGAACCTGGTTCACCAGCTGGGACTCCAGGGCCAGCGCGACCTTGCGCGTAGTCACCGGAAGCCGGGGAATCAGCCTGTCATATAATCCGTCTCCGGTCCCCAGGCGCCCTCCCCGTTCATCAAAGGCGACACCCTGAATGATGCCAAGGTCCACGAACTTGTGAGGCACCAGTTTGCAACGCCTGGGATCGGGCTCCATCCTCCCGCCGAAGCCTTCCCGCAGGTCCTTGTCCATGTCGTCGATCTTGAATGGCACGAGTTCCTGTTGTTTTACGTTCAGGGCGGGTAAAAGCACTATTTTACCGATGTCCAGGCAATGGCGGATTATGGGGCGGGTATCGACTTCGCCGTCCATGCTCCAGTAAAGGAGGATGGTTTTGGATTCAACGAAATTGGCGAAGTCGTAGAGGCGATCGGCGACCCTGTTCGAGCGTTCGGCATGTTCCTCCCGCGGAATTTCCTCGTTCATTTCCTGAACGCTCAGACGCAGTTCGCGCTTTTTTGCTTTCATGTCCTCCATGGGCACCTCTCGGCTGCATTGTCGCAAGGAAAATGAACCTGGGCTATATCAAAAAGTGTGAAGAAAGTCAACTTACAATAATCATTGACTAAAGTAACCGCCCATGGTAACCGGTACCAGGTTTCACACTAGGCGGACCGCGTCTGTACGCAAAGAATCGGACCGGTTCGTCCCGACTTCATTCCGCCCTATTGTGGAAGTGCCGCATATGCTTGACATAAAATTCGTCAGAAACAACCCGGACGAGGTTGCCTTGGCCCTTGAAAACCGCGGCGATCCCCAGGACCTTGCCGATTTTACCGACCTTGAAACCGCATCCCGAACCATTCTCCAGGAAATCGAGGAACTGCGCCACAAGCGCAACTCCGCCTCCGCTGCCATCGCCAAAATGAAACGCGAGGGGCAGGATGCCGGCGAAATCATGGAGGAGATGCGCCATGTCGGCCAGAAGATCAAGGACCTCGAGGCCGAGCACGCGGAGAAGCAGGCCAGAATCACGGAAATCCTGATGGGCCTGCCCAATGTTCCGCATGAATCCGTCCCCGTGGGCGGGGATGAGAACGACAACCTCCTGTACAGGACGGTGGGCGATCTCCCGGATTTCGGGTTCGAGCCCCGGGCGCACTGGGATATCGGCAGGGACCTGGGCATTCTGGACCTGGAAAGGGCTGCCCGGATCACGGGTTCCCGGTTTCCCCTGTATCTGGGGGCGGGGGCCGGGATGGAACGGGCACTGATCTCGTTCATGCTGGACATCCAGACCCGGGAGCACGGATATCTCGAGGTCCTGCCCCCATTCATTGTGAACCGTACGTCGATGACGGGCACCGGCCAGTTGCCCAAGTTCGAGCACGACCTGTTCAAGCTGGAGGGGCTGGATTATTACCTGGTACCCACGGCCGAAGTCCCGGTTACGAACATACACGCGGGCGAAATCATGGACGAGCAGGACCTGCCCGTCCGCTACACGGCGTTCACGCCGTGTTTCAGGTCCGAGGCGGGTTCCCACGGCAAGGACACCAGGGGCCTGATCCGGCAGCACCAGTTCAACAAGGTGGAACTGGTCAAGTTCTGCCTGCCGGAGAAGTCCTACGACGAGCTGGAATCCCTTCTGGCGGACGCGGAGGAGATATTGAAACGACTGGGACTGGCGTACCGGGTCGTGACCCTGTGCACCGGCGACCTGGGCTTTTCCTCGGCCAAGACCTACGACATCGAGGTATGGATGCCCGCGCAGGGCGTGTACCGGGAAATCTCCTCGTGCAGCAATTTCGAGGACTTCCAGGCCCGGCGCGCCGGAATCCGTTTCCGGCGCAAGGGAAGGAAAGGCACGGAATTCGTGCATACGTTGAACGGATCGGGACTGGCGGTGGGACGCACGTTTGCCGCCATTCTGGAAAATTTCCAGCAGGAGGACGGCAGTGTGGTGATTCCCGAAGCCCTTCGCCCGTACATGGGAGGACAGGAGGTGGTCGCCGCATGAGACCCGACCAGTTTCCCGAAAGGATACGGGACCGCATCGTACCGGTACCTTCGGGCCGTATCGAATACACCTGCCTGGGTTGCGGCATGGCCCACGGCATCACCAGGTTGCTCTACACGTGTCCGGAGTGCGGCGAAGTGCTGCTGCTGGAGGACCGCGAATTCGACCGCCTGAAGGAAACGCCCGCCGAAACGTGGCGCGAGGTGTTCGATTACCGGCGCATGGCCAATCTGGCGGCGCTCAAGGGCATCTATCGCTACCACGAATTCATCGGCTCCGTCGTCGCACCTGAGGACGTGGTTTACCTGGGCGAAGGCCATACCCCGGTGGTGGAGGCCTCTCTCCCGCTCAAGGACCGGATCGGCGCGGATTTCTGGTTCAAGAACGACGGACAGAACCCCAGCGCCTCGTTCAAGGACCGGGGCATGGCCAGCGCCCTGTCCTACCTGAACTTCCTGCTGCGCTCGGGCGCGCTGGAGGAGGTGCTGGCCATCTGCGCTTCCACTGGCGACACGAGCGCCTCGGCGGCGCTTTACGCGAGCTACCTGCATCCGAAGGTGAAATCCGCGGTGCTGTTGCCCCAGGGCAAGGTCACGCCCCAACAGCTTGGCCAGCCCCTGGGTTCCGGCGCCATGGTCTTCGAGATACCCGGAGTGTTCGACGACTGCATGAAGGTCGTGGAGTCCCTGGCCGACAATTTCAACGTGGCCCTGTTGAATTCCAAGAACGCATGGCGCATATTGGGACAGGAATCCTATTCATACGAGATCGCCCAGGACTTCGACTACGACCTGGACGGGGTCGTCCTGTTCGCGCCCATAGGCAACGCCGGCAACATCACGGCGATCATGTCCGGCTTTTTGAAGTTTTTCGACGCCGGGATCATCACGTCCCTGCCGAGGGTGGTGGGCGTCCAGTCCCATCACGCGGACCCTGTGTACCGATACTACCTGGAGCCGGACGAGACAAGGCGCAGGTTCGAGCCGGTGACGGTCCGGCCCAGCGTGGCCCAGGCCGCGATGATCGGCAATCCGGTGTCCATGCCCCGGGTCATCCATCTCGTGAACAGGTACAACGAGGTGTCCGGCAAGAAGAACGTCTTCGTGACCCAGGTCACCGAGCAGGCCATCATGGACTCCATGTTGCTGGCCAACAGGCGGGGGCACATCGTCTGCACCCAGGGCGGGGAATGCCTGGCCGGATTGAGCGAGGCTCTTTCGCGGGGCATTGTCGGCAAAAACGACGTGTCCGTACTGGACGCCACGGCGCATTCACTCAAGTTTTCCGGTTTTCAGGAAATGTATTTCGACGACGCATTCCCGGCGGAATTCGAGGTCGTACCCAAAGAGGAGCTCAAGAATCGGCCGGAACTGGCGCGGCCCTCCGATCTCACAGCCGTGCCCGCTCCGGGCAAGCCACTTGATGGCGAGGAATTTAGACGATTTGTTGAACGTACGTCGCAACATATCGCCGAGACGCTTGGGCTCGCGAAAAAAGAATAGGCTGCCGGCCCGCCTGGCGCGTCCTTTGGTCGGCATGGTCCTGCTGGTCGCCCTCGCGAGCGCGGTGGCACCCGTACCCGTGTGGTCCGGCCTTACCTACAAGAACTACGAGATCCACAATGTGGGTGGATGGGACATCCTCTGCGACACGTACGTGGTCCGGCAGGGCGACCACCTCAGCCAGCTTTTCCGCCGCCGCGGCGAGATCGCGGAGCGGGCCTTCCCCGAATTCATCAGCATATTCCGGCAGATCAATGAAAACGTGGACGACGTGGACAGGATATTCCCGGGCCAGCGCGTCCTCATTCCCCTGAAGAAGGTGCCCCGGGGCTCCCTGCCCTCTCAGGAATCCGGCGAGGTCACCCTTCCCATGGTGACCATAACCGACGTCGAGTGGATGGACATAGGCGCCACCGGCGGTCCGGCTCCCGGCACAAAAGTCAAACAGCGGGCGGTGCCATACGAAGTGGCGCCCGGTGACTCGGTGTCGGAAATCATCGCCACCAGGTACGGCGAGCAGGGAACGGAGATGAACGACCGCGCCAGGAAGCGCTTTCGCGAGCTCAATCCCGCCGTGACCAACATGAACCGGATTTACGTCGGAGAAACCCTGTACCTTCCTCACCCCGAGGACCTGCTGGCGGACTCGGACGGCGGGGAGGCAGCGACTGAAACCCCGGGAAGGCAGGCCGCACCCGAACCCTCTGCGGTGGCCGACGCCCGGCCCACGCGGCGGGAGACACCCCCGGCGCCCAGGGAGTCCGAACCGGAACCCCAACCCGTGCGGGAGGCCGAACCATCCGGAGACGTGGACCCCGATGGATTGACCGTGGAAGATCTTGCGGAATTCCCCGGCGGGGAGGCCTCGCCCAGGCCCGGGGAACGACTCAAGGCTCCGGGCGCCACGATCAAGCGTGAGACGCTGTCCGCCGATTCCGAGGCAGCGGAAACGAACGAGGCGGCCGGCGAACTGGTGGACACCTACGTGGACAAGGCCGCACAGGGAGGAGCCAGGGGCAAACACCTGGTAGGTTTAAAGGATCGAACCTATCGTGGGCGCGAACCCAGTCGGGAGGCCCCGCCTGAGCCCGACGTACGACTCACCGCCGGAACGGAATCACAAGAAGACGAAACCGGGCCCCGGTCCCCCGATATGGACGGGGAGACAGGGGCCGGCGTTTCCAGCGCGGGTTCGAGCGGCGCGGGCGATTCAAGGCAACCCGGGCGGGCGGCCGCTCCAGGCGACACCGAGGAGGATGTGCCCGCTCCAGGTCCCGGAAGCGCCGGGGACGCGGACCAGGGATTCATGGCCAGCCTGCCCGCCGCGCCCCCGGGTCCGGCGGGCGCTGAGCGGGTACAGGGCATTCGCGGCGCCGTCCGCCAGATCGGCGCCGAACTCATCGCGTCCGGGGTGTACTATTTTCCCAGGCCGGGGAGCGCGGACCTCAAGCTGGACCTGTCCCAGCATCCCGTGGCGCGACTGCCCGACGGCAGCCACCTGCTCATCTGCCAGGGGACTACCCTGTCGGACGGCGAACAGGCCATCGTCCGCAAATACTGGGGGCCCCTGCGAACCATGACCGTACCCAGGGGCGCCTCCTCCGAACACGTTTTACGGAAGATACTGGCCGACATCGGCATAAGGAACACGCAAAAGCAGATTTCCTTTGAAGACGAGGGGGTGAAGGTCGCTGTCCGGAGCCATCTCATCCTGCCCGGGGCCACGGCCAACAAGTACGTTGCCATATCCTGGATCGCGGACGCCTCCATGACCACGGACGAGAGGATACGCGAATACCTCCACGACAAGGGCATCGGCCTTATCGAGCTGTTGCCCGGAGGCAGACGCGCCCTGGGCAACGGCGGATACGGCCACAACGCCGACCCGGGGCCTGACCAGCTATTCCTGGACGCCGGTTCATGCCGAATTTTCGTTGCGCTCCTGTTCCAGTTGTTCCAGGTGGACTATGCCGAGAACGTACCGGTTTCCTTTCCCCACGAGGGAAGACAGGTGGAACTGTACGCCAACCTGGCTCGCACGGACGACGGCCAGGAATTCATCGTCGACTTCGGAGGCCACGGCCGTGACGGTGAACTGCTGCCCGGGCTGGGCCTGCCGGTGCTCGTCATGGAACCGGAAAACGGCTGCGTGCCAATGGCCGGCGCCGTCATGGACCAGCTGGGCTACTCCTGCGAGGAGGACCCCGTCTTCAAGGCCACGGAGAATTCCAACATCACGACAACCATGGAGATACCCGGAATAATGATCCGAAGGGGCCCATTGCCCCCAACACTGATAACCTCCGCGGGAGTGGACAGGCGAATCGTCGACATCCTGAAGGAGCGTGGAATCCGGGTCATGCAGCTGAAAAACCGTTTCTGCTCGTAAAAACCATCATCCGGGGCCGCCGGCCCCAATCCGGAACACCCGGGGGAAGACATGACCGCGTTGAATTCTTCATTCGGAAAAGGCGTGCGGACACTGGCCGTTGCTTTGGGCCTGCTCCTGGCCCTGGTGGCCGGAGGATGCGCCACCACCCAGCAGGACAAGGAAAGCCTCGGCAAGGCGGCCAGGGACCTGGGGGAGGCGTACATGGCCCAAGGCGACTACAGGCTGGCCCTGAAGGAATTGCACAAGGCGCTGGAAGTCACACCGCTCGACCCTCATGTGCACAATGACCTGGGCCTCATTTACCTGGCTATGAAAAAGCCGGTGCTGGCCCGCCGGCACTTTGAAAAGGCCGTGGACCTGCGGCCGGATTACTCGGCCGCCATCAACAACCTGGGTTCTTCCTACCTGGCCATGGACCGGTACGACGAAGCGATTCCGTATTTCAAACAGGTATCGGAAATGCTCCTTTACGCGACCCCCCATTACCCCCTGAGCAATCTGGGTTACATCTACTACACGAAAAAGCAGTTCGACAAATCCGTCGAATACTACAAGAAGGCCCTCGAAATCGCGCCGGAATTCGCTGGGGCCCTCAGGGGCCTGGGCAGAACCTATACGGCCATGGGCCGGATGAGCGAAGCCGTGAAGGTACTGAACGAGGCCCTGGAATATGCCCCGCGGTTTACCGAGGCGTACCTGGATTTGGCCACGGCATACCTGTACCTGGGCCAGAGAAAGAAGGCTGTCGACACCCTGCGAAGCGCCGCTGCGATTGCGCCGAAAAGCCCCCAATCCCAGGAGGCCCAGAGGAAGCTGGACCAGCTTCTGGCAAAATGAACGGGCACGATTCGGGCTATTCCCGCTCCCGGCGTGGCCCTTTCGGCCTCTGTAGCGAAAACGGAGGCACGCGCCGACATCACCAAATGATCATCGTTGGCAGCCGGTGGTCGGCGTTTGCGACTGATCACGCCCGGCGGACACGCTTGGTCGCGATCAGGGCGGAGGCTGCGGAATCGGTGTCGTGACGGACGGCAGTCGCGGACTCCATGCCCCAACCCGGCACCGCATCCCTACCTGTTCGCCCAACCCTCAAGGGTCGGGGACGTGACCAGTTTGCCGGTCATGGGCTTCCACTCGCACTGGGCCGTCAGTTCAACGCCGCCCTGGATCACGCTTACCGGGCGGTCCTCGGAAACCACCACGACCACCACGTTGTCATTCTCCCTGGTAAACCGCAGCGCCGAGTTGAACCGCGCGCCGCGCGCCCTGTCCTCACCGGCCACGGCATGTCCGTCCAGAATCACGGCGAATCCGTGCACATGGAAATCCGAATGGATGTGCAACGCGCCGTCCACCTTGGCCAGGGCCTTGCCCAGGGCCAGGAAGTTGTCCGCCCGTAGGTCGAACGGCTCGTCGAAGTGCATACCCGCGAGGCTGAGCGGCTCTTCGTTGAAGTCGAACACCAGGGTGCAGCCGTGCTTACGCTCCGCCGCGCTGTTCACGATCTCCGTGGCGATCCTGAACATCACATGCACCTGTTGTTGATCCATGTTCGGCATTTCCAGCAGGGTTTCCTCCAGTTGCACGAGGTTTGCCCGACGGTTCGTGGACAGGAAGCGTCCGTCGAAATAGCTGCACACCAGGTCTTCATTCAGGGACAAAAAGCCGTGTCTGCCCAAAAAGTCCGCGGTGATGCAGCACTCCGGCGCGGCGGATTCCCTGGAAACGCCGAGAATGTCCCGTCCGTTTGACACCAGGTACCGCGAACTGCTTTCAACGGAGAGCAACAGCTTTCGCACGTGCTTGAAATGCCTGAGCAGAGGCCTTTCGTACTCGGGAAAACGCACCAGCAGGGGAAATCCGTTCGCCTCGCGGGATTCGATGAAGATCATCCTGCCAAAGGCGGCGGTGCCCTCTTCCAGGGTTTCCGAAATCCCCAGGATGGCGTCCAGCACCGGATAGATGCGCAACTGCACGTCCCAGCCCACCGTGCGATTCAGTTCGTCCACAATGTAATCGCGCACCGCGTGGGTGGCGTACTCCCGAAGCACGTAGCCGGAAATGCCGGCGCGAAAGGCCTCTTCCGATGACAAGTCATGGGAAAGCAACCACGCGGCGTGTTCCAGCCAGCACTCGGTGGGGCCGGTGGAGCACATGTCCGGGTGCTCCTCGGTAAACCACATCTGGTAAAAGATGTTGCCGGAGCGGCCTCCGTGGGTGATGAGGCCGGCAAGGCCGAGATCGGGTTCGGGAAAGATTTCGGCCGGGCTTTCCAGTCTGGAGAAGTCCGGAGGCATGTCCCGCCAGTCGGTGCTGTCAAGGTAGAGCTTCTTCAGCATGGGCTCATGGTCGGACAACAGCGCCTGCGGATCATAGATCCGCATGGGATCGTCCGGCTCCACCGCATGGACCAGGGCGACGCGGCTGGAGCCGGAGAAATGGGACAGACCTTCGCGCAGGCCGTCCAGGGCGTGGTATATGCACAGGTTGCGAACCGACTCTTTTACCATGTGGGGACCGCGCGTGCGGTTGTGCCTTTCCTTGCTTGTGGGTCGTCCCGGGATGCCTTACGCGGGGACGCCGTCAATGCAACTCGCCGTTTCGAATCATCTCCAGAACCCTGTCGGCGACATCATGGTCCAGCAGGGCGGCAACCGCGGCAACGAGCTTCGCGGGGGCGCCGGAAACGCGCATCTCGGCCAGCATGGTGTTCAAGGCGGATTCCCGGTTGAACCGGTCCAGTTCCAGGATACGGTGCAACTGCTTTCTGAACTCCGGGTCCCCGCGGGCCACCTGAATCATACGCACGAAATCCGGGTTGTCGCCTGGAGTGAACCATTGTTTCAGTTTGGTGAACATGGCCGCGTACCTTCCGGGACCATTGTGCCACGATTTCCCCTTGCAAGGCAACGGGAAAACCATGGTGCGTCCGGGTTGACGCCCGACCGCGCGTCCTTACGTTATGCCAATCCCCCGGGAAAGCATTCCACCCCGCAACCACCGACACATGAACAGGAGGAATCCCATGTCCGACAGACTGAAAGCCATGATGCTGGGATCATTCGCAGGGGACGCCCTTGCCATGGGACCGCACTGGATTTATGACACCGCCGTGCTGAAGAGCGACTTCGGGATCGTGGACGAATACCGGGACCACCCGGAAGACGGTTTTCACAAGGGGAAAAAGGCAGGTGAGTTCACCCATTACGGGGATCAGACACTGGTCCTGCTGGAATCCGTGGCCGAAAAAGGCGGGTTCGACCTCGATGATTTCGCGCAACGCTGGCGGGACTTCTTCGATACCTACCAGGGATACTTCGACCGGGCCACCAAGGGCGCACTGGCCAACTTCGAAAAAGGCAAAGGACCTTCCGAAGCGTCGTCCGGCTCCAACGACCTCGCGGGGGCGGGACGCATCGCGCCCATCGCACTCGCCCACATCAACAACGAGGATGCGTTCATAAGGCACGCCAGGGCGCAGACGGCGATGACCCACGGCGACCCCGCGGTGGTGGATTCCGCCGAATTTTTCGCCTATGCCACGGCGCAGATCGTCAACGCCGGCGCGGATCCGGTGACCGCCATGGAAAAGGCGGCGGACCGGGAGTACGAATCCGGCAATATCCGGGAATGGTTCGACAAGGGCATGGAAACCCTGGAGGACGACACCAAGGGCGTGATCAAGCGTTTCGGCTCATCGTGTCATACGCCGGACGCCTTTCCGGGTGTTGTACACGTAATCGGCAGATGGCGGGACGACTTCAAGGAGGCGTTGATTCAGAATACAATGGCGGGAGGGGATTCGGCCGCGCGGGGCATGCTGGCCGGGATGGTGCTCGGCGCCCATAACGGTATGGAAAAGATTCCCGATTCCTGGGTGAACGGCCTTGCTCAAAAGGACAGGATCCTCGACCTTGTCGACAAGACGATGAAGTCCTGACCCTGGTCCGCCCGCCGGGTTTTGCCACCTTGTCCTGTACAAATCCTTCCTCCCGGGTTATATACGGGTGACGAAGCAGTCCCGGAGTCGCCGGCTCCGGGACTGCCCCGCTTCCGCCCCGGCGCCGCCTGTAACAGTCCGTTGAAAAACCGGGCATCCTCATCCTGTTCAAAAACGACGGGATGAAAGCGAGGAAAAGGCGGGGTTCCCGCACGCCGCATTGACGAGGGATGTGGCGCAACGCCTCGGACCGGTGTACTCCACAGGCTGGTTATGGGCCATGCGCCCCTTGTCCATCATCCCGGGGGAAAGGCAGCCATGTCACTCAAGGGTAATCTCGACACCTTCTTTTTCGCCAGCGTCCTGCAATTCCTTTCCATCGAAAAAAAGACAGGGATCCTGTTTGTCCGGGACGACTCGGCCAACGAGGTCCGGGTATACCTGCGCGAAGGCACCATCGTATACGCCACGGGTTCGCAAAAGGAGTCGCGGCTGGCGTACCTGTTGCGCAGCCGGGGCGTTGTGTCCACCGAGGAACTCAAAAAGTGCATGGAGACGGCCCGCGACTCGAAGCAGCCTTACGGCAAGGTCCTGGTGGACAAGGGCCTCATCACGCCGGACATGTACAGGAAGTTCGCCAAAAAACAGGTCGAAGAAATCATCTACAAACTTTTTTTGTGGAAATCCGGAGAGTTTGAATACAGAGACGCCCAGTTCAACCTGGACGAGACCCTGGTCGTCTCCCTCAACACCGTGGAAATCATCCTCGAGGCGTCCCGCCGTATCGACGAGATGTCCATCCTGGAAAACCAGATCCCCAACAGCGACATGGTGTTCAAAATTTCCCAGAAGTACCCTGACCAAAAGGAAATCAAGCTCACCGCCGGGGAGTGGCACGTATTGTCCCTGATCGACGGCCGGCGCACGATAAGGGAAGTGATCGAAGCCAGCGGCTACGACGAGTTTCCCGTGTACAAACTCCTGTTTTCATTGCTGTCCTCCGGACTCGTGGAAAAAACGGACGAGGTGGGGACCGGGCAGGACTTCTTTGACATGCGGGGAGTCATCACCATCTATACGGACATCCTGGAAGCGGTGCGCAAGAAGGCGGAAACCGAGCTCGGGCATCGCGCGTTGTCCATGTTCGACGAATCCAAGTCCAGGCTGAGCGCCAAGCAGAGGATACTGCTGCGAAACACGGCCCCCACGGAGTCCACGGAGAAGAACGTGGAGGCGATCGCCCTGGCCGCGGAGAATTTGAGGAAATCGGACAACATCGGCCCGGAGTTCGTGATAGAGGCGTACAACCACTACATGTCCAATCTTCTGAACCGGTTGATGGACCAGTTGGGTCAGGGCATCGTGGCCGAGGTGGTGGACAGCGTGGAGAGCGTTCTGGCCTATGTGAACACCTACCAGGGCCAGTCCGGCAGGAAGGACATGATTATCCAGGGCATCCGGGCAACCCTGTCCTCGGCGGCCGGCCCGCGCCAGGACGGCAAAGCCAGGGGCGGCGTGCTGTCCATGTTCAAGCGATGAGTCGCCGGACCAACACGAACAAGGGAACACGGCGTGTGCGGGAGCGGCGTTCCACGGCGCTGAACACCGCATCGAAAACAATCCCGGCAAACGGTACGCGTGCCTGCGTCATCCGGCGCCTATCCTGATCCCGCCGAACGCCAGCACGGCCAGCGCGGCGGTCCGAAGGAGGTGGCGTACAGTGAAGACGATGGTGTCGGCGATGTATGGATCGAGAAGCCTTATGTAATCGGAGAGGAACAGCAGGATCACCGTCAGAAGCACCAGGTTGATCATGTCCCCGACCTTGCCCCCGGCGTACCGGTTGCGCGCCTTGTTGAACGCGAACACGATCAGAACGTAGAGAATGAGGTTGAAGAACAGGACGGTGGTTTCGGGACTCATTTCGGCGCCTCCGGTGGTGGTTTCGGACAGTTGGCGGACCTGGTTGCGGACCATGCCGGAACAAGCGGGAGCTGGGACTTGCCTCGCCCCGGGACATTACATCGCACATAATGCCAACGAGGGCAATGGGAAACCAGGGGCGGGAAGGCACCGGTCCAAAGGGAGTCGCCGGCGGTCCAGGCGATTCCCCCTGTAGCCCGCCTCCCGGCCGGGGACGGCCCGCTCATGTTCCACCGCTTCCACGGGCTCAATCCTCCAGGGCGTCGCGGACCGCACGGGCCAGGGCATCCAGGGTCAGCGGTTTTTGCACCAGTCCGCTCAAACCCAGCTCTCCAACGCGCTCCTCATCCACCTCCTCGGCATACCCCGTGCACAGCAGAATGCGGGCCGAAGGCCGGATATCCAATATCTTGCCGGCCAATACGTCTCCGGTCATTCCGGGCATGGTCTTGTCCGTTATCACGAGATCGTACTGGTCCGGATTGACGGAGTACAGTTCCAGGGCGGTCTCCGGGTTCATTTCCGTGGTAACCCGGTATCCCAGCCTTTCGAGCATCCTGCCGACAATGGCCACCATGGCCGGTTCGTCGTCCACGAAGAGCACGCTCCGGTCATCCGGTTGGGCCGCGGCCTCCTCGACCACCTCCGGTTCCTCCCTTGCCGGGGCGACCGGGAAGAAGACATCGAAACGGGCTCCGGCTCCGGGCCTGCTGCTGACCTGGACAGCGCCCTGGTGCCCCTTGACGATTCCATGCACCACGGCAAGCCCCATGCCGGTCCCTTCGCCAACCGGCTTGGTAGTGAAATATGGATCGAAGATCCGCTCCAGGTTTTCCATTTCGATGCCCGCCCCGTTGTCCACGACCGACAATCGGACGTATCGCCCCTGGGACAGGCCCTGAGGCGGGACGTCCCCGGGTCTGAATTCCGCGAGACCCAGGCTGATTGACAGCGCCCCCTCCCCCACCCCGCGCAGCGCGTGGGACGCGTTGGTGCAGAGATTGATGAGTACCTGATTGATCTGGCCGGCGTCCGCGAGCACCGGGGGCAGGTCCGGCTCCACCTCCACATCCAGCGGCACGGTGGAGGGTATGGAGGCGCGCAGGAGTTTGATGGATTCCCGCAGGAGGGGCTCCAAATAATGGGTGACGCGCTCAGGCTCGGCCTTGCGCGAAAAGGCCAGTATCTGGGCCACGATGTCCCGTGCGCGAAGACACGCCTCCCTGGACTGCTCGAGGCAAACATGCATGTCCGTGCCCGGAACACTCTCGTCAATGGCCATCTCCGTATTACCCAGGATGATCCCGAGAATATTGTTGAAATCATGGGCAATACCGCCAGCCAGGGTGCCTATTGCCTCCATCTTGTGAGTCTGGCGAAGTCTGTTCTCCATGAGCCTTGTTTCCGTGACATCCCTGGCGATGGCGGTGACCAGGACGGCATCCCCGGACGGCCAGCATCCGAGGGAAACGTCCAGGGGAAAGTCCGAACCGTCCACACGGTGGCCGGTGGTCTTCAAAAAGGTCGCCTGGCCCCCTTCGAATGCGGTCGCGTCCTCCCTCAGCCTGGCCCCCAGTTCCGGAATCAGGGAGTCCACGTCCATTCCCCGGGCATCGTGTTCAAGACCGAACACTTCAAGGGTACGAGGATTGCTGTAGACTACCCGCCCCTCACGATTCAGCAACAGAATGGCGTCGGAGGCGGTTTCCGTGACCGAGCGAAACCGCTGCTCGCTCTCCGCGAGGGACTGGACATAGTAGCCGTGCCGCAGAGCCACACTGGCCATTTCCGCGAATCCTTCCGATATGCGGAGGTCATCCTCGTCGAATCCGCCGTCCTTGTTGGCAAGGCCGATCACGCCCACGGCCAGTCCATCCAGCAGCAGCGGAGCGAACATCACGTTATCAAGCACCACGTGGCCTTCAGGCATGTATTCGATCCATTCGCTGTTCATGAAGTCGTTTTCCACCACTGGCCTGCCTTCGGCATAGGCCACCTCCCTGAGGCCCCGGACGGGCATGGGCAATTCGGGGTCCACGGAGCACTCGAGTCCGCCGGACTCCAGGAAAAGAATCTCATTCGCGTCCTCATGCTCCTTGAGCAGGGCCACGTATCCACTGCGCGCTCCCGTGATCCTGGCGCATTCGTCGAAAATGGCCCTGGCCGCGGCGGCGAAGTCCAGGTTCTCCAGCACCGCCCTGGCTCCGCGCAGGAGAGCATCGGTTTCCTCCCTGGAACGATTGGCGTCAGCCAGCGCGCCCTTGAGCGATTCCTCGGCCCTGCATTGGTCCGTGATGTCCAACATGGCGCAGTGCCAGACCAGGGCGCCGTTCTCCATGCTTTGGGACAACTGGCTTTCCAGCCGGGCCGAAAAAAAGCCTTCCTGGACCCTGGCCAGTTCCACCACGCAAACCTGCCGGATGTCCGAGTTGAAGACCGCTTCGCGGTGGCGGTACAGGGTGGACGTGTCCCTGGTGAACGAGGAAAAGGGGCGGCCGACCAGGAACCTGCGATCGGCCTGGAACATCTGGGCGGCGCGGAGATTGGCCTCCAGAATCGTGCCCTCCCGGTCCAGGGTCAGATAACCCACTGGCGCGTACTCGTAAAGGTCCAGGTACTTCCTGCGGGAAAATTCGATCTCCTGCCGGGTACGCAACAGTTCCTCGTTCTGCATCTCCAGTTGGATCTGGTACACCTGTATCTCGTGGATCAGGGTATCCATCTCCAGGGTATCCACGTTCACGGACGTTTCGCGGCCCGTGGCCAGGGCCTTCTCGGCCCTGTCCCTCAACCTCTGAAAAAGATCGTTTCGTTGGGGTTTCATTGGTCCACCGATTGCTCATTGTTGATGAACATGTCACGACTGCCGTGCCTTGGCTCGAAGACCAGGCTGAGGATGAGAAAGGGTTCCGGGTCCTGTTCCGCCATGGCGGTGATGCTTGCAAGCGCCGGCAATATACGGCCCTCGTTGTCCCGAAGGCGCAGGGCCCCCTGCCAGTAGCCCTCGGCCCGTGCGGAATCCATGGCCTCTTGCAGGCGGGCCTCCTCTCCCGGCGCCGCCAGCACACCGGCGAGAGGGGCCCCTGCCGGTTCCGCGCGGTCCAGGCCCAGGATGGCGGTGGCATTGGGGCTGACGAAGCGCAAGTCCCCGGAGGAGTCCGCGGCCAGGACGGCGTTTTTCATGCTTTCCAGACAGGAGGAAAGATGCTGCTCGCTGGTGAGATCCTCCATGCTGAACACGGCCCCGGTAACCTCTCCGTGTTCGTCGTGCAGAGGGGATCCGGACATGCGAAGCCACCGCTTTTCCCCGGAGGCGGTTTCCAGGACCCTCTGTTCGCCATGCACCGGACCCCCTCCCTCCGTCACCCTGGTGAACGGGAAAGCCTCGTCCGGCCTGTTTCCCTCGAAATCGTAAACCCGCCATTCGCCGCTCCCGCAGGACCTTTGGACGATCTCTTCCCGGCTCAGCCCAAGAAGCCTTTCCGCCTCCCGGTTCGCGTATCTCAACCCGCCTTCCGCTCCCGCGGTGACGATGGCGATCGGACTGGACTCCATGACTCCGTTCAGGAGATCGCGCTCCGAGCGAAGCTCCTCCTGGACTTCCTTCAGCCTGGTCACGTCCACAAACGCCAGTACCGCGCCGAACTGGTTGCCCTCCGCGGAATGGAACGGACTCACCCGCATGAGAAGCCTGCGGCCTTCGGGATTGGACACCTCGCGGGTGACCGGGGTCCTTTTGTCCAGCACCCGGGTGATGTCGCTGATGGCCTCGGTGCCGATGATGTTCTGGGAAAAATGGCTGAACGGCCTGCCAACGTCCTGTTGCAGTATGTTCAGCAACCGGGTGGCGGCGGGATTGATCCTGCGGATGGTCAAGCGCTCGTCCAGGAATACGGTACCGTCCGTGGTATTGTTGTTGAGGTTCTCCATGTCCTCGTTGAGCAGGACCAGTTCCTGGATTCTGTTCTCGTGCTCCGCGTTGACCGTGTGAAGCTCCTCGTTCACCGACTGCAGTTCCTCATTGGTGCTCTGCAATTCCTCATTGGACGCCAGCAGTTCCTCGTTGGTGGCCTGCAACTCCTCGTTGGATGTTTCCAACTCCTCAACCGTTGCCTGGAGGTTTTCCCGGGTAAAGTTGATCTCCTGCTCCAGGTCCTCGATCCGCTCCCGACCCGCCTGCTCCAGTGACACGGCCTCTCCAGTCGATCCGAGGCATCCGCCCCCAGCCGGGTCGCGCCGGATCGGGGAAAGGAACACCAGGGCCAGTTTGCCCGACCTGGCGTCCCCCTGGATCACCCGGATTCGGAGGCTGTGCGATTCCCTTGTCTCGCCGGTTCGTATGGAAATCCTCTCGCACTCCACCTCCCCGTTGTCCTTGAAGGCCCGATGCAGTGAGGTGGACAGGGCCAGGGAGAGATCCTTGTGGATCATCTTGGTAACGTCGGACGCAAAACGGCCCGACGGAACCCGCAGGTAATCCCCGGGATCGCCGAACACGTGAACCAGCCGCCTTTCCTCGTCCACCACAAGACAAAGTGGCGAATAGTCCTCCACGATGGCCTCGTACGCGCGCTCCATGTAGGACGCCTTCCGCACCGGTACCTGGCCGATTCCCCTGCTTTTCCACTCGGACAGTTGCGCGTCTCCCGAAAAACCCGGATGCGTGACCGCGCCCTGAACCCCTGGCAGCTTGCTGTAAATCTTACAGCGTACATCGCGGACCTCGAAACTGGTGGTAAGCTCACCAATGGATTCCGAGGAGCCCAGAAACAGCGCCCCTTCAGGGTTCATGGCAAAGTGGAACAACGACAGTATCTTACGCTGCAGAACCGGCTGCATGTATATCAGCATGTTCCGGCATGTGACCAGGTCCATCCGCGCAAACGGAGGGTCCTTCATCACGTTGTGCCGGGCAAACACCACCATTTCACGCAGGTGCCCCGCGACCTGAAAGGAATCCCCCTTCTTCACGAAGTACCGTGACAGCCTCTCCGTGGACAGGTCCGCCGCGATACTGGCCGGATACAACCCATTGGACGCGAACTCCACCGCGTCCTGGTCTATGTCGGTGGCGAATACCTTCACGTCCGCGACCTTCCTGGACTCCTCAAGGTATTCCCGAAACAGCATGGCCACGGAATACGCCTCCTCGCCCGTGGAACACCCCGCCACCCACACCCTGACCGGAGAGTTTTTCGCGTCAGGCCCCAGCAGGGAGGGGAGGACCTTTTCACGAAGCGCGTCAAACGCCTCCGGGTCCCGAAAGAACCGGGTCACCCCGATGAGCAGCTCCTTGTACAGCAGCCACACTTCACGCGGGTTCTCCTGCAGAAAACGCGCGTACTCGGACAAGTCCTGCAACTGGTTCACGGAAAGACGGCGCTCGATCCTCCGGACAACGGTACTCGGCTTGTAATCCTTGAAATCCAGCCCCGTCTGGGCCCGGACCAGGGCGATCACTCTGGCCATCCGGTTGTCGTCGGTCAGGCTTCCCGCCGCCATTCTCGTACGCGGAGCAAACGGATGGGCGATGAACTTGAGTAACTCGCCGGGCATGTCACCGGGCGGAAGAATGTAATCCGCCAAACCGGTCGCCACCGCGGCCCTGGGCATGCCGTCGAACCTGGCCGAGGCCTGGTCCTGGACCATGACCATTCCCCCGGCCTCCTTGACGGCCCGCAGTCCCCGGACCCCGTCGCTGCCGGTCCCCGACAGGATGATGCCCACGGCCCTTTCGCCCCTGTCTTCAGCCAGACTTTGCAGAAAGAGGTCAATGGGAAGGTTCAGCCCGTGGGCGTGCTCGTATTCGGTGAGGACCAGCTTTCCCTGATAGATGAGCAGGTTCTTGCCGGGTGGAATGAGATACACGGAATTGGCCTTTACTTCCATGCCGTCCGTGGCGCGGACCACGGTCATGTGGGTATGCCTGGACAAGAGCTCCACCATCAGGCTCTTATAGTCCGGGGACAGGTGCTGAATGACCACAAATGCCATGCCGCTGTCCGGGGACATCCGGGAAAAGAACGCGGACAGGGCCTCGAGACCCCCCGCGGAAGCGCCGAGTCCCACGACATACGGAATCCCTGGGGCTTCCCCCTTCCCGTTTTCCGTGCTTGTGGGGTCCTCTTCCACTCGGCTTTCTGAAACGTTTTGTTCTTCCATTGGCAACCCTCGATGGTGGAATGACAATGATAGCCGCGAAAGTCCGGGATTTAACAAGGATGCAAAAACGGGGCCGTGATCGCGTTTGCCGACCGGAAGGATTCCAGGGCGATTCGGCATGGGGTCTGGTGCGTTCTTCGGGAGAGGAATCCGCCAATGCCCGGGCTTTTTGCCGGGCAAATCAAGCTGTGCTCAAGCATATCGACAAGATATAACAGCCGTTGAAAAGCTCGGAATTTGCAGCCTGTTAAAAAACGATGAGATGCAAGGCGC
>JBKHBM010000016.1:0-50874 GCA_046542385.1 Desulfatibacillaceae bacterium | reverse complement strand
GTACGCCTTATTCCTCGAAATTCGCGCGCCTTGCATCTCATCGTTTTTGAACAGCCTGCAAATTCCGAGTTTTTCAACGGCCTGTTAGAATGTTGAACACTTGTGAGGTTAATCAAAAAACGGCCGGAGGTTGGACAGGGGTTGGACAAATCGCCTGCCCTGCAAAAAGGGGTTACGGCGTGGTTGCCATAACCCCTTGATTTTGAGGGAGCCGACGAGCGGAGTCGAACCGCTTACCTGCTGATTATGAATCAGCTGCCCTACCGGATGAACTACGTCGGCGAAACGCTGCCGGGCCTTGTAACACGGGCTTTTGGACCGTCAAGGCCCAAAACCCGAAACGGTAAAAAACGGGATAATTCGGACTTTTTGTTGAAGCAACTTCAGCAAAACTTCAACAAAGCCAGGAGGGGAGGAACCAAAATTCCTTACAGACCCACTCCAGCTGCCCGTCAACTTCCCTGGCGGACGCGGCTTCGGCGCCTTTCGTGTCACGAACCGGCCTCGTCCCGCCCAAGGGATTCCTTGTCGATGCGGTCCGAGTATTCCCGCATGAGGTTTTCGACCTCCACCTGCTTGACCTGGGTAAATGGCTCCTTTTGCATGATGGAGTCCACAAGTCCCTTGTTCTGGTAATGCTCCAGCAGGTCCCTCGAAATGGAAACCAGCTTGGTGTTGTTCTGTCGGCAGTGCTCGATCCGGGCGTCACGCTTCATGACGTCGGCCTCCAGTTCCGCCACCGTCGCCTCGTGCTCGGCCAGGGTTTTGGCCACAAGCTGTTTCATCTCCCTGATCTCGGAATCCTTTTCCCGGATGCGATCCCCGGCCGCGATGATCTGCTCGCCCAGTTCCGCGATTCGCAGCTCTTTCAGGGCAATGGTCTTTTTGTGTTCCCGGATTCCGGCATCGAGGACGTCCACGTCTTCCCGGTAGTCCTCCTCGAGAAGAACCAGGTCCTCCTCCAGATCCCGGGCCGCCTGTTCGGCCTGGGCCAGCCTGCCTTTGATGGCCCGTTCGGCGCGCATCATGCCGTCCACGAGCGCGGATTTTTCGATGTACTTCTTGTGGTACGCGGCGATTTTCTTTTCCAGACGGGATACCTGAGCATCATTGGCGGCCCGCTCGTTGTCCAGTCGCCACTTGCCTATGCCCAGCCCAACCCCCAGGCCGAGGGCAAGGAGGAGGATGCCCACTACTATTCGTTTAACCATGGCCTTTTCCTGTTTTCCATTGCGCAGTCGAACCGCGGTCCGACAGGAATGGCGATCCGGCTCGTCCGCCCGGAGTTCCGTGGCCGAGCCGAAACTGCGTCCCTTTTCCGGGTCCGCGTTTCCGGCCGGCGGTTAGAATTTGCCGTTCAGATCCAGTTGCAGCACGTCGATGGCCAGTGGCGGCCCGTCGATCTCGTCGGAGGTCAGGTATTTTCCGCTCAGCCAGAAGTTGCCGCCAAGGCCGTAGTTGCCTCCGAGGACCCATCCCTGGTTGTTGGCGCCCCCCATGTGAAAGTCCGAATCCGTGAACGCGTCCAACACGGCGTCGGCCTCCAGATACCTGTACTGGAGCGAGGTATTCCACGCCCCCTTGCTCACCGGGTTTTCATGCCCCACCGTGACCCCGACCATGAATCCCTCGGTGGCGCTGTCCACGTCCGGGTTGCCGGTGCGGCGGATCACGTCGGCCTTGTCGAACCCGATGTTGTTCACGTAATCGGCGGTGAACTTGACGATAACGGGCTGGAACTGAGCCAGCCGGGCCTCTCCGGTGAGGTTGAATTCCCGGAAGTCCGCCGCGAGCGCGGTCCTGATGCCCTGGTTCGGATTGATGTCGAACAGGGTGTTGCCCTTCTGCTGGTACAGGGGCGCGGTATAGTCCAGCTCGTTTGGCCTGCCCACGGCGTTGGCGCTGCCCGTGACGTTCTCGAACTCGTACAGGGCCGCCGCCACGGTGAAGGCGAGATCGAGCGTGGGGAAAAAGGTGGCCCCGAACTGGGCGCCGTACATGTACTTGTCCTCGTCCGCGAATTCCACTTCCTGGAGGGGAAAGGCGCCGATGGAACTGAACAGGTTCCACTTCCTGCCCAGGAAGGTGTCCGTGGCGCCGGTGAGGGCGATGCCTTCGAGGCCCAGGTCCGTGTCCCACACCAGGTTGGTGGAGTAGAAGGGATTCGAGAACCGGCCCGCCAGGAGCGCGACCTTGGGTTCCTTTCCTCCCCAGATCGGCATCATGGGCGTGTAACTCCACTTGAGATAGGCCTGGTCCATGACCACGCCGTCGCGGGCGTAGTAGTCGCCCATGGTCTTGTTGGTGGATACCGGGTTTTTGTCATTGCCGGTGGTGAGGCGTACTCCCACCTCGACCTTGCCGAACTCGTTTATATTCTTGGGGTCGTTGACAACGGCTTTAACGGCGATGCGCGCCCTGACCCGCGCCCTGTGCCGGTTGATGCGCGTGTTCATGAGGGTGTCGGGGTCCGAAGGTTCCAGAAGCTCCGCGTTTTTGTCGTCGTAAAACTCGCCCTGGTACCGGACCCGGACGTCTCCGCCCCAGCGGATACGCTCGGACCACGCGGACTTGTTCATCCGTTCGTACACCTCCTCCTCGATGCGCCACTTGACCAGTTCGATCTCGTGTTCATTCACGCGAGTGCGGCGGAGCATTTCCTCGGTGGTGAGCCGGACGTCCCGCTCCAGGCTTTCGACCTTCTCATCGACTTCCCCTGCTTCCTTCTCCGCGTGGGCCTCTTCGGTCTTTCCGGCTCCGGCGGCCTGTTGTTCGCGCACGCGGCCGGCTATGGCCCGTGCTTCTTCCGGGGTCAGGATGCCCTTTTCCCGGAGGATGTCTATGAGTTCCACGACGCCCGAGCCAGCGGCATCGTCACCGGTGGCGGCGGCCGGGGAAGACGCCGGCGTCACAAGGAGCAGAAGGAGGGTCAGCAATGGGATGATTCGTACATTCATGTTGTCGTCTTTCAGGCCGGCACGAGGGGCCGGCGTTGCGTCGGTACAAGATGCGCGGTTTGCGCCGCTTTTGGATTCTCAACCCCTGGAGTCAACCACGATGCGCAGGCCCCTGGGCATTCCGCGCGGCGGCGGCTCGTCCATGACCGTGGCCTGGAGTGCTTTTCTCACTGCCTGGTCCATTACATGGTCGCCGGAGGACTTCGCGATCCTGTGGCCTTCTATTGCGCCGTAGTCGTTGAGCGTGACCTCCACCACGGCGGACATCTTCTCCTTTGGCCGGTCCTTGTCCCTGGACAACAGATCCTGGAGCTGCTTCTGTATGCGGTCCTCGACCTTGCGGTTGTACCAGGCATACATGTTGAGCAGGGAATCATTGCTGGAACCGCCGCCGATAAGGGGGCGGCCCTTCTTGGCCACGAGGCCGAAACCGTCGCCGCCCGCGACACCGTCGACGTCCATGCCCAGTTGCTCGCCCACGGGAGTGTCATCGGCGGCCTCGTCCATGGATTCCTGGGGCGCCTTTTCGGGTTCCTCCTCGATGATCTCCTCCTTCCTGACCTCGGGCTCGGGAGGCTTTTCCTGGGGTGGAGGCGGCGGAGGCGGTTTCACGAGCGTAACCATCCGGACTGACTTTCGGCGCTTGTCCGCATCCTCGGAGACCAGAGCCTTGACCACGAAAAAGCCCGAGACCAGGATGACGAAGGCGATGAAACCGGCCAGGCTGTACACCACCAGGGTTCTCTTACCTTTTTGGTTGTCCATGGCGCTCACTTTACAAGGGTCTGGGTAACCAGGCCCAGTTGCGTGATTTCCAGTTGTCCCAGAACGTCCAGCACCTCGACCACCCGGCCGTAGTAGACTTTCTGGTCACCTTTTATGACTACCGGGAAGTCCGGGTCCGCGGCCTTGTATCCGGCAAGCAGGCTTTCCAGTTCGGCCAGGGACACAGGGTAGGTATCCAGGTAAAGCTGTCCGTCGTCCTTGATGATGACGGCCTTGGTCTTGGGCTTCTGCAGGCTAGGCGTATTGCTGGCCTGGGGCAGGTTGACCTTGATGCCCTGGATGGCGGCGGTGATGGAGATGATGAACACCACGAGCAGGGTCCACGCAAGGTCCAGCAGCGGCGTCACGTTGATTTCGTCCATCACTTTCTGGTCATACAGGTCCCTGCGGCGTCTCATATGCGCCCTCCCTTCGCGGCCCGTTCCACCTTGAGGCGGTACTCGTCCACGAACAGGCCGGCCTCGGCGGTCTTGGTGCGGACCTTGCCGACGATGTAGTTGTATCCGAACAGAGCGGGGATCGCGACGATGAGGCCAAAGACCGTTGTGGAGAGGGCGGAGGCGACGCCCGGGGCGATGGCCATGATGTTGGCGTCACCCGCCTCGGCCATGGCGGCGAAAGTGTTCATGACGCCCCACACCGTACCCAGCAGGCCCAGGAAGGGGCCGCCGGTGATGGCCATGGTGAGGATCACCACCCCGGCGTTGAGCCGGTGGGTCAGCGTGACGTAGCCGCGCTCCAGCGCGGCGGCCACCTCTTCCACCAGGTCCGCGGCCGGCATCTTGTCCTCTCGCGCGGACTCCAGGGCTTTCCTGCCGTCCCTGTAGATGGCGTACAGCGCCGAGTTGGGATACCCCGGATTTTCGTGGTCCAGGGTCAAAAGGCTGTGGGAGGATGCGAAATCCTTGACGAAGGCCTTGTCGTCCCTGCTCATGAGAAAAAAGTTGAAGCTCTTGACCATGAACACCAGCCAGCTGATCACCGCGAACAGAAGCAGCAACCCGATGATGACCCAGCCGTCCAGTGTGATGTTCCGCATGACCGTGGCGAGGTAAAACGTCGGCAGACCGCCCGTGTCGTTGACCTCCTCGTTACCCAGGGCCAACAGCCTGCCGTCCGGTCTCTCGTTCATGTAGCTTGCCGAGATGAAGGAATCGGGTCGGGCCACCATGGCGAACCGAACCTCGTCCAGGTCGCCGAAAAATCCGGATTCCTCGGGAAAGGAGCCCACGTGGACGGGCGCGGCAAGCTGCGGAAGCGAGCCGGCCAAAGTGGTCCAGGTCACGGACATACCGTCCACGAGGATCTCGAGCCTTCCGTTGGACGTTGCCGTGAGAGCCACGTGGTGCCAGCCCTCGGGTGAAATCTCGGCGGCCCGCTCCGTCTCCGCTACCCCCCAGTCCGAGGTGACCCGGGCATACAACTGGCTGCCGTCCAGGCGAAGCTCCACGGCGCCGTCCTCCGTGGCCCGCTTCATCACCACGGCGTCGGGAACGGGCTGCGCGATCCGGAGCCAGGTGCTGAACGTGAAGGAATCCTTCCAGGTGACCGAGGGCTTGTCCGGCACCACGAATCCGTCCTGGCCGCCGGCGAGGTTCACGCCGTTGCCTATGACGGCCGGGAATCCCTGGCCAAGGGTCGCCTCGGTGGCGTGGTTCCCGTAACCGGTGGCATCCTGGGGCGGCCCCTGGGTTTCCGTGAAATGGAAGACGGCCTGGGTCGAGGTGTCATAGGTGCCCCGCATGTTCTGTCCGCCAATGGCCTCGGGGTTACCATAGTACATCCAGATGAAATCGTAGTTGGACCCACCGGAGAGCCTGGGTATCCGCACCCAGAACATCCCCATCTCGTCCGTGGAATCGAACTTCTCGATATGGTGCTTGAGCACCTCCTTGCCGCTGCCGTCCACGAACCGGATGTCCGTGCCGTCCAGCTTGCAGTTCTCGAACATGAAGTTACCGGGATGCAGCCGCACCAGCACCGGCACGTCCGGCACATTTTGCACCACGTTGGCTCCGGCGGCCGTGGTGTCCATGCCGATGCGCATGCGATACTGCCAGTCGGCGTTCCACCACGGCTCGGCCTCGGACTGGGCCAGGGCGGGAGTGGCCAGGCAAAATACCGCGACGGCCAGCATCAGGGAAAGGGCCGAGGCCCGGGTTGTCCGCCGTCCGGCGGTTTGTGCTCGTTGTTCGCGGGACGCCATCATGTGCTCCTGATCTGTTGGGTTCGGCTTGTTAGCAGCCTGTTGGAAAACGCGATCTGCGGCGTTGCGCGTCATTTCTCGTCAACGCGACGTACCGTAAGTACGCCTTGTTCCTCGAAATTCGCGCGCCTTGCATCTCATCGTTTTTGAACAGGCTGCAAATTCCGAGTTTTTCAACGGGCTGTTAGCCCGGATCATTCACGAGTTCGATTCATGTGAGAGCAGGGAAGGCGGGGTGAAGCCGTACTGTCGTACCGCGATCCCAGCCTGACACAGCTATCGCGCGAATCGGGTTCGCCCGAAGGGTGAAAGATTTCGCCAATACCAGAATTCCTAAAAAACCAGGCTGTGTGTGCCCGGATGCACGGGTTAAGCATTTAACATTCTTAAAACATTAACAATATGATGTTTTGCGAAATGTTTCATGAATAATCCGGGTTAGAATGGATCGATGTAGTCCGTAACCTGCACCTTCAGCCACATGGGCGTGAACGAGTCCACCAGTTCCGCGATGTCCTCTGAAAAGCGGCGATTGGCCGAATCCAGGCCCGCGGCCTCCTCTCCGATCCGGCTGGCCTGGGACATGGCCCCGGACCCGGCCAGGGCGCCGATGGCCGCGCCGCCCGCCGACGCGCTGGGCACGCCCACGGAGCCGCCCGAGAACTGGATGTTCTGCGTGTTCACCACGGACACGGCGCCCAGGTACACGTTCTTGCCCGAGATGCCGGCCTCGCCGGCGTCGATCTCGCCCTGGGGCGCGAACAGGTACACGTCACCGGGTTCGGGGCCCTCTTGCGGGCCTTCCGGGCCGTCCGGGTCGAACGTCAGCGTACGGATACCGGAACCGACGGCGGCTGGCCGCCGCTGGAGAACAAACACGCCCGGCTCCTTTTCCACCTTGACGGGCGGGCTGGTGTTTACCGCCGTCTTGGAACCCCTGCCCGCGTTGATGTCGCCGCGGTTGCTCCAGACAGTGATGTCGCCGCCAAGCCAGGTCATTGTCCGGGATTCATTCACGTTGATGTCGCCCTCGGCGAACAGGGCGATGTTTCCGCCGGAACGGGTGTTGATGCCGCTGTTCTCCTTGCTGTCCTCGTCCGTGAAGAAGCTGATGCCCACGTTCATCTCGCCGGCCGCGACCACGTAGACATTGCCGCCGCTGGCCGTGCCTATCTGAGAGCGGACCATGTCCACGTCACCGGCGCCAGTGGCCCCGCCGCCCAGGTAGTCGTCGTCGAAACCCGCTCTCGCCTCCTCGACCAGGGCCAGGGCCTGCAGGGGCTGTTCGTTTGCCATGGCGTCCGTATAGGCCATGCCGGCTTCCCGGATTTCCTTGAAAAACGCATCCAGGGAAGCCTCGTCCGTGTCCATGCCGTATCCGGAGATCACGGCCACGGAAGCGCCTTCCGCGCCCAGGGCGGAATGGAAGATGTTCCCGTGGGTCTCGATGCCCTTCGAGGTTCCCAGGTCCATGGAGCCGCCCGCCTGGACCACGAACAGGCCAGGGCCGCCAAGTTCCGTGCCCGTGTCCAGGTTCCTGCCCGGCGTCGAGGAAAAGCTCATGTCCCCGCCGGCGCGGATGAGGGTGACGTCGTTCGGGGCGATGTTCTGGCCGACGTAGCGAAGATCCTCAATATCCCCCTGCGCCGTGACCCGGGCCGCCTTCGGGATGCTCAGGCCCAGGCTCACGATGTCCGTTCCCGCCGCGATGGAGACCGGGGTGGCGTCACCCTCGTGCATGGGCGTGTCGAGCAGGGCCGCCGTTCCCGCGAATGCCGCCTGTTCGGCCGGAGCAAGGCTCTCGTAAGCCGCCAGGTATTCCGGGGGAAAACCGTGGGTGTACGAGGACGAGAAGAACTTGTGAAAATCGGGCTGGTAGGCGCCCGGAAAACCATACGAGGCATAAAAGGCCTCGGGAGCCAGATCCGACATGTAAATGGTGGCGCGCTGCAACTGGGTGGTGCCGCCGCTGGTGGTGGCGTACCTTCCCGTTACAGTGCCGCCGGCCCGCAGGGACAGTTGTCCGGCGCGGGAAGGCGCGATGGCGAACGCCTCGGTGAAGCGGATGTCATTGCCCGCTTCGATGACCACGTTGGGAGGGAGGATCCGGGCCAGGTACTCGTGGGTGCCCAACTGGTGAAAACGGCTTTGGGCCGTGAGCAGGACGTCGCCCGCGATGGAGTACAGCCCGATCGAGGAGTCGTCCTGGTACGTGAGCCGGCCCGTGCCCAGGGCCCCGCCCCAGAATCCGTCGGTCACCAGGGTGGGATTGACCACCGCCCCCAGTTCCAGGTCCCCCTGGGCGACCAGCGTGGCGGACGCCGACAAAAGCTCGATGGTCTGGTTGTCGTAACGAGTGCCGAAGCTGCCCAGTGCCGACAGGGCGCCGGTTCCGTCGGCCACAAGAAAACGCCCGTCCAGGCGCCTGCCGGCGTGGACCTCCAGATCGCCTACGCCGAACGTGCCGACCTGAGTGAAAAAATCGCCGCCGGCCGTCACGCGCACGCTGCCGCCGGACATGGCGGCGATACCTTCGGTAAGGTTGTATTTGGAGTAGTCAAAGGATGCCGCCCATTCCTTGGGATTCTGCTGGCCGTAGGCCATGGCCCAGGCGTTGGAGATGAGCAGGCCGGAAACGTCGCCGCCGATTTCAAGGGAGATGTCACCGCCGTCGGAAAAATCGTAAAACGGCATGTTGCCGGGTGAGGAACCGGCCGGAGGAACGCCCGTGGTGCGGATCGTGCCCAGGGACTTGTAATCCCTGCTGGCTCCGAAGTCCTGGCCGTTTTGCAGAAAAAGGTCCCCGCGCGCAATCAGGGAGATGTCGCCCGCAGCGGACTGGATCACGCCCGCCTTGATGGACACGTCGCCCTCTACCCGGCCACTGATGTCGCCGTCATATGTGCCCAGGTTGTAGCGGAACATGGGCCATATCATCTGGCTCGTGGGGGCCGCCGAGCCGATGGAGAGATCATCGCCCGAGGCAAAGTCGATGGAACCGCTTTCCGTGTAAATCTCGTGCCCGTCCGGGATTATGAAATCCCCCGCCCCTCGGACAGTGGCCAGGGGATTGGCCGCGTCCAGGTCCGCCCCGGCGGTCAGCACAAAGGACCAGGAATCGATCCCCGGATTGCCGGGAAGCGCAAAGATGTTGGTGGGCGCGTCCAGAAGGTCCTGGGAGAACGCGAGGTCTCCGGCGGTGCGGATCGTCAGGATGCCGGGCTCGCCGCCATAGCGGTACCCGGTGAGATCCGTGCGGCTGGATATGGAGAGGTCGCCGACGTTGGTGATTTCCACACCGGGAAGCAGGTGGACGCCGGGCGCGCCACCGGTGAAGGTGATGCCGGTCCCGATCCGGTCGGAGACCCCGCCGCTGCCGACCCTGGTCATGAAATTGCCCGTGTCGCCGGACCAGACGTTGGTACTGGTCGCCCCGGGGTAGGTTTTGTACGCCTCGACCGTTACACGCTCCGCGCCCGCGACGGTGCCCGTGGCCGTGATCGCCACGTCGTCTTCCAGGGTGTCCGCGTTGGTGTCGATCCGGGACGCCCTGAGGTGCAGGGTCCCGCCCTGGCCCGCGCCCGAGCCGGACACGTCGACAATGCTCTGCGCGGCCAGGGTGATTTCGCCGTCGGCCGCGCCCATGTAAACGTCGCCGCCGGGCTGGTCGCCGGTGCTGGAAGCGGCGGACAGGATTCCCGTGGCGCCCAGGTTCGCATCCCGGCCCGCATGAATGGCGATGTCGCCGCCCGGCGAGCGGATGACGCCGTCAATTGTGATCGATCCCGTGTCCGCGGCCAGCTCCACGACACGGGCCTGCAATTCGTTGCCATGGGAGAGGGTCAGGTTGCCGGTGCGGGCCCTGATCCTGTCGGCTCCGGTGAATCCACCCGAGGACAGTTTCAAGGCAAGCCCGTCCAGGTCGGCCACGGTCAGGGTGTCCAGGGAGAAACGGCCGCCCCGACCCTCCGGGGAAACTCCCCGGATGTCTCCGGCGAGAACCGCCGCGCTGTCGGGGGCATACACTTCCAGGGAGCCCGCGCCGTTGCCCCCGCTGCCGGACACGTCCACAAGCGAGCCAGCCCGAAATTCCACGGCGCCGTCTTCCGATTCGGCGCGAATCGTGCCGCCGGGAACGAAGTCCGTTCCGGACACGTCCACCACGCCGCCGTCGTTCACGAACACGCCGTCTCCCGCGCCTGTCCCGGTAGCCGCCATTTCCACGATTCCCGAATGGACCTGGATGATTCCCGAGTGGGCCACGCTTTGAGCCGTGAATGTCAGCCTTCCGCCCCCAATTTGCCGGGCCGCGAGGTTGCCGGCATTGGACTCAATGGTGAGCGTGCCGTCAGGCGCGTCGATGGAAAAACCTGCCGGGGCAAAGCCGTCGCCCGATGCGGCGTCCGGCCCCGCAGTGACCCGTGCCGCCGACAGTACAAGGTCTCCCGGAACATCGAGAGAACCCGTGCCGGCCAGCACCAGGTCGTTGGCCGCGGAAATTGAAACCGCCGAAAAGCCGTCCGTCGCGAGGTTGCCGCCGCCGATCACTGCCTCCGAGGCGCTGATGGAGATCGTCCCCGAACCATTCGCCGCGTCAGCCACCGCTCCGCCATGGGTGTTGCGCCATGTCAGTGACGAGGCGGAAATCGCCACGGACGCCGGCCCGCCGAGGTTCAGGTCTTCCAAGGACGGCGTGTCCAGCACCAGATCGCCCGGTGTCGCCAGCGACACCGCACCCGCGAAACCAAGGGCGTCCCGCCCGGACAGGGTCAGGTGATCCACGCCGTTGAAAGTGTTCATCAACTCGTCGTCCAGCAGCAACACATCCCGGCCCGCCGGGGTCTGCCCGGTCTCCGAGGCCACGATCATGTCCGCGGCCAGGGACAACCTGCCGCCCGTGACCGCGATTGTGCCGACGGAATCAATGTTCGTGGTATCCAGGGCCAACTCGCCCGCCGAGTTCACCGAAGCTCCCGCGCCCAGGACGATCCTGCCGTCCGGGCTCGACAGGGATATGCTTCCCACACCTGTTTGGGCGTTCAATGCCGCGCCCGCACCAAGTGTGATGGAGTCCCGGGCCGAAAGCGTGAGAACGTCCGCGGACAGTGAACTGTCCGCTTCCATGACCACCGTCTCGGTCCTGTCCCCGGCGCCCAGGCTCAACCGGGAAGCCCCGGAATCCAGGAACGTGGTCGAATCCACGAAAAGCGTGTCCTCGAACTCCTGGCCGATGGGGTCCGAGAATCCCAGGTCCGCCGGGATACTGGCAGGGTGCGCGCTGACGATGACACTCCTGCCGGTGAGGATGAAATGGGCGCCTTCGCCTCCGGCCGAGGCATGGCCGAGCACCCGGCCGTCCAGCACCACCGTGTCCGCCGCGACGGACATGGTCCCGGCGTTGCCGCCGTTCATGGAAGCGGTGCCAAAATACCCTTCCCGCAGAACGTCCGAAGCCTTGCGCACGGCATAGGCCCGCATTCGCGGGTTCCTGAACTCCGTGCCCACCGTCTTTTCATATCCGTACACCACGGACCAGCCCTGGTCCGTCACCTGTCCGTCCACCACCTCGCTCGCCGGGCCCAGGTCCACCAGCACCATGGCGCCGGGGCTGAACGCATGCTCGTCGGAAAGCACCGTGTACGTCCCCTTGTCCATGCCGGCGCCGCCGGTCACGCTGATACCCTTGCCCGGAAGCACATACTCCCCGCCCGGCGCCACCACCATGTATCCGTTGCGGTCCAGGGGATTCGCCGAGCCCTCGATGCCGGCGCGGAACTGGTAGGAGAAGATTCCGCCGCCGCCCGAAGTGTCGATCAACGCGCCGTCCTGTACGACCAACTCGTCGGCCTGGACGTCGATGTGCTTTTCCGGCGCCTGTTCCACCTCGACGGTCGAAAGATTGTCCTTGTCCCGGATGGTCCAGTATATCTCGTCCAGATCGCCGTATTTCACCATGGCCGACCCGGCCGTGGACGTCACGCCGCCGTCGCCCAGCCAGACGCGATTGTCGGCGACCAGGGCAATCTCGCCCAGGGGCGCCGACAGCACGCCGCGGTGGTCGATCTCGTCCGCGTGGATCGCGAGGGCTCCTCCCGCGCTGTAAACGGGCCCGGCGAGCGGAACCTCTCCGGGAAGAATCGTGAGGCGGTCGTCGACGCTGATTTCGAAACGGCTTGCGGTGGTGGGGTAGACCCGCGCGCCGGAAAGTACCAGGTTTCCGGGAACGGTCAGCGAGCCATCCCAAAGCCCCTGGCCTGATCCGGAGTAGTAGTAGTCCGAAAGCCGCAGGTCCCTGGCCGCCGATATCGTTGCCGTGTCCACGCCGTCCAGCGCCACGGCTCCCAGAACGTCGACCCAGGTGCCGCGTACCTCCAACTCGCCCTGGCCCGCCCCGGGCGCCTGGTTTGTGGGACGGAAGGTATTCCGGATTCGCACCCAGGGCGCGGCCAGGGACACCCGGTCCGCGCCGGTCAGTCCTATCGTGGGCGCGTTCAGGGTGAGAAGGTTGTCCATTGCCAGGTCCGCGGGGCCGGAGAACGCGAGGCTGTGCAGGCTGGTGATGTCCAGGGAATCGAATCCGCCGGCCACGAAGCCGTCCAGCATGGCGGCGTCCAGAGCCAGCGCATCGTTGGTGGACAGGTGGCGGACCGTCATGGCGCCGCCGCTCATCGTGGCTGCTCGGGCATGGCCGTCGACGGCGCCGTCCAGGGACAGGTTTCCGCTCCAGACAAGGCTCACGCCGCCCGCTCCGGCGGCCACGGGCTTTTTCACGATGCCGCCCATCTCCCATACCCAGGTGAAACCGCCGACCGGGCCGGAGACGTCCAACAGGGAACCGTCCTCCAGCGCAAGGTTTCCGTTGGACGCCATAAGGCTCACGGTTCCGCCGGCCACGGCCTCGATTCCGGGCTGCATGCCCTCTCCGGGCAGTTCCGTCTCCGGGCGCAGGTAGCCGGCCGCCGAGAGCACGGCGGTGTCGCGCAGGACAAGGTCCCCGAATTCCGCCACCACGGCGATGGCGCCGCCAGGGTTGGAAAGATTTCCAGCCACGTCCATGGAAGGAGCTTCCAGGGCTATTTCCCCACCGCCATGGCCACGAATGACAGAGCCGTCCTCGACTACCATGGCCGCCGTGACGTCCGGGTCGGCCAGGGGCACGCCTTCCATGACGACTCCGGCGGCAAGTGCAACCGACGTCGCCTCCGTGTAGCGCCGGTCGTCGGTCACGTACCCGTCGGGGCCGGGCGCCGAGCCGAACATGGTGGCAACGGAGTTTCGCACCCGGGAAATGGCCGAGCACGATGTGTCGGGCGATGGGGCCGGAAGCCGTGCCAGGGAGGGGGCGATGGTGGCGCCGTCCTCGACCGTGAGATCGTGGAGACTGCCCACGGAAATGTCGGTAAACCCGGTGCGGGCGAACATGTCCGGGTCCAGCAAGAGCCGCCCCTCCATCCCGGCCGGAAGCGGATCGTCGAGGGCATACCCGCCGGGTAGTTTCACGGGCGCGGGCCCGATGGTCACCTCTCCGGCGACAAGGCCGATTCCGCCGCCTTCATTCCCGTACAGGGAATGGCCCCGCAGCGTGCCTTCCAGCACGACGGCCGAACCCTGTAGGGCCACGGTTCCCGCGTCCCCGCCGATGATGTCGCCGTCCACGGTGACCTCGTACCCGCCGGAAACGTCGAGGGTCGCGCCCGGGGCGACAACGACGCCCGTGGCGTCATGGACCTTCTGCTTGAGCGCGATCTCGCCGCCGTCCGGGAACACCTTTTTCACGCCGCCGTTCCCGTACTCGCCGGCAAGGCTGTTGTCCACGCGCCGGCCGGCAACGGACAGGCTGCTGCCGGAGGCCAGGAAAATTCCCTCGTCCAGGTTCACGTACGATGGATTGTTGTTGGGGTCCGTGGTGACCGTCCGGCGGATGCCCATTCCCACGCGGCCCGACGTCGCGGCGATGGAACCGTGGACCTCGATCCGGCGGGCGTCCGCCTGGAAGGTTCCGTTGGGCGAGAGGGATATGGCCGCGTCCCGGGCAATGTCGATGCTGGTGTTGGAGTAGACGTTCAACGTGTCCAGGCCGGCGCTGTTCACAAGATCAGAGGAAAGATACGTGACGCGGTTTGCCGCCGTCTCCGCCCCCCGGAGCGGAACGGCGTCGTCCGCGCCGAAGCCGGGCAGGGCCTCGGTCCGCCCCTGGATCACCACGTCGCCCAACTCGAGGTTCTGGGCTTCCGAGGCGAGCTGCAGGGGGAAGCGGCCCAGTGTCAGCGTGCCCGCCGTGGGCATGACGACGCCACGTCGAGCCAGGTTGCCGAACTCGTCCTCGGGCGCGGTTTCCAGAACCTGGAAGAACCCGGCCCGTGCCGAGCCGTCCAGGGCGCCTTCCAGCACAATATGCTCCGCCATCAGGGTCAGGCTGCCCGCGTCGCGGCCCTCGACCCAGCTGGCGGTGAAGTCGTTCAGGCAGGATGCGCCACCGTAATGGAGGCCGTCAAAGCTCCGGACCATGCCGAATGCGTCGTGCCGGTCCTCGAAACGGCCCAGCATCTGGTCGTACACCAGCCATTCGGGTGCGTCGCAAATGTCGTAAACGGTCTCGCCGTTCAGGACTCGGGTGGTGGCGGCACCGCCGCCCGTGTATCGGAAGCCGCCGCCGGAAAAGTCCAGAAAAGCGCCCTGTTCCACCACCACGGAACCGTCCGGACTGTTTATGTAGATGTTGCCGCCGCCCGTGGCGCGCTCCAGCGCCGTCTGCTCCTCTGATTCCAGCGCCCCGGAAAGGTCGCCGATGGCGCTTCCCTCGCGGCCGGAAGCGGTGACGGTCTCGCCGCGCAACACGCCGTCCACCTGTCCGTAGTCGTCCCGCAACTCCACGCTGTTCAGCTGCGATCGGACAAGGTCGTCCGTGGCCGGCTTGGCCACCCAGCTGCCTCCGACATCCACGCTGCTGCCCGCCGAAATGTGCACCCTGTCCCCGGCCTCGATGGTCACCTCTCCGGACGGCGCGGTGATGCGACCGTTCAAGTCCACCACGTCCGGCGCGGTGGCGGGATCGGCGGGGGAGTTCGGATCCAGGCCCGACAGAATGATCCTGCCGCCCGAAAACTCGAACGAATTGTGGACCGCCTCGTCGGAAGTGGACACCGGAGTTTCCGTCACGCTGTCGGCACTGGTGGTGATGCGGTCGCTGGCGAACAGTTCCACGGCGCCGCCGCGTTTGATGGCCGTGACCGAACGGATCACGCCCTCCTGGTTCACCACGCTCCCGTACATTCCCACAAGGCCCGTTTCCGCCTCGAGCAGGCCGTCGGGGGCGTTGACCGCATTGCCCGCGCCGTCAAGAACCTTCACGAGCCTCTGGGTACGCATGCTGTTGGCGCCCAGTTCCGGCACAAGGGAAATCCGCGTGCCCGATGCCAGGGCCACGTGGCCCGAGGGGCTGGATATCGTCCCGCCGTTCTCCACTTGCGGGGCCAGCAGGTAGGCCCAGCCCAGGGCGTCCGTTGTGATCTCCCCCTGGTTCACCACGCTCGCGGCGGGATCCAGGCCGCCGGCAAAACCCGTGTAATTTTCCGCGACAAAGTCGAGGTTACGGTTGATGAAGTCGCCGTCCGCCAGGTTCAGCGCGGAAGCCGCCAGGGAATTCACGTCCACCCTGCTGCCCGGACCGAACAGGATACCGTTCTGGTTGATGAGGTAAATCTGGCCGTCCGCCGTGAGCTTTCCGTGAATCAGGCTGGGATCGTTGTCGTAAATGCGGTTCAGGCAGCGGGCGTCCGCGTTCCCGCCCTGCTCGTAATGAGTCCAGGCCCGGGCGCCGATGTCGTATTCCTGCCAGGAAAGGATGGCGGTGTTGCCGTCCTGGATGATTTTCAGGCGGTTGGGATGGTCCGGGTCCGAAGGATCGGGCGTCCTGTCAAAGGAAACATTGCCGGAAGTCACCTGCCCGCCCGTGGGAAGGGCGTCCGCGGCGGGCGCGACCTGCCCCGCCCGCGCGGCGAGTCCCGGAATGACGGGTTCGGCCAGGCCGGCCGACGGCGCCAGCAACAGGGTCCAGGCCAGTGTCCAGACGACAAACCTTTGCAGCATGTTCATGCCTTGCCGCATGAAATACCTTCCTTGCCGGAAGCGGGACATACGTCTTCCGATCCCGGGGCTAGAATTTCCACTTCAACCTGATGTGGAACCTGTTGGCGCCCGATTCCGTCCTGTTCACCGTGGACAATGCCACGGCCCACGCCAGTTCCGTTTCCAGCATGTCGCCCCAGCGAGCCGCGAAACCCAGGCCCGCGCCGTTGATGTAGTCGAACTCCTCCTGCCCTGGCAGGGGGTCCCTGAGCCGGGTGGCGCAGAAGTCGTAAAACAGCACCGGCGACCAGCTTGGTTCTTCGAGGGGCAAAAGCCCTTCCGTCAGGCCGTATGCCGTGAGTTCGAACGTGCCGTGGACGGCGTCGTCGCCCAGGACCTCGCTCTCCTTGTACCCCCGCACGCTGTTCAGGCCGCCTGCCGCGTATTGTTCGTTCGAAATCAGCGGCTGGTCGGACAACTGGCCGTCCAGTTTGGAGAATATGCCGAGGCCCGGGGGCACTTTGCGTTCGTGCTCCACGCCCAGGGTCATGTACAGGAAATTGGCCCGGCCCCTGAAGCGCTTTTCCCGGAACTCCTCATTGTCGGCCACAAGGCCGCGCAAGCCCGCGTTCAGGCCCGCGAACAAACTGGTCCTGGCCCCCTTGCCACCGAACGAGGAACTGTAGGACAAAGACAGAGGCAGGTATGTCACCGGCGTCTCCACCCCTTCCTCGTCGTCGTCGAAGGCCAGGGACTGGTTGAAATCCTTGTAGTCCGCACCCAGGGTCATGTGGTGCGAGTACCCTCCCACCGACGCCAGGGGCATCATGACCCGGCCGCCGAAGATCATTCCTTCGCCGATCACCTGGAAGCCCTCGCCGAACGCGGTTTCCGAGTCCGACCACACCCCGTAGCCGATGACCAGGTGCCTGGCGTTCCATGGAGCGGGCAGCATGTAGGATGCGGCGATCACCTGGACCTCGGAGAGGTCCTGGGGGCTGGTCTGGTACTGGAAGGATACGGAGTGTTCCTTCTGCCAGAGATTCTCGTAGCCGACCTCGGCGTTCAGCCTCCAGTCCGTGGTGTCGTGGCTGGCGCGGTTGGACAACTCCAGCGATCCGCGCAGGGGCGGGTCGTCGTCCACGGTCAGTTCCACGTCCACGGTCCCGGGCCGCGTTCCCGGCATGAGCGCCGGCGTCACCTTCACGTAACGCGACCGGTTAACCTTTGCCAGGTCCCGCTGGATGTCGGGCAGGTAGAGCACGGTTCCCGGGGACAGGGCCGGCAGCTTGGCCAGGATTCCCGAGGCCGAAAACCACTTGTTGTCCTTCACGTAAACCCGGTCCACGGTGCTTTCCATCACCGACAGAATCACAGTGCCGCCTTCCACGGTCTGCTCCGGGATGTTCACCATGACCGTTGGGTAGCCTTTTTTGTGGTACAGCTTCTCGAGGGCGCTCCGGGCCGCCTCGACCGTGTCGGCGGTTTCTTCCGGCCCCGTAAACCCGGCCAGGGTCCTGCGAATGACGCTCGCGGACATCAGCGTGTTTCCCGTCACCTCGTATTCCTCGATGGCAAAGGTCACCGTCTCCGGTTCCCCGCCTAGCACGGGCGCGGCTGCAATCATCAAAATGAATAGGGCCAGGATCAACCCCGGTGCGCGTCTGGCGATCATGAACGTTTCCTGCCCGGTTACCAGCCTGTTGAAAAACGCGATCTGCGGCGTTGCGCTTCATTTCTAGTCAGTGCGACGTACCGCAAGTACGCCTTATTCCACGAAATTCGCGCGCCTTGCACCTCATCGTTTGAACGGGCTGAATATTTCGAGTTTTTCAACGGGCTGCTACCGGTTGTTCGCCGTAAGAACGGCAAGTTCACGGGCCAGGACGCGCGCATGGGTAAAACCCTGCATGCGTTTCACCACCTCCCCGTCCGTGTCGAGAATGACCAGCAGCGGAAAGGAGTCCAGGTTGTACAGTGCTCCCACGTCGTCCCGCTTTTCCGCGTCCACCCGGGCCATGACCACGTCGCCGGCCAGGTCCGTGACCCTGGGATCGGTGAACGTCTCTTCAATGAGCTTTTTGCTCCACTGGCACCACGGTGCGTACAGCACAAGCGCCACGGGCTGGTTCGCGTCCCGCCCGGCGTCCAGGGCCCGTTCATAGTCCTCTATCCATTCCACGGACCTGTCCGCGAGCCCGGACGCCTTTTCCACGTCCACGATCTCCATGTCCACGGTGAAGTCCTTGCCCGCCAGGGGCGGATTGAAATCCGCCACGAAAACGTCCTCCTCGACGGCGGTTATCCTCCCGGTCCTGTTCTCGATGGCGAATGGCGCGCCGACGTCAGGCGTCAGGCGAATGAAGACATGGCCGTCATCGACGCGGATTTCCGCGGCGCCCAGTTCGTCCCTGACAATGCGGTCTTCGCCCGCTTCGTGCTCGAGAACGGCTTTGGCGCCGGTCACCTCGACCACGCTGGAGGGGAAGTAGGGCGCCATGTTCACTTTGTCCCCGACCCTGGGGAAGCCGCCGAAGCGGTTTACATAGTCCTTTGGAGCCATGGGTGTGCGCAGGGGCATCACCTTGATTCTCGGGAACCTCTGCATTTTTTGGGGATCGGGATTGCCGAAGCCGTCCTCGGGAGTGGCGGCCGCCCGCACGACGTCGCCGGTGGAGTGCCCTATCACGGCGCCGGCCACGGCGGGCAGCGGGCCGTCCTTGCCCGCGACAATGCCCTCGGGAAGGAAGACGGGAGGCCGTGCGTAGAAATAGGCCTTGGTTTCGGCCGGGTCCGCGTCCACCGCAGGGTCGGTAGTGGCGAAGACCGAGCCGTCGGAGAGGCGGGCCGTATAGTTCACGTACACGAGGTCTCCGGTCTGTATGGTATCCGGATCCTCCGCAATGACGCGGGCTTCGTCCGCGTCCACGGAAGCGTCCCCGCCTTCCACGGCATTGGCCAGGGCGTCCTTCAACACGTCATTGGTCGAAGTTTGGCCTGCGGCGGCCTTGTCGTCCGGTTCCGCGTTTTCGGTTCCGGTTTCCGCCAACCCTGGTTCGGCCTGTTTGGAGGCCGGAGAAAAGGGGGGCTTCGCCGAAACCACGGTGGCTTCGCAGTACAGTTTTTCGTAGGCAAATGGATCGTTGTAATCCACGGAGAAGGATTCCTCGCCCACGTCCACGATCCGGCCCGCCAGCGGGCCGGTGCGCACCAGCCCCCCCTCCCCGGGGTCGATAACCAGGGAGAACCCGTCGCCCTCGTCGACGACCCGGGCCGGGCCGAACGGAGTGGGCTGCACGGCGCCGTCTTGCGGGGAATACCGGACCTCGACCCGGGTCTCGTACACGCCGGTGACCACTCCCGGCACGCCAGGGCCGAAATCGGCGGACATGCCCTCGACGGCGGGCTGTCCGGCGTTGTTCTCGAACTGGTCCCTGGGTATGCGGGCCGTCCCGGGACGTGTGCGTTTCCGGCCAAGGCGGATCACCCCGTTCTCTCCGGAGCCCTTGACCACGGGCAGGGGTTCGATGATCGAGGTGAACGTTTCCCCCACCACGTGGCCGGTGACATCCCTGGCCATGTTCACCGCGATGTGGTCGTCAAACCCCCAGTTCACGGCCACCTCGCCACACAGCGGGCACTCCGGTCCCTGCGCTTCTATAAGGATGGGAGCGGGGTTCTCTCCGGGCGAGTACAGCGCCGACCTGGGCACTTTCGCTTCCAGGTCGGCATCCGCGAGGGTCGTTGCGGCAATGGAGCCGTCGGCGAGGCGGCACGTGTAGGCGACTTCCACGTGATCGCCGGCCGCCACGGCGCGGGCGGCCGGAGTGGTCGCCTGTTGCCGGCTGGTCCCGATCGCGGAGCATGCCGCGAAAGCGGCGGTGCACACCGCCATGAGCACGAATGTCCGGGTCGTGATTCCTGACCGGTGCATGCTGGAGTCTTCCTTTCCGAACCCGGCGTGTTCGCCGGATTGTGATTACCCGGATTTGCAAGTCCATGTCCGGATAATCGGAAAAACCACTGCCGGGCCAGTGGCCCGGAACGCTGGTTGCCGGAGCATGGCTTTCCAAAACACTCCGGCGGTCCATAAGACGCACCGCCCTGTCCGGGCGGTTGCGGAACGTCGCTCGTATCAAGTGACGACTTCCAATTGCATTGTTTCGTTAGTCGGCGTTCTCGCTCGTATTGGTATTTGGTTAGGGTCTCACTTTTACTGGCGGCCCAAGCACATGGTCACGCCGCGCATCCGGATATCGTGTTTCCCAAAACGGGTGGAGGGCCCCCGCAGGGGCCCTCCTGGCGTCAGTTTACGGCTGTGTGCTGCCTACAGACGGGTCGGAAAGGACCAGTCGGTAGCCTTGGAGCAGTTCATGTCGTCCTGGGCGGACCACCAGGTGGCCTTGGTGGAGGGCAGGTTGCTTCCGTCGGAGGCGAAGCTCATGAGCTGCGTAATGAGGGTGGCTTCCTGGGAGGTCAGGTTGGTGTCGACCCAGTTCTGATCCCAGAAGATCCACTGCGCGGACCAGAAGGTGTGGGCGCAGTTCTGGATGGCTTCCTGGCTGGGCGTGACGCCCATGTAATCCACGGCCGACACGTTGGTGTAGCCTTTCCCGACCAGGTCGTAGTCGGCGTCGGCGTAGCCAACGGCGCCGTGCGTCGCGGTGTCGAAGCCGCCGTTCTGGTCGATGCAGCGCATCATGTCCGAGGAGCCGTCGTTGAACCAGATCACGGGAGCGCCGCCGGAACCGGTGGGGTTCTCCATGGTGGCCAGAGCGGCGTCGCCGCGCATGATGGCGGCGTCCAGGGTGGCGTGCGTGCCGGAGCCGGCGTGACGGAGGCAGGCAACGATCTTCTTGTTGGGCAGGGTCGAGTCGAAGTCATCCCAGTAATCGGCCTGGCCGCTGTAGATCATGACGGGCATGGCGCGGGACAGGTTGTCCAGCGTGGGCAGCGCGGTGCTGTTCACGAAGAAGCCGAAGGGAACGACCACGGGACGGTCATAGGCGAGACCCGTGGTGGGGACGCCGGAGAAGGAGCGGGTAATGGCGCCGCCGCCCAGGTGGCCGGCATCCTGGCCCCAGGAATACTGCTTGAAGGTGGTGCCGGAAACATCCGAGGCGCCCAGGGTCACGTACTGACAGGAAAGCTCGGTGCAGCCCGCGTCGTCCCAGGTGGTGCAGGAGCTCTCGTCCACCATCATGCGCTTGCGGTTGTCGCTGTCGCAGGACGCGGCCATGGGGTCGGAACTGTCGGAAACCGCGAAGATTCCGTCATAGGAAGCCTTGGCCGTGTAGCGGATGTAGATGGTGCTGCCGTCGCCCAGGCAGTTGTTGCCGCGGGTGATACCATGCTTGCCGTCGTAGGTGGCCTGATCGGCGCTGGCGCAGCCCGGTCCTTCAGGGGAAGCCGTGGTAAGGAAATTGTCCGCGGCGTCGTTCCAGTACAGGAACTGGGCCGATGCGCCGTACAGGTTGATGTTGTAATCAGCCGCGAGGGCCGTGCCGGCCATCAGCATGCAGACGGCGGAAACCATGGCGATAACAAAAGACTTTTTCATTTTTTCCTCTCTCCTTGCGCTTGTGTTTGATTGGCGGCTAATGCCGTAATCCTACGCGATCGAGTTCTTGCGATTCAGGGTCACCAGGCCGAGAAGGCCGGAAATCAGCAACAGGGCCGTGGCCGGGATGGGAACCGGGTTGTAGTCCGTGCTTCCGTCGCCGAAGGTGCGCAGGACGCCGACAGGGCCGCTGCCCACCAGGGTGTTGTCCGTGAACTGCCACAGGTACATGTCCACCCAGGTGCCGGAGGTGCCGTCCAGGGCGGCCAGGTTGGCTTCACCCTGCATGTCCAGCGGCAGGTAGCCGGTGTAGGTACCGTGCGTGGTGCCATTCTGGTTCATCTTGATGGAATAGGAGTTAATGTCCGAGGTGTCGTCCGTGGCCGTGCCGTCGGAGTCGCCGTCCAGGCTGCTGTAGTTCATCTTGATGCTCATGTCCGCGGAGTCGAAGGACGTGGCCAGCGCGGAGCTGATCGTGGGCGCCGAAGAACTGTTGGTCGCGAAGTAGCGGTTGCCCGAGGCGTCCGTGGCCCAGTAACCGACATAGAGGTCGGCCCAGTCGCTGGTGGAAAAGTCGCCCAGTCCGAAGTCGCCCACGTCGCCGAGGTCCCCGAAGCTGACAGAGGTGACGTCGCCGAGGTCGGTCACGACTTCCACGTCCCCAGCCTGGTACACGGCCCGCATGAGTTTGGCCTGCCCGATCTCAAAGTAGGCAGCCGCGGGGCCGGCGGTCGCCAGGACCAGAGCGACGGCCAGAAGCATTCCCATGATGCGTTTCATCGCTTTTTCTCCTTTTTTCATACCCTTGTTGGTGTGTTTTGCCGGCAGGCCGCCGTCACCAGCTGAAAACACCTGCCGCGTATTTTGCTTTTCTTCCAACTACCTGATTTTCCTTTTATCACCTCCTCCCCCAACCCCACGCCCGAAACGAAAAAGCCCATCCCGGGCGCAATATATGCGTCCACGATGGGCTTTCTGGTCCTAGGTTTCCGGCCGGGCCGGAGGTCAAGTCAGCAAAGTACCCGCTATATTACTTTTTCAGGATTTCCTCGAATTTTTCGATTCTGGCGATGGACCCCTGGGAGAAATTCACCTTTATATATCCGGTGAACGGACTCTCCATGAGGCCCTTCAGGTGCGTCATCAGCAGCTTGAGCTTCTCCACCTGCTGCCTGGTCAGCTTCCTGCCGCTCCCGGCGCCGTTGCCCCGGTCGCCGGAGCTTGACTCGGCGCCTGTGTCAAGATCAACCTGTCGTGTCTGGTACGTGCCGTCCATGGCCCACTGCTCCCGCTTTTGCGTCTGCGTCCGCCAACAGGTTGCTATCGCAATCCCCCGAAAATCTGCATGCCGTAATGGGCGTCTTCCAGGCCGACCTTGCCGTCTTCGGTGTAGTCCTGATTGTCCGTCCCAATGCCTCCCGGCGCGAGGTTGGCCGTTACCTGCAGGATGCCGATGATGTCCGCCATGGTCACGTCCGGCAACGGCACGGTGTACGCCATGTACGTCGTGCCGCCGTCCGCGTGGGTGCGGAGAATCCCCATTGGCTGTCCGCCGACGCACGCGTCGTTCAGGAAATGCCAGAGGTACAGGTCAACGTAACCCTTGGTCGCCAGGTCGGCCATATTGGCCTCCCCTTCCCCGTTGACCGGCTGGTACCCAGCAAAGGTGCCCTCGGTGGTCCTGTTCTGGTTCATCTTCGTGTTGTACGAGTAAGGATCGACCGGGTTTGCCTGCACAGTGTCTGTCGCCCCCAGGGAAGAGTAGTAATTCCGGACTCCCATTACACAGGACTGATACGCGGTCTTCTGATTCGCGTTCACATCGGGAACCTCGTCGGACCGGGTTGTGAAATAGAATTCGTAGGTTCCCCCCACGGTCATGTTGATGGCGCCGAAGTATCCCACCTGGAGGTCGGCCCAGTCGTCGGTGCTGGAAAAGTCGGACAGGGAAAAATCGCCCGCCGAGCCCAGCCGGCCGTGGCTCAGGGTGGTAATGTCGCCCAGGTCCGTGGCGATTTCCATCTCGTTGCCGTAATAGACCACCCGCACCAGGGAGTTGCCGACGGGGCTGAAATACGCCATGGCCGCCGACGGCGTGGCCAGGATGGCGGCGACACACAATATTGCTATGCTTCTGGACATACGGACCTCTCCGGTGGACGATAAACAACAAGCGTCCTCATGCGTTTATTCAGATTAATTGGGGTATGCATTTGACTCAAGTGACCACAATATATACTCATGTAGCTTGGACACCAATTTAGTCAGAAATGGCTTGAGAACGCCTCTTTTCGGCTGTGGAGCCAAAAGTTGGGGCTCAATCCAGACCACAAGATGTAGGGGGTGCTTGAGCCAACTGCATACTCCAGTCAGATTATTTCATCCCCTTTGTTTTGGTAGACTCCTTATAGAGCGGGTTGTGTTCAGCGAACATGTGGACGTCCATAGTATTTTGTTAGCAGGTTGTTGGCATGCCCCCATGAACGCGAAACCCGCATCCTTGTTGGGATTCCATCGCCCGGCCCTGATTCCGCCCCATGGTTTCCAGCACCGACGAACGCTTCGACGAAAAGCCGGTCATCCAACGCCTGCAGGCCGAACATAGAACACCCGGACGAGAAAACGATGAAGAACACAGGAAAAAATGCACAAAAACCCTTGAGAATTGCGTGTCCGATTCACCCCTGGCCCCCGGACTCTCCGGTTTCCCCGAAAAACCTGGATTCCAGCGCGGATGCCGCCCCGGGATTCAACCGCCGGACCCGTTCCAGTTCGCCGGCCGCGTCTTCGGCCCGGCCCGCCATGGCATACGCCTGGCACAAATGCACGCCCGCGCTCACGGAATCCGGTTCCTTCGCGGCGATGTTCTCGAAATGGCGCACGGCTTCGGACGTCCTTCCCAGGCGCAACAGGGTGACCCCGAATTCGGTTGCGGCGCGGGAGTCTCCGGGCCGTGCCCGGACAGCGGTTTCAAGATGTTCCAGGGCTTCCCCTGCCCTTCCGGTGCGGGACAGCAGGCCGCCAAGGTTCACCCGGGCCTGCCAGAGGCCGGGGACCGCGGCGAGCGCGCGGCGATACAGTTCTTCCGCAAGGTTGGTCACATGGTGAGCCCCGGGACCTTCCCCGAACATGGCGCGCTCCGCCAGAAAGGTGGTGAACACCAGCGGATAGTATTGAGGGCTTGCGGCAGGCTCGCTCCATATCCGGACAAGCCCGCCGGGTTGCGCCAGTAACGGGTTGTCCGTGACGTAAACGTCGTCGTCCCATATCCAGCCCGCGCTGGTGGCGGACCAGTATGCCGAGAACTCCAGGACCAGCAGGAGCACGGCTCCGAGGACGGAAGCGGTGACGGGCCGTTTCTCCAACGCCCGTGCTATCCCTTGGCTGTCAACCGGCTCAACCATTTCTCGGCCGCCGCCCTTCCCGTGAAGTTGCTTCCGGTCGACAAGGCATGTTCCAGGTGCTCCCTGGCCGCGTCCTCCCTGCCCAGCTCCAGGCACACCACGGCAAGGTGATACCTGGCCTCCGGGTGCTCCGGAAGGGGGCCGTTTTCCGGCGCCAGCAGGGAATAGGCCCGCTCGTTGCGGCCCATGTGATGGTAGACCCACGCTGCGGTGTCCCGAACCGACTCTTCCTCCGGATACTTTGCGAGAAGGCGGCCCACCATGGCGTCCGCCCTGGCCATGTTCTCGGGGGTCGGCGCGTATTCGGCATAGTAAAAGGCCAGGTTGTTGACCGCGTAAATGGAATCCGGAGCCCGGTCCACCACCTTTTCATACAGCCGCGCCGCTTCCTCGATCTGGCTGTTTTTCAAGTGCAGGGTGGCGAGAAGCATGGTCGCGCCCAGGTTTTTCGGCCATTGCTGCACGATGCTTGTATAGCGGGCGATGGCCGTGTCCAGGGAGTCTTCCTCCAACTCGGTCCGCGCAAGCTGCATGAGGGCGTCTTCGTGGTCGGGACGCAGTTCCAATGCCTTGTTGAAGGAATCCCGGGCCTGGTCCCGCAGCCCCATCTTCCTTTGCATATTGCCGAAAACCACATACAGGTCCGGGTTTTCCGGCGCCGTGAGAATCCTTTCCCGGCAGACGGCCAGGGCCTTTTCCCCGTCACCCGAGGAGTGGAGCAACTGGGCCAGGAGGCTCAGGGACGGCGCATGGCCCGGCTGCTTCTCCAGCGCCTTTTCCAGGGAGCCCTCCGCCTTTGCCCTGTCCTTGTTCATGACCGCGGCCATCGCCTCGACGTACAGGGGGAAAGCGGCTTGTGGTGAAGCCTTTTTGAGCCCGTCGACCACCCGCGCCATGGCCTCGGGGTCGCCCTGTTTCATGGCCAGGTCCCCAAGCATGGCAATGCCGCGCACCTGGCCGGGAGCCGCGGCAAGCGCGCGCTCGACCTGCTCCCTGGCCTGGGACGGCCTGTTCTTTTGCCGGTAGATGTCGGCCAGGGCGAGCCTGGCTTCCACGAGGTCGGGGTCTTGGGAAAGAGCCTGCTCGTAGGTGCGCATGGCCAGTTCAACCTGACCGGACAGGAGGTGGGCGCTGGCCAGGGACAACGCGGCGGGCACGTGCTCCGGCCTTTCATGCAGAACCATCCTGTAATCGGCCACCGCGCCGGGATAATCCTCTCGCCGGACCAGGATGTTGGCCCGCATGAACCTGCCGGTGACGTCGTTCGGGTTTTCCTCCAGCACCTGTTCGATCAGGGCCAGCGCCTCGTCTAACTTCTCACCGGAGGCGAGAAGGTCGGCCTTGTTTAGCAGCGCGGACAACCTGCCCGGCCTTTCCCGGTTTTCCTCGATATACTTGTCCAGGAGCGCCATGGCCCGAGGCGTCTCTCCCCCGGCATGGCGGAGGCGGGACGCCATCTCCACCGGGGCGTACTCGCCGGGCATGTCCGCCACGGCCTTGTCCAGGACGGCCAGGGCCTTGTCCGGACTCCCCCGCCGGTCATGAAAACGGGCCAGGACCATGCGGAAACGGATTTCCTCCGAGTGACTGTTCACGAGCGCCTTCAGCGCCGCTTCCTGCTCGTCCGCCCTGCCCCGCCTGCCCAAAAAATCCGCCGTGTACAGAGCGAGCTCGACATTGTCCGGGTCCAGGCGGGCCAATTCACGCAATTGCGCTTCCGCACTTTCGAAGTCCTTGTTCCGTTCATGTATCTCGGCCATGCGCACCCGGGCCGTCCTGTTGTCCGGGTCGCGGGCGAGCAGTTCGGTAAACACCGTGACCGCCTCCCCGTGTTCACCCTGCTCCATGAGAAGGCGGGCCAGGCCGAAGTAGGCGTCCTTCTTCTCCGGATGCTGCTGGATGACCTTTTTGTACAGGGCAATGGCCTCGTCGTCCCGGGATTCGGCATGCAGGGCGCCGGCAAGTACCAGCCGGGCGTCCACGTGGGACGGATCCGCGGCCAGGACCTTGTCCGCCTTTTCCCGGGCCTTGTCGATCTCCCCGGACATGAGATAAAGCCGGCTCATGAGCTCCTGTGGGCCGAGCAGGTCCGGAGCCAGTTCGGACGCCTTGTTGGCCGCCTTGAACGCGTTCATCCAGTTCTGTTCCGCGAACTCGATGAGGGCCAGCCGGTAATAGGCGGGCGCGTAATTGGGATCGATCTGCAGCACGTTCTTGAATTCCAGGCGGGCCTTTTTCAACTCCCCCTGTTCCATGAGTTCCGTGCCCTTGTCGTGGAATGCGGCCTTCCTGTCCTCGGCGTTGCCGCATGCCAACAGCGAGATGACGAGGACGGCGAGGGCCGCCGCCGCGATCCGTTTTTTTATGATTCCATGCATGGTTGCCACCTCCGGTTTGGGGAACGATGCCTGCCGGGCCGTCAGACCAATAGTCCGGCCACTCCCGCGACGGCCAGCGACGCGGACGTGGACCAGCCGAGCCAGCGTCCCCCTGGGGATTCCTTTTCGGTCAGGAACTTATAGGTAAAGAACAAAACGATTATCTTGGCGGCGGCGATGCCCATGCGTTCGTCCGCAAGGCCGGGAAGATTGGGCACCACCAGCGCCACCGATAGAATGAGGATGTCCGTGGGCGTGATTTCAAATCCGTCCGATTCGCGTCCGAGCCGCAGGGACATGACCACCAGGAGCAGAAGGGCGCCGAAGGACAGGTTGTAGACCGTGTGCATTCCCGGACTCATCCACGGGACTTCGGAAATTTCACCGAAAACGACCATTGGGGGGATGGCCAGGAACGCGAACACCCGCAGGGTGGTGCATGCCCGATCCGGACAAGCAAACCCGGCGGCCACCACCGCGACGGCAAAAGCCAGGTACATCACCGCCACGTAGTGGGGCGCGGCGATGGCGGACAGGCCGGTTATGAGCAAAAGCACCGGCGCGGCCCTGTAGGCCGCGGAGCGGAGGATGGCGGCCAGTTTCCTGCTTCGGACAGCCGCGCCCAGTTTTCTCCTCAAGGGGTTGTCCAAAAGCCGCGTGCGGGGAATCCTGTACCCGTGTTTATGCGCCATATGAAAAAGGGTGAGGACACAGGCGCACAGCGCGAGATACGCCCCGAGGACGACTCCCTCGCCATGGTAACGAAACATGAGTGCCAGGATCACCAGCACTCCCTGCAATCCGTACATGGCGACGACAGCCTCCGAGTGGCTCAGGCCGATACGGATCAGCTTGTGGTGAAAATGGTTCTTGTCCGCCACGAACGGGGAGCGGCCGTCCGCCATCCTCTCCGCCATCACGGTCAACGTATCCAGCACGGGAAACCCCACCAGCAGGAGAGGCAGCAGGCTGTTCAGCGCCTCGTTTCGCTGGGTCAGGCCAATGGAACACGTGATGGCGACAAAACCCAGGAACTGGCTGCCCGCGTCCCCCATGAACACGGAGGCCGGGTGGGTGTTGTAGCGCAAAAAACCGAAGATGGCTCCGGCAAGGGCCAGGGAGATGATGATGATGCCCGTGTCGCCGGCAAGATGCGCAAGGTAGGCAAGGCATAAGAAGTACATCATGCCCATTCCGCCGGCCAGACCGTCCAGCCCGTCGGAGAGGTTCACCGCGTTGGTCACGCCCACGATGCACACAAGGGTCAGGGGCCATCCCACAAGCGCCGGAACCGCCGCGCCGCCGGGCAGCAGCATCCCCAGGGTGGATATCCCGAGGCCGCCGAACAGCATCACGATGAGCGCGGCCATGATCTGTCCGGCGAACTTGGCCCTGTATCCCAGGTTCCGGGCGTCGTCCAGGAAGCCGAAGGCGGTTATCACCAGCCCGCCGGCGATCACGGAGACCAGGAAGCGGTCCAGCGGGGCCCAGATCAGCACCGAGGACACGGTGGCCAGGGCCATGGCGACTCCGCCGGCCTTGGGTACCGGCGCCTTGTGCACCTTGCGCGGCTCCGGCGCGTCCATCACCCCCACGCGTACCGCCACGGCCTTCATTATGGGTATTCCCATAATGGAAAGGACGGTGGCGAACAACACAGTTGACAGATAAGCCATGTGCCTTCTCGCTTTATCGCGCCGACGTTTGTCGGTGGTTGCCGATCCGGGCAAGGTTCCCGGAGTTGTCCCGGGTGTCCTTCCCGGCTTCCTGGCCGGGCAGAAAGGAATCCAGGATCGGTGAAAACTCGACCAGGAAATCATCGAGGCGGCCCTGGGCCGCCGCCATGTTCTCGAACGGGTACACGGGTGTAATGACGCGGACCAGCGCGCCGTCCGTGCGCTGGGAGACCAGGGCGTCCCAGAACACGAAGAACTTTAACGCGTACAGGTTGTTGACGATCCGGCCCCGCTGAGGGAACCAGTAGTAGACGAGTTGTTGCCGGTCACCCTTGCGCATGGTGGCCCGGGTCGCGGGAAATTCCACGCCGTTGCCGGTGGGCAGGTTCCGCACCCCGTCCCTGGTGAACTTCCAGCCGCCGCCGGGCAGGCAGGACGCCGGCGAGTGTATGGATTCCCCCTTGCGCTGGCTCTCGTAATACGCCAGGTACAGGTTCACCTTTTCGCCACGGGGATTCACGTAGTCGGCGATCACGTAATCCGAAAAATCCAGCGCCTCGACAAACCGCCGGTCCAGGTAGTCCCTGTGCCCGGACCATTTTCCGGCCCGCATGGGAAACTCGGCGAAATCCCTGGCCGGAGGCACGCTCTCCCGAAACTCGACAGTGGTGGAAACACCCAGGGTGGCGAGCAGGAGAACAGCGGCCACGGCGAACACCTTCCTGCTGTCGGCGCCGGCCGGAAACCGCTTCCCGGATTCCCCCAAATCCCTGTCAACCCCGGAATCCTCCCCTCGGGGCTTCCCGGAAAACCGGTTCACCAGCGCGGCAATCCCGGCCAGCACGGCAACGGACACCATGAACAGCAGCCAGCCCGAAAACCCATGGAAGAACCCCTCCGCTACCCGCGCGCCCATCGACTCGTACAAAATCCCGGTCATCGCGATCCGAAAGCTGTTCGCCGCGACGGAAAGGGGCACAGCCGCCAGCGCCACGAGGGCCTTTTTCCAAAAGGCCCCGCGCACGTGCCAGGCGATAAGGATTCCCAGGACGAACAGCGGCACCAGGTAACGCAACCCACCGCACGCGTCCACCACCTGCAGTTTCGTGAAACCAAGGTCGATTATGTTGCCGTCCTGGTATGCCGAGACTCCCCAGAGCCTCATCATGCCCACGCCCAGCGTCGTCGCCGCCAGCTTGAGCCGGAACGACAGGGCCTGGTGCAGAAAATGCGGCAACGGAAACATGGCCAGCGCGAACAGGATGGGAAACGCAGCGGCCCGAACCCTGCCCCAGCCCTGGTGCAGCCACAACAGGCCCACCGCCGAAAACCAGGCCGAGATGTACAGGGTAAAATACTCGCCCCCCAACTCTCCTAGCCAGAACAGGGCCACGCCGAAAAGCAGCGGCCCCATGCCCACCCAGGAACGATACGCCGGGACCCCCGGAATCCGCTCCCGATTCGTCCAGAACAGCCAACCGCACAGAAAAGGAATCAGGTAGCAGTAATTGTAGTCCTCCCGGTTCCACTGGCTCACCATCATGCACAGCGCGGGATGGTACAACCATGCCAGCACCACAACGTAAAACACGGCCATGGCTCGGCCCCGCCTGTCACTGGAATGCCACACCCTGTCGTCGCCCCCGGTTTCCATTTCGGGGGTTTCCGTTAATTCGCGCATATCACGTCCCAGATCCGCCGGGAGCTTTGTCCGTCCCACATGGGTGGAATCCGCGCCCCGTTTCGCGCCTTGGCAATGCTCCGGTCCACGGCGGCCAGGATGCCGTCGGTCAACACCCCGGCCAGCACGTTCGTCCCCAACTCGACCGTGACCGGCCGTTCCGTGTTCTCACGGATGGTCACGCACGGCACGCCTAGTGCCGTGGTCTCCTCCTGCAACCCACCGCTGTCCGTGAGCACGCATCGGGCGTCGCGCCACCAGAACAGGGCTTCGGTGAAACCCAGCGGCGGCAGCGTGTGCACGTTGGCGGACAACCGCGTGCCGAACTTCCCGATGCTGGCCCTGGTCCGGGGATGCACGGCGAACACCACGGGAAGCGTTTCCGCCAGTTGATTCACGGCGCCCACGATCCCGTCCAGCGTGTCGCGGGCGTCCACGTTGGACGGCCGGTGCAGGGTCATGAACCAGTAGCCGTCGAGTTTGCCCCGGAGTTTTGTCGAGGCGAACTCCCTGCCGTTGCCGTTGTCCAGCTTTTCCTTTTGATACAGAAGGTTGTCCACCATGATGTTGCCGACGAGATGCACCCTGTCGTGGGGCTTTCCTTCCGCGAGCAGGTTGTCCACGCCGCTTTTCTCCGTAGCGAAGAGCATGTCGGAAATGGAGTCCGTGACCATCCGGTTGATTTCCTCGGGCATGGTCATGTCCCGGCTTCGCAACCCGGCCTCGACATGGGCCACCCGTATGCCCAGCTTTTTGGCTGCAACGGTGCAGGCCAGTGTGGAATTCACATCCCCCACCACCACGGCAAGGTCCGGCCGTTCGGCCATGCACAGGGCCTCGTAGGCCACCATGATCCGGGCCGTCTGCTCCGCGTGGGTGCCGGACCCGCCGCGCAGGTAGTGATCGGGCTCCCGTATGCCCAGGTCCTCGAAAAACGCCTGGCTCATGGCATGGTCGTAATGCTGCCCGGTGTGCACTACCCGGCAGTCGACACCGGCACGGGAAATGCCTTCCCGGAGCATGGGGGCGATCTTCATGAAATTGGGCCGGGCTCCGGCGATCAGATGCACCTTCATTGCATGCTCCCGGGATTGGCCGGCGCGACGGCGGGCGGCGTCTTTTTGCGGATCATTCCCAGGCGGACCGCCAGTACCCTGGCCGCGAACATGGGAAGCACCCGCTGGCGGCCTGCCCGCTTGGGCTCGGACGCCAGGCGATACAGCCATTCGGTTCCGGTGTGGCGAAACAGCGCGGGCGCGCGTCGCACCTTCCCGGCGACCACGTCCAGCGACCCGCCGATGCCCTGGCAGACCCGGACATTTTCCAGGCGCGGCCCGTGTTCGCGCAGCCATCGCTCCTGCATGGGAGAACCCAGCGCCACGAACAGGACCCTGGCGCCTGAAGCGTTGATGGCGCCGACCAGGCCGTCCATGTCCTCTTTCGGCGCGTAACCGTGGGACCGGCCGGCAATGGCAAGGCCCGGATGTCTCTCTTGCAGCACCTCGCATGCCCGGGCGTTCACCTCTTCCCTGGCGCCGTAGACGAACACGGGATGCCCGCCCCGGACGGCGGCGCGGCAAATCTCGTCGAGCATCTCGACCCCGGGAACCCGGGACAGCCTTTTACCGTGGAGAATCCTTGCGGCAACCACCATGCCGATGCCGTCGGGTATGAGAAGGTCCGCGCGGCGGTAGGCTTCGTGCAGATTCGGGTCCTTGGGCACGGAGAAGTTCTTTTCCGGGTTGGCGGCGAACACGGTCCTCGGCCGGTCCACCATGTCCAGGAATCGCTCGACTTCCCGGACCGCCCCGGCCCTGTTCACGGGATCCACCCATATATCCAGTATTTCAAGCCTTGTATCCATCAGCAGGTTTCCTCCGTGTATTGACCGGGACCGCCGTCGGGGCGCTCCGTCGCCACGGTCGTCACAAACCTGACCCGGGCCGGTTCCCCGCACTCGACACGCCGCAACGCGGGAGCCGCGCGAAGCTGCCCATACCCGGGAGCATGCCAGCCCAGCCTCGGGGCGAGCGAGCCGCGAACCAATTCGAACGTTCCGCCGGTGATGCGCAGCCAGACCACGGCCCCCTGGTTTTCCACGCACCACCAGTCCCCTTCCCGCGTGACCTCGGCGTCCGGGTCCATGTGGAAGTGGAGCGCGAACTCGTGCACGCCCCTGCCGGAAAATGTGTCCACGATCAGGAATCCGCCCGGAGGCATAAACCGCACGGCGCGTCGGTGCTCGACGCGGTCCGCGAGGTGGGAGTAGCCGTCGTGGGACGCGATAATGCGCATCCCGCCGTCCTCTCTCGCCTCCCGGGACTCCACCACCGCCTTCGGCGGCCTTTCCCACACCCAGCCGTGGGCGTAATGCGCCTGGTCGCGACGATCCACGCACACGGTGTTGTGGGCGGCCGTTGACTTGAAGAAATGCCGCCAGTCCGGCTCGCCGTTGTATCGATACGTGCCCGGGTCCACGAGCAGCCCTTTGCCGTTCTGGAACAGGGTCACTGCCAGGGCATCGGCGTGGCCGTGGTTGTACAGGGGCGCATGGCCCATGGGGCCGTGGTCCAGGGTGAGCACATGGCCGTTCCTTGTGCGAAACACGGTGTACCCGGATTCCGGAAAGTGGAGGATACCCGCAACCGCCGGACGGACCTCGGGCCTTGCCGGGCGCCACCCGGGGGCCACGGCGTGGCCGCCGTCGTTGTCGCCGATGTCCGGCAGCACGCCCCCGCCGGATTGGAAGGCCGCAAGGAAGGCCTCGCCGAGAAGAATCCGCCCCCACAACGGTTCCCCGTCCGCCAGGCCGTTCTTCTCCAGCATGTCGGCGCACAGGATGTACAGGTCCAGAACGAATCGGTGGTAGGCCAGGGACTGCTCCGCGGGTCCGCCGTCGTCCCGTATCTGACTGCCCGCTTCCGCCGCCAGGAGGCGGGCCGCGAGATTCAGCCAGCCGCGTCCCTTGGGATGGTCCCGGAAAAGCGCGCCGGCAAACACCAGGCCCGTCAGTTCCGCCACGGTATGGTTGCCGGCCGAGGAATACAGGGACAGGTTGCGGCACACGTGGTGCGCGTGTTGCCAGACGGCGCGGCAAAGCACCTGCACGCGGGCATGACCCAGTGTTGACGCGGCCCGGGCCGCGTACACCAGGGGCACGATCCTCAGCCCGCATTCCATGGGACTGGCGTAATGAGGCCCGGTGAGAAACGGATTGCGACACACCCAGCCGACCGCCTCGTCCACAGCCAGCCGCCGCAAAACCTTTTCCAGCGGCGGGTGCGAGACAACGTCCGCCGCGCCGCACAAGGCCGTGACATGTTGCAGCCGGGCGTGTTCCCAGGCGGTGCGGATGTCAAGGTCACCGGGCGGCGGCACCAGGGAATGGTACGCGCCCTGGTGGCGAGTCTCCCAGTCCCGGGCCAGGACGGCCTCCTCCCTCGTATACGCCGGTTGGACCGGGCCCCGGCCGTCCTCGGCCACAAGCGTGGGCAGGGTGAGACAAGCCGGGTCCGCGCCCGCCGGACACCCGGGCGCCCACGGAAGGCGCCCCCTGGCCACGCGGCGACGCAGGCGGTGGTCCCGCAACGCGCGTCCAGCACGGTACACGACCTCCCTCCCCGAGGCGTTGCGCGCCCTGAGGAGAAGTAATTTGTAATCCGCCATTTGCCTTGCCCGAATCCGGAATTGATTGGTGAATACGAGTGGAGTGATACAGGCGGGAAATGAGAATACAGCCAAGCGTCTGTTTTAAGCACGCAAGAAAATCGTTAGAGCGGGAATGTTTCCCGAAAGGGAACGGCCCTCAAGCCAAGGTTATATCAGATCGTTTTTTCAGGGAATCCAATATTGCGAACGTGACGCGGCTGGTGTCCAGCAGGTCCTGGAAACCAATGGGCATGGGACCGCACTTTTGCACCGCTTCGACGAACCGGGCCACTTCCGTCTTCTGTCCCTTGTCCTGCACCGGGCGGGTCATCTTCCTCTCCCCACGGGCCCCGAACATCCGCATTGCGCGAAAGTCGTCCACCACGGCGCTCAGCCCGCCGGCGTGGACCTCGATCCGCTCCTTGGGCATGCCGGCGGCCGCGTTGGCGAGATAGGCGATCTGGCCCACGGAACCGTTTTCATATGTGAGATTCACGCACACCGAGTCCATGAGGTTTTCCGGGTCCGGCAATACCGCCGCATGCACGGACACGGGCCGGGAACCGCACAGGTAGCCCACGAAGTCCACGAAATGGCAGACTTCGCCGAGAATCCTGCCGCCCCCGGTTTCCGGGTCCTGGACCCATGAATCGGCCGGGATCGCCCCGGCGGCCACCCGGAACAGCACGGCCGCCGGCGCTGTGCCGAGGGTCTCCCGCAGACGGCGCGCGAATGGGGAGAACCTCCTGTTGTATCCCACCATGAGTCCGGGCGCCGAGTCTCCGAATCCGGCGACGATCTCCTCGATCCGGGCAAGATCTTCCTCGTGGAGGCACAACGGCTTTTCCACGAACACGTTTTTGCCCGCCGAAAGCGCGCGGCACACAAGGTCGGCGTGGGTGTCGTGCCGGGTGGCGATAAAGACGGTGTTGATGTTTTCATCCTCGATGATGTCCCGCGCGTCTCCGGTGCACCAGGCGAAACCGTGGCGCTCGGCCACGGACCGGGCGCTTTCACTGCTCCGGTTCATGACCCCGGCAAGGCGTACCTTGCGGCTTTTGGGGATGTTGGGCAGAAGGTGGCTCTGGGCGTGGGAGCCCGCGCCGATGAAACCGATGCAGACCGTGCGCGGGGACATGCCCCGGTTCCCGGCCCGCCCCACCCGGCAAGGTTTTCGGGTGAAGGTTTTGGCCGGGTCGTAGGCAATGAGCATACCCAGGTGGAACTCGCCCATTTCCGTTATCATGTCATAGGCCTCTGGCGCCTGTTCCAGGGCAAAGCTGTGCGTCGTGAGCCGCCCCGGGTCCACGGCGCCCGAGTGCACGAGGTCCTGGAACGCGGCCATGTTCCGCTGCTCGGTCCATCGCACGTATCCGACGGGATAGTCCACGCCCTTTTCCTCGTACTGGGGGTCGTACCTTCCCGGTCCGTAAGAGCAGGACATACGCAGCGTGAGTTCCTTTTTGTAAAAGTGCGGGTCGCGGTCGAAACCGGTGGGCACCGCGCCCACGACAACTACCGTTCCGCGCTTGCGGCACAACGCGCCGGCGAGGTTTACCGGGTCCGTGGACGGGGAGCCCGCCGTGATGATCACGGCGTCGCAACCGATGCCCGAAGCCAGGTCGCGCACCCTGCTCTCCAGCAGGGGGTCGCTCCGGGAAAAGGCCGCGCCCGCACCGATCTCGTTGGCGAGATTCACCGTGGCCTCGTTGACGTCCACTCCCACGGCGCGGACTCCGGCGGCCCCGAGCAGCATCATGGTGAGTTGACCCAGAATGCCCAGGCCGATCACCGCGCATGTCTCCCCAAGCCTCAAGTCCGCCTGCCTCACTCCCTGCATGGCGATGGCGCCAAGGGTGTTGTACGCGGCCTTGGCAAGGTCCGCGTTCGCGGCGAGTTTCACGCACAGGTTTTTGGGTACGGCCACCACTTCCGCGTGGCAGGCGGTGAGACCCGCGCAGGCCACCCTGTCTCCGGCGACGAATTCCCGTACACCCTCGCCCACGTCCAGCACCACGCCGGCGGACGAGTATCCAAGGGAAGACCATGTGTCCAACTTCTTCATCACGGCCCGGTAGGTCTGCACCGGCCCCTGGCTCTTCAGGGTGTCCACCACCTGCTTCACCTGGGCGGGCCGCTCCATGGCCTTGCCCACGTATCCCTTGCGCGCGGCGGAAACCGTGGAACCCTCCGTGCCCGCGCTGATGGCGGAAAAATGGTTTTGCACCAGCACCTGCCCGGGACATAGATGCGGCAGCGCGCACTCGATGATACGCATGTTTCCGTCTTTCAGCTTCTGGGCCAGTTGCTCCATTTTATCGCTCCCGGGCGGAATCGGAATCGCGCGGGCCGGCCTGCGCCATGTTCGCCGCCTTGCCGGCCGTTGCCGCCGCGTCGTCCAATCGCTGGTCTATAAACCTGTACTTGCCCCGGTCGGTGAGGGGGATGTCGTCCACCCTCCGGGCCGACACCACCACGCTTCCGCCCAGCTTTTTGTTGAATTCCGACAGGATGGCCCGTTCCTCCCTGTCCGTGAATCCGGGACGGGGCATGATGCGCAGCTCGGCCCGGCCGGGCTTGTCCTGGTGAAACTGGTAGCGAAACACCCGCTTGAAACTGTCGGAATGAACATTCACCGCGCTCATGCAGATACGGTTGCCCTCCGCGCCGAACAGGACTTCCTGGGTCCACCTGCCACGCACGTCCTTGAACACATGGAAGTTCCTGCCGCAGTGCGGACACCGGTCGCCGACATACGTGCACCAGTCGCCGGTCCGGTAGCGGACAAAGGGCATCACCGTGTTGATGAACCCGGTGCCCACGATCTCGGCGAACTCGCCGGGCTTGGCGGGCTGACCGGACTCGGTGATGAACTCCGCGTGTCCGTAAAGCGGATAGGCGTGGTACAGGCTCGATTTTTCGCACTCTCCCGCCAGCACCAGCTTTTCCGAGTGGCCGTACCACAGGGTGGCGCGCAGGCCGGAAACCTCATCGATGTATTCCCGCTGGCCGTCGTAGATGTTTTCCGATCCCAATAGAAAGCCCTTCACGCTTTGGGGCAGAAGCCTGCCCGTGGCGGCCATGTACTTGCAAAGGTCCATGGCCGTGGACGGATAGGCATAGATGAATTCCGGGCTATAGTCTTCCAGGCGCGGCCACATCCGGTCCAGGTAGTCGTGGGTGAGGTTGAACGAGGAAAACCGGCGCTCCCTCGTTATCCAGTCGTCCTCGAAACCCCGGGGATGGATGCGCGAGCCCCGGAAGGACGCCCTCCGGCTGTACGGCGTGTAGCCCGCGCGGCCCCACATGTCGGTGAAGTAGGCCCATTCGACCGCGCTGCGAGAGGAATCCATGAAAAAGTAGAAGGGCTCTCCGCTTGTGCCGCCCGTGGACGTGTGGTCCCGTGGCGTCCGCGTGGACAGGACGGACAGGAACTCGGCCTCGTTGCCGTTCATGTCCGCCTTTTCCACGAAGTCCATGGACGCCAGGACCCCCTCGGGGTCCTTCATGATTTCGGGCCGTCCGATACCGGCGGCGGACATCCTCGTCCCGTACCACGGCGTGGCCAACGACAGGATCAGTATGTCCTCAAGGCGGCCTCGCACCAGGGTTCCCATCTCCTCCGACGAGAGTCTCTCCGTGCGCCGGACCAGGGAAAGGGTACGAGCATACTCCCTGCCGAACACCAGCGTCGGCGGCGCGAAACGGGCCAGCCCGGAAATCCTGCTCCTGGCCTCGTAAGGCATCCGGTTGTACACGTTGTAGGCCTTGCGCCGCAAAATGCCTCCGTGCCCGCTCATGCACCGTCCTCCAGCAGACCGGCCCTGCGCGCGGTCGCCAGCCAGGGCCGGTCCCTTGTCCGCGCCGGCTCCGCCGCCTGGGCGTCGATATCGGAATGACGAAACGCCAGCGCCACGAAACCGAAGGCATACAGGCCGATGTAGAACACGTAATCGATGGAATTGTCCGTGGCCATGGTGACCAGATACAGTACCAGCATGGACAGCCCAAGCGCCGCATACTTCTTCAAATCCGCCGCCTCCGGACCTTCAAGCTCCCCGGCCCGCGCGAACACGCGCAGCAGGGCGGCCACGTAGTAAACCACCACCACCAGGAACAAGAGAATCCCGAATACCCCGGTCTCGCAAAGCAGGCGCAGGTACTCGGAATGCAGGACTCCCACCCGGTTCGAGTTGTTGCCGTAAAACCAGTCCTGGGTGGCGCCAAGGCCCGAGCCGATCATGGGACTGTCCACGAAAAACCGGTCAATGGCTGCTTCCCACGCCTTGCCCCTGCCGGAAAGCGGCACCTTGCTTGCCAGGCTGCCCGGCGAACTCACGATGGAGGAAAGGCTCATCTCGTCGGGTTGCTTGAAAAACCGGCTGCTCAAACGGTCCACGGTGAACACGGCGGTGGTGAACGCGATAACCAGCAAGAGCGGCACCAGCACCTTGGCCGCCCTGTTCCGTGAGAGCAGGAAGAAGCACACGGAGGAGGCAACGATGATGCCTGCCATGGAAATCCGGGTGTTGGCCCAGAACACGGCGAGGGTGAAGACCATGAAGAAGCCGAGGTACTTTTTCCCCTTGCCGGAAAGGTAAGCGGCCAGCGTTATGAGCGCGCCGCAGGCCATGTGAAAGGAAAAGGGCGCGGGGCTCACGTGGGGGGCGGTGAGATATCCGGCCAGATGCAACCTGGAAGTGACGAACCCGGCATGGCTGGCGAAAAAACCCGCAAAGCCATAGATCAGCAGGCCCCAGCAGGATACCATCGCAGCCTTTTCCAGGGCCGTGGCGGACAGCCTTTGCCGGGGGCTCGTGTATATCCCCACCATGAAGAGAAACGGGGCCGCCACCTTGGCCAGCATGCGGAAGCCGAACACGAAACTGGAGGACCAGGCCACTGCCAGCACACAGAAGAAGAGGAAGAAGGCGTGGGGTGCGAACCTGGACGGCCTGGCCCCTGCCCTGGAAGGGTTCATGGCAAAGACGACAAACGCCCCGGCCATGGCGCCCATCAGTTTGAGCGCGGACGGCCCCATGCCCTCCAGCGAACCGAAAAAGGCGCGCGTTGCCTCGCCGAAAACAGAACCCGGCAGCCCGGCCGTGGCAAAGACGAACAGGAAGAACACGCCCGAGCCGAAGACAGACAGCACCAGCGGCGCGGCGAAAAGAAGCAGGCTGTAGATTCCCTGGAGCATGGCCTTATTCCAGCAGGGACAAAAAGGCGTCCCTCATTTTCGTATATCGCGCCTCGGCGGAAAACCCCTTTTCCACCAACACACGGTTCGCGCGTCCCATGCGCCCGCGCAGTTCGACGTCGCCCAGAAGCCGGCACAGGGCCTCGGCGATCTGTTCCGGTTTTCCCGGCTCCACCCACAATCCGTTCACCTCCGGCGCGACCACGTCCGCCAGGCATCCCACGGGCGACACGACCACCGCGCCGCCGGCGAGCATCCCTTCCAGAACCGCGCGGGGGCAACCCTCTGAGTAGGAGGCCAGTACCTGGATGTCCGTGTTCTCCAGCATGGACGTCTTGTCCGGGCCGGTGACCGTGCCCAGGAACTCGAGGGCATGCCCGATGCCGTGTTCCTCGGCAAAGCGCCGAATCTTGTCTTCCGCGCCGTGAGGATCGGGGATCCAGCTAATGTTGGATGACCTGTTCGCGAACTCGCCGGCGAACAGAAACCGTGTCTCCGGAAACCGCGTGAGCACCCCGGGTATCGCCCGCACCAGGTCCACCGCGCCCTTGGCCACGGATACGTGCCCCATGTGGAGCACGCGCAAGGGCTTGCCATTGTCCCGCGCAAACCGGTCCCCGGCCGGCGAAAGGGTGATGTCCACGGGGATGACGCGCACCTTTGGATCGTCTTCTGAACCCAGTATCGTCCCGACCTGTTCCCTGACCGCCCCGGAAAGGGCGAACACGATATCGGCGCGGGAAAACAGCTTCCGGATCAGCCCTGGAAACCTGCTACGCCGGTAGTGCTCGAGATAAGCGCCGCCGGGCAGGTACACGGCCACCTTGCGCCCCAGCGCGACGGCAATGGAAAAGTACACGGCGTCCCGCAAAAAGCCCATGTCCGTCTGGGACAGGGAGAGATACACGATCGTGGGCCGGGTTTTGACGACTTTCACCAGGATTCGCACCGCGTTGCCCGCCTCCAGCACAAGGTTTTTGGCGGACAGGGTGCCCTTCTGCTCGTTTTTCGTGTGTTTTTGCGTATTCACGTGGACGAGCGAAAACGCCTTTTGCAACGTGGGCGACGCCAGCATGCCCACGTTGTCCATCTCCGGCCCGGACCAGGGCGGAGGCACCGCGCCGATCACCAGGATACCGGGGCGTTTTGCGCCGTTGCCATTCATGCTTCCAGCTCCGCCGTTGGCTTTCGCCGCCTGACCACGCCTTTTCCCACCCTTCCGGCCAGAAAGCAGGCCAGCAGGAACGCGGTTTTGGGCTTGGTGAGCCAGTACAGGAAGATGAGGTATTCGATGGCCCTGCCCTTGCGCAGGCGGATGGAAAAGGCTTCCGATTCCTGAGCCACGAACACCCGGGACGCGTTCTTGCCCCAGGCGATCCAGTCCTTTGCCGCGTTGTCGCCGGACAGGGAGGCAAACCGCGCACGGGCCGCGCGTTGGGTCTTCTCGTCCGCGGGGGCCAGTTCCCGGTTTTCGTCGATGCGGAAAAAATGCTCGGAGAACTTCGGCTTTCCCTCGATGAAATCCAGCCGCACGGCCATGCCCACGTTCGACCATGGGGAATGCCGGTTCTGCCAGGTTCCGAAATTGGCGTTACCCAAAGAATAGTACACCCGGGCCGGGCCCACGTTCTCGCAACCCTGGAACACGTGGGGATGATGGCCCACGACGAGGTCGGCCCCGGAATGGGCGAACCGCGCGGCCAGCCGGCGTTGCGCCGGCGACGGATAATCGGCGTACTCGGTGCCCCAGTGGACGCACACGCAGACCACGTCCGCGCTTTGCCTGGCCCGCCGGATTTCCGTGAAGATGTCTCGGGGCCTTGCCAGCGCCCGGTATTTTCGGGAGGAAAAATCCACGCAGGCGAAAACGGCGACGCGTCTTTTGCCCACCATGATGTCCGCGCGGCTCTTGCCTGCCTGCCCGATGACGGCGTGTCCACGGACTTCCAGCCAGGCCGTTGTCTGAGCCAGTCCCGCCCGCCCGCTGTCCAGCGTGTGATTATTGGCAACCGACAGCATGTCAAAGCGTTTGACGGCCCCCTCGCACACGTCCCTGTCCGTGGTCTGTATCTCGATGAGCTTGGGCAGCCGTGGCCGGGACGCTTCGCCGGTCAGCACCACCGTTTCGCAATTGACCACCGCCGCGCTTTCGGCGAACCACCCCGGGAGCGCGGCAAACGGGTCCTTGCCCGTCCCCGTGCGGAAAAAGCAGTCGCCCAAAAAGAGCAGCCCCTTTTTTTCACTGGTTTCCACCATCAATCCGTCTTCCCGTTCCAACTCCATGACTTCGCCCGCGGCTTCGGAATCCCTCGTAAAAACAGGCCGCGCGCAAGCGACACCAACGGAGCGGGCATTGCACACAACGCCGAGTAAAGCAGCCTTCTGGTCCGGTACTCCCGGGTGGGCTTCGCAAGTTCCAGGCAGGCCATGGCGTCCGGCCTTTTTCCGCGCGCCATGCAGTGCACGGCCTGGCCAAGCAGCTTGCGATACACGTATTCCTCGTAACCGGGATACCCGCCGGGTTCGTCCACCTCGTCCTCGTTCACTTCCAGGGCCAGGGAAGCCCACAGCGTCCACTCGCGGCGAGAGGCAGGGTTTTGCACGCAGGCCCTTGCCGCCGCGTCCTTCCTGTATACGGCCAGGGGCGAGGACGACCAGGCAATGGGATAACGACGGGCGATCCTTGCCCACATGTCCAGGTCCTCGCCCAGGCGCACGCCCACACGGAAGCCGCCCAGTTCGTCCAACACACCGCGCCTTATGGCCACGCCGGACGTAAACACGGGCGGCATTTTCGCCGCGGCCCGGAAGTAATCCGGGATGATGCCCTCCCAGGGCGCCGGCGGGATGGACGAATGCCGGGGTGACCATCTTTTGCCGTCCGGTTCCACGAATTCATAGGCCGAGCCGATGGCCCCGCATTCCGGGTATTGCCGCGCAAGGCGGCGGACGGTTGCCAGAAAGGCAGGGCGCCACTGGTCGTCCGCGTCCAGGAAGGCCACCAGATCCGCCCGGGACTCCCTGACCCCCGTGTTTCGGGCGGCGGACACTCCCTGGTTTTTCTGCCGGACAAGGCGTATCCGGAGGTCGCCTATGGACTCCACCACCGCCGGACCTCCATCGGTGGATCCGTCGTCTACCACCACGATTTCGAACCCGGGCGCCCCTTCCTGGGACAATACGCTTTCGATGGTCCTCGCGATCGAGGCCTCCTTGTTGTACAGGGGGATGACCACGGAGACGGCGATTTCCGGGTTGCCGCGGCGACCGGTTTGTGTGGGGCGGATGCCCAGGCTTCGTCCGGCCATGTGCTCAATCCTCCCGCCAGTGGCCGAGGTCGCGGTCCAACAGTTCTTCCAACTTGTCCACCTGACCGGAAAAGCTCCGGCGCATCATCCCCAGGGCTTCCATGCCGGGCCTTTCCCGCGACGCGCGCCGCGAGTTCAACCGATTGACGGCCCGCAATGCGCCGAATTCCGCCTCGACGCCCAGCTTCCTTTTCGCGGCCTTGAGTACCCTGTCGGCCCGGAACAGGCCGCGACCCAGGGCGGGCAGCCGGCGCTTCTTTGCCGCGTTCTTCACCGGAAAGTCCGTCCTTCCGTCGTACTCGACGCCCAGAAAGTCCAGCACCCTCCTGTATTCAGCCAGGGTGTCCCGGACCACGTCATCCAGCAGGACCACGCAGACCCGTTCCGGCGGCGCCAGGGAGCAAAGCCGTTCCATCTGGTCGCCCAGAAGGCAGGCATGCTGGTAGGCATGCCTTGGCATGCCGGCAACGCGCTGTTCGGAGAGACCCCAGGCGGCGATGAAATCACCCACCGGTTCGTCCCCGCCCCACACGTTGTGGGTGTAGAGGGAATGGGCCATGTCCGAGGGGTTTCTGAGCATGGCGATGAAGCGGGCGCCCGGGTTGTCGGCCAGGATGGCGGGAACGGCCGCGCGGGAGTACATGTACCAGGTGGAGGCTTCGCCCACGGCGAGGTGTTTGCCGTTTGCGCCGGAAAACAGTTTCTCGTAGCGATCCCTTGCCGGGGTCAGCACGTAATCCATGTCCGTGTTGTAGTGATGGGGCTCCTTGACAGGGCTCATGAACACCCTGGGATGTTCGGACAACCAGTGGGCCATGGCGGTGGTTCCGCACTTGGGAGCGCCTATTATGAAAAAGTCAGGCATTTTCGTCATGGTATTTCACCCCGGAGCGGTCAAGACCCAGAAAGGTGCTGTCCAATCCCGTGCGCCTGCGGGCCAGGAACACCAGCAGCACGTTCCACAGAACCATGCTCGACGCCGTGGCCATCGCCGCGCCGGGCATGCCGTACATGGGAATCAGCACCCCGTTCAGCACGATGTTGGACACGGCGGCCACGGTGACGCCCATGGCCGTGTCCCTTTCGTGGCCGGACATGTTGAGCAGAAACCCCACCGAGCCGGCCGACGCGTTCACCACCTGGCCCAGGCACAGAACCGCCAGCGGGACGTATCCCGACCTGAACTCCGGGCCGAACACCCACCCCAGCAGGCTGTCGCCGAACAACCAGAAGACGATGGCGGCCGGAAGCGCCCCGGCCAGGGAGACGCGTGCGCTTTTCGTAACCAGTTCCCGCAGGCCGGACATCTCGCCCGTGGCATACAGCCTTGCCAGGTGCGGAGCCAGCACCGTGTTCATCGCCGTGAGGACGAACGCGATCAGGGAGGCGCCCTGCACGGCTGCCTTGTACACGCCGATTTCGGAGGCGTCCCGGAACCAGCCCAGCATGAGGATGTCGGTCTGGCTGTTGACAATCATCATTCCGCCCATGAAGGACAGGGGCATGATCGTCCTGAACCACTCGCGCGCCCTGGGTTCGGGCCTGCATTCCGCCGGCCCCCCGGGCCTTTGCCGCGCCAGCATGGCCCAGCCCACGGCAACGGCAAACGTGGCGGCCGCGGCCCGCATGGCCATGGCGTTTCCCGGGGTGAGCCATTGCTCGGCGAATACGGCCATGGCTCCCACCAGGATGAGAAAGCCCACTGGAAGGTAAACCAATTCGGGAATAAGGCCCCGCACGGTTTGTCCAAGGCCGCGCAGAAAGCCGCCCGCAAGGGCGACAAGGGGCGTAAGAACCAGTACGGGACATGTCCAGGCCAGGGCCGGAATCTCCCTGGCGCCGGCGCCGAGCCCCTTGGTCCAATATGTCGCCGCAAGCAGGACAGCGGCTGCCGACAACCCGTATGCCAGCGCCCATCGCGGCAGGGTGGCGAACAGGCCCCTCAGCGCGCCCCATTCTTCCCGGACGTGGTATGTAGCGGTATATCGGACGGCAAGGTTGGTCAGCCCGGTCTGCGCGGGAATCGTGGCCACGGTGACCACGGCCATGGCAAAGGCGTACACGCCGTATCCGTCCGCGTCCAGGACCCGGGCCAGCACCACCGCCGCCAGGAACTGGGCGGCCATGCTGGCGACCCGGACTCCCAAGCCGCCGACCCCGGTACGACGGAGCCTTGCCCCCGCCGATTCCTCCTCCACCGCGGCTACCTGGCCTTGTTGAATATGGTGCCGATTATGGGACGGTCCGCCAGCAGTTCCAGGCATTGCTCGACATCCCTCGTGCTGGTGCGTTCCGCCTCCACAACCAGGATGACGCCGTCCACCAGCCTCGATAGCACCAGGGCGTCCGCCCGTTCCAGAAGCGGAGGGCTGTCCAGCAGGATGACGCGGTCATCGTACCTGGCCTTCATCTCGGCAACCAACCCGGCCATCCTGGGCCCTCCCAGCGCCTCCGAGGAGGCGTCCAGTTGCCTGCCGGACGGAAACACCACCATGCGGTTGATACCAGGGCAGACAAGGGCGTCCTCGACCTTGACCTTCCCCAGGAGGTAACCGGAAAGCCCGGGCTGGCGGTCCCATCCGAAATAGGCGTGCATGGGGTTGGGCGGGTCCCGCAGGTCCGCGTCGACCAACAGGCTGGTCCTGTCCACCTGCTGGGCGATGCTGATGGCCAGGTTGATTGCGGACAGGGTCCTGCCCTCGCCGGACCGCGCGCCGGCCACCAGGATGCAGTTGCCCCCCAGCTTCTCGAGGGCTTTCACCACCCGCGTCCTCATGGTCTTGACCTGGTTGGCGGCCCGCAGCATGTGCCTGCACGAACTGATCACCCGGTTGCGCTCCAGAAGTCCGGCATCCACCGGCATCACCCGCGTCTTCGTATAGTTGATGGACAACTCGTGCCCATTGGTCGTAAACCTGTGTCCGGCTATAGCCGTGTGTTCGTCCACGCTGGTTTCCATGTTCTCTTACCTCAAGCCGTGTTTTTCGGGCGCATACCATGACGGTTGCACGGTGATTACAGGAACAATACCCGTTTGACCTTGATCCACAGGATATCCAGGGGCATCACGTAGATGTGGGTCGCCACCAGGAGCGCGGCCATGCCCACGCCCCCCGCGCCCACAACGGCCCACGCCGCCATCCGTCGCCGGTTGTTGTCGCCCCGCGCATCGAGCCAGTCCACCGACGAGAGCACGGGCAGCCCCGTGGCTTCCACGAGTTCCCGCGGGCTCTTGATGGAGCTGTCCAGGCTCTCCCTGGCGATGGCGACGCCCATGCCGCCGCCCAGGGCCATGACCGCGCCGATGAGCAGGATGGCCATGCGGTTGGGCTTGTAGGGCTTTTCCGGAAACTGGGCGGGTTCGATGATGGTGAAACGCTCCGCCCTCTGGGACTGCTCCATGCCCTGGGCCACCCCGGCCTCCATGAGCTTCTGCACGATCTCGTTGTACTTGTGCCGGGCGTTCTGGTAGTCCACCAACAGGTTGTTGTATTCCTTTTCCAGCCTGGGCGAATTCTCGATCTTGGTCTGGTACTCCTCGATGAGGCCGCGAATCCTGTCCGTCTCCGCCGCCAGGGCGGCCAGTTCCAGTTCCGTTGCCGCGATCCGGGTCTTGAGGTTGATGTAGGCCGGGTTGTCGGGGCGCAGTTCACCGTATTCCTGGGTAAACTTCTCCGCCCTGAGGGAGCCGACATCCTCTTCCAGGGCCGCGACCTCCCGCTCCAGCCTTTGTATGTCCGGGTGACCGGGGCCCAGGCGGCCGCGCTTTTCCCCCAGTTCCCCCTTGAGGTCCTGGAGGTGGCGGATCTTGACCATGGCGTCGCCGGAACTCTTGTTCTCTTTTTCCAACTGGGCGATTTCCTTTTTCACCCTCTTCACGTCCGGATGCTGCTCCGAGTAGTTGCCCCGCAGGGTGATGAGCCGCAGACGCAGGTACTTGAGCCGTTCCACCGGGTTCATCACGGTCTCGCCTTGCTCGGTGAGTATGGGCGTCAGGGGCTCGACCTCGGAGATACTCGCCTCAAGCATGATCTTGCGCTCCTCGATGTACCTGCGCTCGGTCTCGGCCTGGGCCAGCCTGGCCTCCAGGCGCTCGATCGTCTTCATATAGACGTCGTTGTACTCGGGCAACTCGCCGATGTGGTCCTGCTTGAACTGGCTTATACGGGTCTGGTAATCCTCGATGCGGACCTTGAGGGCCTGCATCTCCTGCTCCAGGAAGTCCTTGGTGGACGAAGCCTGCCGCTCCCTGGTGCGCATGTTCTCCTCGAGGTACAGCGATGCCAGGTTGTTGGCCACCTTCTGCACCGTGGCGGGATCCTCCCCCTCGTAAGCCAGGGTGAAGGCGATTGTGGCCGAGGTGGCGCGCCCGGTGCGGCGGTCGATGACGTCCGCGCTGATGGTTTCCAGGGCGATGTCCTCGCGCATCTTCTCCATGACTTCCTCGACCGTGGCCGATTCCCTCATGTCCTGGTACAGATTGTAACGCTGGATGATGTCCCACAACCTGTCGCGCCGCATGATGCGCTGCGTGATTGTCTGGAGGCGCTCCTCCACGAAGGAGGTCACCGTGGTCATCACGTATTCCTGGGGTATCTGCTGATCCTCGATCAGGATGGTGGACTTGGAGAGATAGACCGGGGGCAGCGTAAAGGCCACGGCCACGGCCGCCACCACGATCAGGACAAAGGTGACGAGAAAGGACGTCTTGCGCCTTCGCACGTACCCTTTCAATGAAACGAAATCAACGGATTCTTCCATTCCCTGCTTCCTTGGTTCGTCCTGGCCGCGCCGGGCGACGTCACGGGGTCCAGGCGCCCGGATGGTACTGCCATTGGAGGAGTATCTCGTGCCGGGTCCTGTCCAGGCCCTGGCCGTCGCGGTCACCCTTCCAGTATCTGTAGCTCAGCTTGAGAGTGTCGGCCGCATTGAACCGCCAGCTTGCCCATGGTTCGATGTTGTAGCTCACGCCGTCGGGCTGGTTCGCGTCCGAATCGTACTTGGTGCGATAGACGCCCGAAGAGATGCCAACGGCCAGGTCCTCGGTGAATTGATGCCTGTAACTTCCCCGCAGCACGTCCCGGTTGATGGGATACCCGCCCGAAGTGTAGGACAGGTCCCGGGAGTATCCCAGGCTGGCCTCGTCTTCCTCGCCGGAATAATACACGGTCACATTGGCCAGTCCGCCCCAGTCCAATTCGTGAGCCTCGACAACGGAATTGGTTGCCGGCTCGAACCTGAATACCTGCCGGTTTGTGAGTCGCACCCCGAAAAGGCTTTCCACGGACCAGGAGGCGGAGAGGTCCCGGTTCCATCCCGCGTACAGCGAACCGTTGTCCACCAGGGAGGCCGAGGAGTCGTACCTCGTATAAGCAGCCTTGCCCAGAAGGGTGTCCCTGCGGGTCTTCAACCGGTGGCTCACCAGAAACGAAGCACTCTGGGAGGTATGGTCCCGCAAATTGTCCGAGTCGTACCCGACATCCGTGTGGGAGTAGCTGCCAACCCCCACGGTCCGGGGGAACATGTCCCACTCGAACCCGCCGCCGCCGACCAGCCGGACCTTCTCGGAGTACACCCGGACCACGCCGACTTCCGCGAGCTCCGAATCCAGGGTGTTTTCCCGGAACGCCTTCACGTGCGCATTAAGCCGCAGGCACTCGGTTGCATGGAGTTTCACGCCGAGAGTTCCGTAAACGTCCTCCCTGTTCAAATTGTCGTCCTCGAAGTAATGGAGAACGCGGGCCCCCACGGCGCTGTCCAGCTTCCACCGCTCCTCACGCCAGCTTGCCTCCAACCTGGGCTTGATCCGCAAAAAAACGCCGGCGTTGTCCGGGTCGCGCTGCCAGAACGGATTCGAGTCATATCCGACCCCGGTACCGAGAGAGGGTGCCAGCGATAGCCGCCCGGCATGGCCCGGCGCGGGAGTTCCGGCAACGAGGGCCAACAGGGCCAGAACCGACAGGATGAGAGGTAACAGGTGTCCCCGCCTGGACTCCAGGGTCGGGAAGCGATGAACCGCGCCGTTTTTCAGGACACCCGAAAAGGTCAAATCAACGCACTTTCTGTCATGATTCCCCATTCATGGAACCAGTATGACGTCTCCGTCCTCTACCTTGATATTCTGCTCGAGATTCCGGCCCTTCTCCATCTCGCCGTAATCAAATGCGTACGTCTCGGTTTTCCCGTCCACCGCGCGCAAAACAAGGATGTCTCCCGGAGAGGCGAACCTGTCCAGGCCGCCGGCCATGGACAGGACCTGAACCACCGTGGTCCGGGCCTTGATGGGAAATTGCCCGGGATGCGCCACCTTTCCGATCACGTATGCGCTCCTGACGCTGGGCTGCAGGAGGATCACCGAAACGGACACATCGGGAATGAACTCGGAAATCCTTTTGTATATGTCCGCGCGCAACTCGGTGACGCTCTTGCCCGCGGCATGCACGTCTCCGATCAGCGGAAAGGACACTACCCCGTCGGGCGGCACCAGTATCTCCCTGCTTAGCTCCGGCTCCCTCCAGACGGAGATGTCCAGGCGGTCTCCGGGCATGATTGTGTACCGCACACCGCCGGGTTCCCCGGCAGTCGCGGCGGAAACGGTCGCCGCCATGCAGGCCAGAAGGACAGCCAGCACCCAGGCAATCCGCACCGCTCCGGCGCCTGGTTTCAAATGGGTATGTGTATGCATCCGAGCCTCATACCAGGAAATGATTCCGGTGTACGCAGTCAGCCACGGCCAATTGGATTGAAAACCAACACCTGAGTATCCTTATGTTGTTAGACGAGTGTTTGAAGCAGGCGAGATTTGCGTGATGGCCCCGGCGCGCCGACACGAACACAATTCTAACCAAGATCACAAACCGGCATAAGCAAACAGCCATGAATCCGAAGGATAAGGGTTCATGGTCACAACCTTGAAACCGGCTACAGGACGCATTTACAAAAGCGCGTGTTGTCAGCCCTTGCAGGAAGGAAGATCGGAAATGAGAAACATACTGGCATGTGCGTTGGTCATCCTCTTGTTGTCAGCCGCGTCCTCGGCCGCCTCGTCCGCCGTCACGGAATTCGAATGCCGGGACGGAATCCTGTTGTCCGACCCCGTGTCGGGCAGCATGGAACACCTCGAAAAGATGCTCGCCGCCGATGACAACGCGGAGATCTACTTTTTCGACAACCAAGGGGGCGGTTCCGTGGCCGGGTCTCTGGCCCGGGGAGGGAAAGTGCCGGAACTGGTGTCCATGCTCAAGGGGGCCGGGACGGCGAGGGTGTATGTCGTGGAAGACGGCAAGACGGGGATGCTCGTGATTACCACGCCGAATTCCCCGGAGCCCATGGAACCCGCGGCGGAAACCGAAGCCGCCGCCGCCCCGGCCGAAAAAGCCGGAGAGGTGGAATACGTCCTCCCCGCGCCCTCTTCGGAGCAGGACGGTGGCGGCACGCATCCCTCGCGGGATAGCCTTTCCCCCCGCTCCGGGACGCCCGACATGGCGGCGCAACGGGAGCCCGGCTCCTACGACGAGTGGGCAAGCAGGACAAGGCAACAGGCATACGAAGCAGACCCGTCCGATGGCGGGACCGGCGACACCACCGGCCCGGTGACCTCTTACGAACCCAAAACGCCCGTGGAAGAGTTGTCCGAGGACGAACAACTGGAGCATGCGCTTGCACGGCAGGCGTCCCAGGCCAGGCAGGAGATGAGCCGGGAGGAGGCGTTGACCGCCAGGATAGCGCTGCTGGAACAAAGGCTGGCCAGCGGGGACTCGGACAGGTGGTACGAGTATGTGACCGAGCATCGGGAACCCAGGTTCGTGGTGCACGACAGCCGGCAGATCGAGCTGCTCCAAAACGAACTGGACAAGCCGAAATAAGGCCAGTCCACGGGAGTCAAAGCGAAATAATAATACAAACCACGTGATCGCCTAATGATTGTGGTTCTTTATTGTCCCTCTTCCGATTAGGGCAAATGTCCGGAAGGCAGAGAAACTGGTCCTCTGATCGAGTTGCT
>JBKHBM010000108.1:0-15187 GCA_046542385.1 Desulfatibacillaceae bacterium | reverse complement strand
CATCTCATCGTTTTTGAACAGGCTGCCAATTTCGAGTTTTTCAACGGGCTGTTATATGGGTCCCCGCTTTCGCGGGGATGACGAAAGCATTGTTTTCCGGCCTTCGGCTCCGCATGGATGCGGGGAAAATTCCGCGCTTCGCGCCCGCATGAATGCGCGAAACACGTTTTCCGCCTTCTCCCCCTGCCTTTCCGCCTTTGCCTTTCCCCACTTGGCCGATCCGTCCGTGCCTACCCGCCTTACAGCGCCACCACGTTGTCCGCGTCCGGGGAGAAGGCGTCCTTGAGGACGCGGTCCAGGGCTTTTTCGGACACGGTTTTGGGTATCTCGTCCACGATTTGCAGGTACGAGGGCACGGCCACCCTTTCCAGGTGTTCCAGGCAGCGGGCCCTGATGCCTTCCATGTCCAAGGACTTCCCTGCGAACGGGGCCACGGCGGCGACGAGGTCGCTTTCCCCGGGCGCGCCGGAGGCTGCCGGGATGCCGTATACGCAGACTTCGGACACGGAGGGGTGCTCGCCGATGACCTTTTCCACGAAGTCGGGCTGGATGAAGTCACCCTGGCGGCGCAGGCCTCCGCCTTTGCGGAAGTCGAAGTAGAAGAAGCCTTCTTCATCCGTGTGGCAGATGTCGCCGGAACGGAGCCAGCCGCCGCGCGTCTTCTCCCTGGACTCCTTCTCCTTGCCGTAGTAGTCCACCTTTGTCTCGCCGGAGACCATACGGGACACCAGTTCGCCCCGCACGTTGGGTGGGCAAGGCTGGTCGTTGTCATCCACCACGCGCATCTCCAGCAGGCCCTCGGGCGGTTTGCCGAAGGAACCCACCGGCCCGAAGCCGGGCGGGTTGTGGGCCAGGCCGCCTTCCACGGCGCCGTACCATTCGTGGATTTTCACGTCGAAGCGCTTTTCGAAGTCCTCCCAGATGGCGCGGGGCGTCCCGGCGGAGATGACCTTGCGCACCGGGTTGTCCGCGTCGTCGGGTTTGGGGGGTTCGTTGTAGATGCCGGACATCATGCCGCCGAGCAGGGAAAAGGACGTGCATCCGTACTTGCGGCAGATGTCCCAGATGCGGCTTTTCGTGAATTTCTCGCCCACCACCGCCTTGAGGCCCAGGGCCAGCGCAGGGATCACCGTTACGGACTGGGCGTTGCCGTGCGTCAGCGACAGGCCCGTGTACAGCACGTCGTCGGACTGGTAGCCGAATACGAGGCTGCCCAGCATGCCGTAGATCATGTACCGGTCCGCCCGCAGCACCACGCCCTTGGGGTCCCCCGTGGTGCCCGAGGTGTGGATGATCTGGGCCGGCGCCTGGAAGTCCAGGGGCGCGAGCCTGTCCGGCGGGTCCGGGCTCTGCGCGGCAAGCACTTCATCGAGGTCCGGGTAGGCTTCCCGTTTCGGGATGTCGTGCCAGGGCTTGTAAAGTGCCCCGATCACGGGAACGTCCCTGATGTCGTCCGCCACTTCGTCCAGGCCCCCCAGCCACTCGTCGGAAACCAGGATGCCTTTGGACTGGGTGTTGTTGATCTGGAAGGCCAGCTTGCGGCCCTTGGAGCGAGGGTCGATGGGCACGGCCACCGCGCCGATGGACAGCGCGGCGAACAGGGCGTACAGGAACTCCGCGTAGTTGCGCATGAGCAGGACGAACCGATCGCCCGCGCCGATTCCGTTGGCCAGCAGCAGGTTGGCCATGCGGTTGGTGTCCTGGTACAGGCTGCCCAGGGTGACCCGGTTTTCCGAGCCGTCGTCACCCAAAAAGATGTAGACTTCCTTGTCCGGGTCGATGTTCTTCACGCCGGTCAGCTGGTAGATGTGCAGGTTTTCCATGATCAGAATCCCCTTTGCTGGAAGATTGTTGTCTTTTTGTACGAGCGACCGCCCGTTATTTCCCACGGCAGTAAAAAACGAGTTCAGGCCGGTTCATTACCGCCTGGAGGCCACGCGGTAATGAAAAACCTTTAACCGATGCACGCCGCCTCGACGAACGGCCCGGCCCGACGCGGCGGACCGCGTACCTGTCCGGCCTGTTAGAGTTCATGGGCGCCCACCAGCATCAGCGTGTCATTGGCCCCGTCCTCGATCAACGCTGCCCGGGCGTCCCGGAATATCTTTTCGATGGGATACTCCCTGGTCAGTCCCACGCCGCCGAATATCTGCAGGGCGTCTGACGCCACCTCGAAGGCGACCTGGGTGCAGTAGGTCTTGCTGGCGATGGAGTAGCGGGTCAGCGGTGGGGTATTGTACATGTTGTACACCAGCGCGGCGCGGGACAGGGCGCGGGCCGCCTCGACCTTTGTGAACATGGAAAACAGCTTGTGCTTGACGTGCTGGTGTTCGAACAGGGGCTTGCCGCCCTGGACCCGTTCCTTCGCATACTCCAGCGCCATCTCGTAGGCGGCGCGGGCAACGCCCGTGAACATGGCTCCCATGCCCGCGTTGGCCGTGGCCAGGGTCATGTCCAGCATGGATTCGTAGCTTTCCTGGTCCACCACCATGTACTCTTCGGGCACCCGTACGTTGTCGAAGAATATCTCGCCCTGGTTCAGGGCGCGCTGGCCCATCTTGTCCAGTGGCGCGCCCTTGCGCACTCCGGGGCCGTCCAGGGGGATGATGCAGATGCCGCCGCCGGCGAGCCCCATGGATGGGTCTATGTTCACATACCCCATGCAGTGGGTCGCCACGGTGCCGTTGGACACCCATGCGGATTTTTGTCCGGAGATCACCCACTCGTTGCCTTCCTTGCGCGCCGAGCACTGGCCGGTGACGTTCGGATCGTGGAACCAGGGTGTGCCCACGGAAAGCTGGTCGCTGCCGTGGTCCGGCTCGGTGATGCCCCAGCAGCCGATGAGGGTGGCGTCCTTGTTCTCGCAAAAGGGTACGATGATCTCGTCGATGAGCTTGTCGTTGGGCACCATGGACGAAAAGAAGGAAGGAAAGCAGGACACGGCGATGCCCACGGCGAAGTCAGCGCTGCCCCACGCCAGTTCCTCCAGCACCATGTGTATCTCGATGGGGTCCAGCCCCAGGCCGCCCCAGGTGTCCGGAATGAAGATGGTGTGATACCCGAGGTCATAGGCCTTTTTCATGGTGTCCCAGTAGATGTCGCTCTTGATGACCGACTCCGGATCCATGGCGTCCAGTTCGATGGACGCGGGCCGCAGGACCTCCTTGGCGAACTTGTGGGTCTCCCGCTGGATGGATTCCATTTCCGGGGTGATGTCGACGTTCAGATCGGTGTAGCTCATGTTTGCCTCCTTGGTGCGCTGGCTACACGGGCAGTCCGTGGGAGCGGGCGATTTCCGGGTACATTTCGTGCGCGGGCTTCAGCATGGGCAGCATCTTCAGCACCTTGGGCATGGGCCCCTTGGCCTTGATCTTGCCCTTGGCGATGGCCATGGGCAGGGACAGCTTCTTGAGCCAGAAGTCGTGGCAGGAATCGCCGGAAAGGTTCATGGTGATGGTGGGCCGTATGTCGTGGGAGCCGCAGATGACCCTGCGTTCGTCACTGGGGTCCAGCCATAATTGGCCCTTGGGCTCGGTGATGTTGAAGCAGATGCTGATGCCCGTGTCCATCGCCGTCCTGTAGATCTTTTCGTCCTTCATGAGTTCACGAAACAGCCCGCCCAGCACCTCGTACATCTTGTCCGTACTCTCGAATACCGGCATGAGCGCCTCCTTTTGTCTACGGGTTGATCTTGTATGGCAACATGAGACCTTCGATGGCCTTGCGGTAGGATTCGGTGGCCCACGAGATGGAATGGCCCCGGGGCGCCAGAAACCACCTGGTGGCGACTCCCTGGTAGACGGCGGAGATGGTGCGGGCCACGGCTTCCGTGTCCATTTCCCGGAACACCCCGCTCCGAACGCCGTCCTCGAGGGCGCGTTTCAACAGGCGAATCCACTCGTCCACCCACTCCTCGAACAGGTCCCTGTACTCAGGATCGTGTGCAGCCAGGAACATGCAGTCATACAGGAGGGGGTACCCGAGGCTGATCAGGGAGGTTTCCGGGTCGCCGATCTCGTCGGCGGTTTCCACGGGATCGAACAGCAGCTCGAAGTCGTACAGGCGCTGTTCCGGGTCGTCGACCCGGGCCTGCATGGCCTGGAAGCGGTCGAATACACGGCGGAAGAATTCCTTGAAGGTTTCCTTGAAGAGCTCGTCCTTGGACGGATAGTAGTGGGTGAGGCCGCCCTTGGAGAGGTTGGCGGCTTCGGCGACTTCCGCCATGGTGACGTTGGCGCAGCCGTGGTTGGCGAGGCATTTCACGGCGGCGAGCAGTATCTGGGATCGTCGTGTTTCCTCGAGTTCCGGGATAGGGGGCATGGGTTCTCCCTTTGATTCGGTATTGGGCGATCGACTGATTGGTCGGTGAATGGGTGGAGCATACCGACCGGACATCCGTTCGTCAAGTCGGATGTTGAAAATGAAAATGGAAACAGAATGTGCGGACACAGCGCGCCGTGCCCTTACCAGGCCGGATTCGGCGCCTTCGGGCGAAAACATCCGAGGCATTTGCCGTCTGGCTTCATTGCCGTCCGCAAACGCCATTGCCTCAAACGGTTTGGCTGTACACTGCCGGAGCCCGCACCGCCTGGTTACAGGCTCTCCCTCCACACATGCACCATGCGCTGCACCACGGTGGCCGTGGCAAGCAGGGTGAACAGGACCAGGCCGCTCCACAGCACCTCCATGAACACCGGCTTGGTGAAGCACAGAATCAGCGCCCATATGATGAGGTACAGGGTTCGGGTTCCCCGTTCAAACAGGCCCGTGTCGCACCGGAGGCCCAGGCCCTCGGCGCGGGCCTTGGTGTAGCTGATCATGTACGTGGCGACCGCGGCCAGGAAAACCAGGATACCGGCCCACAGCGCATGGTCCGTGGGCCAGAACAGGACCCAGAAGCCCATGAGGAACAAGGTGTCCGACACCCTGTCCAGGCTGGAGTCCAGGAATGCTCCAAAGAGGCTGGTGCTGCCCTGGCGGCGGGCCATGAGGCCGTCCAGGCAGTCCCATGTGCCGGAAAGCCCCATCATCAAAGCGCCCAGGAAGGGGTGCAGGAAAAAGCCGAAGGGAACCAGGGCGGCCGGAACAAGGCTGGCCAGGGTCACCCGGTTCGGTGTTTTCAGTACCCGTTCCACGCCGGGCAGAAGGTAATCCTCGATCAATCGGTAGAAATGCGGCGCGATAAAACTTTCCCTGAGCGACATGTCGGAGAACTCCTCTTTGCTTGCGGTCGGCTCCGGTCGGAGCCGGGCGATTTTCCTTGCCAAGGTAGGAAAACATAGCCGGAGGTCCTTTCCAATGCAAGAGGGAATCGGGAACGTGCGCGGCCGGGCATGGCGGGGGCCGCGGCACGGGACGGTTCGGGCGTTGCCGGAGGGTGTCACGGGTGTTCTGTGCATCATGCGTGTAATCACTTGACAGTTCGGCCTGAAAGAGTATGTTAAGATAAGATTAACGATTGATTCCCCTTTAGCAGAACATCCCCCAAGGCAAGGTTTGAGGCACGGATTTTGCCAACCGGGCTGAACGCCGTCCTTTTTGTGGCGTGCAAAGGCCGTTGGCGGGGACGGGCCGCAGAGACGAAAAGAGAGGATCGGTTGCCCCGAGAGTCTTTCCGGGAGGAAGGTATCGGGGAATCTCGACAGTCTCCAAGCGCACGAGCTCCTGGTCGACGGAAACCGGAAGGTTCTCGTGGGCGGCATTACGCCGGCGTGGCGCGGCTACGAGACCGGTTGCCGGATCGGCGGACACCGGACAGCGGAATATCTGCGCGGAATACGTGTTGCCAAGAAGGAGAACACCAGATGGACAAAATTCGGATCGCGATTGCCGGAATCGGGAATTGTGCCAGTTCCCTGGTACAAGGCATCCACTATTACAAGGACAAGAGCCCCGAGGACGCAATCGGGATCATGCACTGGGAGATCGGAGGTTACGCTCCGGGCGACATAGAGGTCGCCGCGGCTTTCGACATTGACGAACGCAAGGTTGGCAAGGACGTTTCCGAGGCCATCTTCGAGGGTTCCAACTGCACGAAGGTATTCTGTCCCGATCTGGCCCCCACGGGAACCAGGGTCCGCATGGGGCCTGTTCTGGACGGCTTTTCCGACCATATGAAGGACTATGAACCCAAGTACACGTTCATGCCTTCCAGGCAGGCCGAACCGGACAAGGACGAAATCGTGAAGGTGCTGCGTGATTCCGGCGCGGAAGTCCTGCTCAACTACCTTCCCGTGGGTTCCGAACAGGCCGCCAAGTTCTACGCGGAGTGCGCGCTGGAAGCCGGTGTCGGCTTCATCAACAATATTCCGGTGTTCATCGCCAGCGATCCCGAATGGGCCAAGCGTTTCGAGGAGCGCAACCTCCCGCTGATCGGTGACGACATCAAGAGCCAGTTGGGCGCCACCATCACGCACCGGGCCCTGACCGATCTGTTCCACAAGCGGGGCGTGAAGCTTGAGCGCACCTACCAGCTGAACACCGGAGGCAACACGGATTTTCTGAACATGCTCAACCGGCACCGCCTGGCGTCGAAGAAGAAGTCCAAGACCGAGGCCGTGCAGTCGGTGGCGGCCAAGCGTCTGGAAAACGAGAACATCCACGTGGGCCCCAGCGACTGGGTGCCCTGGCAGAAGGACAACAAGGTCTGCTTCATCCGCATGGAGGGCAAGCTCTTCGGCGACGTGCCCATGGAGATCGAACTCCGTTTGTCAGTGGAGGACTCGCCAAACTCCGCCGGAGTCGGCATCGACGCGATCCGGTGCGTGAAGCTGGCTGTGGAACGGGGCGAGGGAGGCGTACTGGAAGCACCTTCCTCGTATTTCTGCAAGCATCCACCGGTCCAGTACACGGACGACGAGGCCTACCAGATGTGCGAGCAGTTCATTGCCAAGCGCGCCGGCAAGGTGCGGGAGATGGCGGAGTATCGCCGTCGGCAGAATCAGCCCACCCCGGCGGAAGGAGTCTGAGTCGCCCCGTTCCGCACGGCCTGAAGGGAAAGCGAACCATGAATTTCAGCGGCGGTCCGGCATTGATCCGGTGCATGGTGGTGTGAGACCATGCCCGGCGGGTGCGGGCCGCCGTTCGTGTTCGGGCGCGGGCGCAAGGCGGGTGCGGGAAACAGGGTGATGCCGGCGGACGCCCGGGCGTCCGCATGGTGGCATGGGAGGTGCGAAACGGCCGGGAGCCTTCCATTTCGCGGAGATCGCCCCGTTGACACTGTTTCCCCCGGCCTGAACCGGTTTGCCGATGCTGGACGTGGAAGGCCTGCATGACCGAATCAGGAAGCTGTACCAGGAGTACGAGGACGCCGTCGCCCAGTTGAAAAAGGACGCCCTGTGCAAGCCGGGCTGCTCCTTCTGCTGTACGGAAGTGGGGGCGGTGGGCGTGACCACCCTGGAGGCCCTGGTGCCCCGGAAGGCAATGCTGATAATGGGCTCCAGGAAACAGAAGCGGCTCAAAAAGGCCATCCGCCAGAACCGCCGGGAGATGTCCCACGGAGGGACCGCGAGATGCCCGTTTCCAGACGGTGAACAGGCATGCATGGTGTACGAGGCCAGGCCGTTTTCCTGTCGCAGGCTGTACTCGGTGCGTGAATGCAGGCCCAGGGGAGCCACCATGCGCCGTCCCGCGGTGGAATTCGCCGCGCGGATCGTGCGCCGTATCCAGGAGGTGGACGACACGGGTTACTCCGGGCATCTGGCCCACATCCTTCACCCGTTGGACGATCCCGCGTTTCGCAAGACCTACCTGTCCGGCGCCTACCACCCGGAGCGGATCGCACCCTACGGGAGATCCCACGGCATCGTGATCAACCGCGTCGTGGCCGGCGACGGCGGAGGAAAGGGGTAGGCGAAAGGCGCCGACATGCTGATAGAACTTCCCGATCCCTGCCTCGTGGTGCTGTGCGGAGCGTCCGGCTCCGGCAAGTCATCCTTTGCCTCAAAACATTTTTCCGCCACTGAAATCGTTTCCTCGGACGCCTGCCGGGCCATGGTGTGCGATGATCCCGAGGATCAGAGCGTGAATGAGGAGGCATTCGCACTGGCCCACACCATATGCCGCCTTCGCCTGGAGTTGGGAAGGCTCGCGGTGATGGACGCCACCAGCGTGGAGGCCCGGGCAAGGCGGGAGCTTGTCGACCTGGCGGAAAGGGAGGGAGCGCCCGCCGTGTGCGTGGTCCTGGCGTTGCCGTTGGACATCTGCCTGGCAAGGCAGAAGCTGCGACCCGGGCGAACCGTGCCGGCGGACGTGGTCCGGCGGCAGGCCGAGGACCTGTGGAGCTCCCTGAAGGAAATCGGAGAGGAGGGCTTTTCCCGGGTGTACCTGTTGCAGTCGGCCGAGGAGTTGGGCCAGGTCCGGGTGGCGAGGACGGGTTCGCCGGTTCCGGAATAGGGCGGTTTATTCCGGGGACGGTGGTTCGTCGTCGAAACTTCCCGGCACCCGCTGTTGGCAGGTTTCGTAGGCCACGAGGCCGTCTTGCTCCCATTTGCGCAGTTCTTCGCAAACGGCGTCGTAGTTTCCCTCGGGCTCCACGTCCAGGGCATAATACCTAGGAGTGGCCTGCTCGAAGTAGGCGTCAAACCGTTCCAGGGATCTGAGCATGGCATCCCTCACCGCCTCGGGCGCGAAGTCCTTGAACATGACCCGCAGGGTCCTGTGTCCGCTTCGTTGTTCCACGGCCGTAATTTCCGGGGGTCTGGACGGGTCTTCGGTGTTGGCGACGACGCGGTCGCCGAAGTGCAGGCCGTAGGCGTAAAAGGGAATATTGCGGACTTCGTAAAGGTCCCGTCCCACCTTGCGGGCCCAGAGTGTTTCGCCGCGGGAGGCCCAGTGGTTCGGCAGGCTCACATGGATTCGGGTGAATCCGCCTTGTTCTTCCATACAAGGTCCATGTTCCAGCAGGGATCGTTCGACTGGCGGCGGTACGACATGCGTTTGGCGATCACGAAGGAATACGCGCGGCCGTCCCGGCAGTGTCCGGTCGCGGATGCCTGATCATGACGACTGCCGGTCTTCGTTCCGGCGGCCCGCGGCTACCTGAATTTCTTTTCCATGGGCACCGAAGGGTCTTCCATCAGGTCCACCATCTCCCGGATGACCTTCAGCGATTCGAGGGCCTCCTCCTCGTCCACCTTCTGGATGGCGAAACCGGCATGGACGATCACGTAATCGCCCACGCATGGCTCCTCGATCAGTATGAGGCTCACGTCGCGAAGCATTCCCTCCACGTCGATGGTGCCCATACCGTTTTCAATTCTGGTTATTTTGCCCGGCACTGCGAGGCACATTGTCTGTCATTCCTTTTGCGGTGCATTGTATTCCGAGTTGGTCGAGCTCATCCAGCACCATTCCTATCAGGTCCTCGACGCGGTTTTCGGTAACTTCCGTAAGCTCGACGCACAGGGTCCTTATATCGTAAGGCTCCACTCCGACTATAACCGTTCGGGGCTGTTTGTCCAGGGCCTGGCAGAGGGTTAGGGACTCCAGGAGGTCCACCTGGTGCAGCGAATTCTTGCGCAGCACCCTGGCGGGGATCTCCTCGCCCGCGAGCCTGTGGAGGGTACCCGGTTCGGCGTCGTTCCGGACGGCGTCCACCACGATGAGGTGGTCGGCCGAGGAAATGGTGCCCAAAAGGTTGATTCCCAGGACGCCTCCATCGACCACGCTCACGTTTTCGGGCAACTCGTAGCGGTCCATGATCTCGTGGGCCACCCGAACGCCCACGCCTTCGTCCGAGAACAGTATGTTTCCGACTCCCAGAACCATTACATGAGGTGATTTCATTCAATTCTCCGGCACAGGAAAAAAGCCTCCCGCCGGAGACCGGCCTGAAACCGGACCGACGGGAGGCGGACAGGACGACGCGATTCGCCTTAAGCCACGCGAACCTTGTACACCTCATTGGAGTTCGGGTCAATGACATGCACCGCGCAGGCAATGCACGGGTCGAAGGAGTGGACGGTGCGCAGGACCTCCAGGGGGCGCTTGGGATCGGCGATCGGGGTGCCGATGAGGGCTTCCTCGACCGGTCCGAGCTTGCCGCCCTTGCACCTGGGGCCCAGGTTCCAGGTTGAGGGGACCACGTACTGGTAGTTCTTGATCTTGTCCCCTTCGGTGACGATCCAGTGTCCCAGTGCGCCGCGGGCCACGTCGTTCAGGCCGACGCCCATGCCGCTCTTGGGCCAGTCCCAGGACTGGTAGGTCTGGGTCTTGCCGTTTTTCAGGTTCGTGATGAGTTCATTGAGCCAGCCTTCCATGGCGTCGCCGATGACTACGGTCTCGAGGCCGCGGGCCGCGGTGCGTCCCAGGGTCGAGAACAGGGCGCCGGCCGGCACGGACAGCTTGGCCAGGGTGTCGTCCACGACGGCCTTCACGCCCTCGTGGCCCTTGGCATAGGCCACCAGCACGCGGGCCAACGGTCCCACCTCGCAGGAGGCGCCCTCGTAGCGCGGGGCCTTGAGCCAGGAGTACTCCTTGTCCGTGTCGTAGCCGCTGTAGTCCGGCTTGGTCTCACCCTTGAACGGGGGCAGGTTGTCGTCTCCCTCGTACCAGGAACGGGCCACGTGCTCGGTTACCTTGTCCGGATACGCCATCTGCACGTTGGCCAGGTCGCGGTTCATGATCAGGCCGCGAGGCAGGGTCAGGCTTTCGGGTTCCTTGTCCGAGTTGGGCAGGTCGCCCCATGCCAGGAAGTTCGTGGTGCCTCCGATGCCGCCCCAATCCTTGTAGAAGCTGGCCACCGCCAGAAGGTCCGGGATGTACACGTTCTTGACGAAGTTCTGGGTCCTCTCCCACAGGTACTTGAAGGACGCGAGCCGGTCCGGGGACAGGTCGCGCACGGAGGTGACTCCACCTACCGCGAAGCTCTGGAGGTGAGGGTTCTTGGCGCCGAAGATGGCGTGCAGCTTGGCTGCCTCCGCCTGGACACGCAGGGCCTCCAGGTAGTGGGCCGCCGCCATCAGGTTGGCCTCCGGCGGCAGCTTGTACGCCGGGTGTCCCCAGTAGCCGTTGGTAAAGGGGCCCAGCTGGCCGCTTTCCACGAATGTCTTGATCCGCTGCTGGACCTGCTTGAAGTAGACCGCGCCGCCGAAGGACGCGTTGCTCACGTTGTCCTGGAGCGCGGCCGTCTTTTGCGGGTCGGCCTTGAGCGCGTTCACCACGTCCACCCAGTCCAGGGCGTGCAGGTGATAGAAGTGCACGATGTGGTCGTGCTGGAACTGCGCGCCGTGCAGCAGGTTGCGGATTATCCGTGCGTTGTCCGGAATTTTCACGCCCACCGCGTCCTCCACCGCGCGCACCGACGACAGGTAGTGCACCAGGGTGCACACGCCGCAGGAACGCTGGGTGAACAGGGGCGCGTCCCGGGGATCGCGACCCTGGAGGATGACCTCGATGCCGCGGAACATCTGCCCGGAACTCCAGGCGTCCTTCACCTTCCCGTTTTCGATCTCCACTTCGATGCGGAGATGGCCCTCTATCCTTGTAATGGGATCAATGGTTACTCTCTGGCCCATGGTGTCTCCTTTCTGTTGCCGATCGTTTGCTTAGCTGCAGCAGGTTCGTTTCCGGGACGTCCCGTTACAGGGGTTTGAAGAACGGGGTCATGGTGTCCCAGAAATCGGGCTCGGAGCACCCGATGCAGGGGTGACCCGCCTGGACGGGCCAGCTCGTGCCGTCGTTGAACTTGGCGATCGGACAATTGTTGTAGGTTTCGGGTCCCTTGCATCCCAATTCATAGAGACACCAGCCCAGCCGGGCTTCCTCGGAACCGAATTCCATGACGAATTCGCCGTTCTCGAAGTGGGAACGGCGGGGGCACTTGTCATGGATGGTGCTGCCATAGGCGAACAGGGGGCGGCTCAGTCCGTCCAGCTCGGGCAGTTTGCCCAACAGCAGGTAGTTCACCACGGTGCCGACGAAGTTCACGGGGTTTGGCGGACAACCCGGGACGTTGACCACCTTGGTGTTCAGCGCGTCGCCGACCCCTTTCCAGCCGGCCAGGTCGGGCTTGGCCTTCTGGATGCCTCCGAACGTTGCACAGGAGCCGATGGCGATGGTGGCCAGAGCCTTGGGAACCACGTCCTTGGCGATGTCCAAAAACGTCCTTCCGCCGATCATTCCGTACTCGGGCTTCCCGGTCGCTATGGCGCCTTCCACCACGCAGATGAACTTGCCTTTGTGCTTGTCGACCGCCGCGTGCAGCGCGTCTTCGGCCTGGTGGCCGGAAGCCGCCATGATGGTCTCGTGGTACTCCATGGAAACGATGTCCAACAGCAGCGTGTCGATCCAGGGATACATGGTGCGAAGCACGGCTTCGGAGCAGCCGGTGCACTCCGCGAAGTGCAGCCAGACGACGGGCGGCCTCTGCCCGGGCGCGGCAAAGACCTCGGCGACCTTGGGCACCCAGCTTACCGAAAGACCCATGGTGGCGGTAAGAAAGGTGCAGAACTTCATGAAGTCACGCCGTGTCACGCCCTTTGCTTCCAGTTCCTGATAGAATTCCTCCTCGCTCTTCCGTTGCATGGCAACCTCCTCTCAAGGGGTTTGTGGGAAATTCGACCCGGTGCGAAAAGCACGTTCCCGTCCCGGAGTTCCGGTTGGTCTCTGCAGGCTTCCAAGGTTTGACTGGTTTGGTCCCTCCTGTGTTGTCTGGGGTTCGGTTGCAAGGAAAGTCCCTTCCGGACTTGTAAACCCGTTTTACGGACCGCTTTGGGGCAGCTGTTTCAAAAACGCCCGCGCCACCGGTCCGCAGCCTTCCCTGTACACCACGAAAAACTCCTGGCGCCAGGGATATCCGGTCTCGGACGGCGCCGCGCCCTCCACGTCCACCATCGCGACGCCCCGCGCTCCGTCCACTGCGCCCAGGGTCGCAAAGGAAATCGATCCGGGTGTATTTCCTACCACATCCACCACATCCGTGGCTGTGGCGCTCATCATATCCCACGGCAACGCCGCGCCCCGTACGACCATGCGGGAAACATTTCGGTACGCGGCGGTGGTGGGTGGCGGAATGCCCACACGGACGTCCCGTTTTTTCCGGCAAGGGGGTTCCAGCCGGCGACGCGGCCCGTGAACAGCGCCGACACCTCGTTCATGGTGAGTTCAGCCATCCCCGTATCTTCATGGACCATCACCCCGAGGCTGTCCCGGCAACAGGCGATCTCCCTGAAGCCGAGGCCCTTGCGGCGGTCGTCCGGTGACTCCGCCGCCGCCACCTGGCTGAACCCGTTCTCCAGCAGTGCCACCGCGGCCCGGGAGGTGGTAACGTGCGTGTCTACCTCCATGCCCGTGTCCCGGGTGAATTCCCGAATGATTCGGTCCAGCCCGGCCGCGTAAGCCTGGGCCGAGATCGTGAAGACCGCCCTGTCCGCCCCGGCCCGGCTTTGCTCACCCGTCCCGGCCACGGCCGCCGCAGACAGCACAAAAGCCGTGGCCCATTTCAGGCCCCGCCCGTTATTCATTCCCGGTCTGCTTCCGAAAACGGGAAATTCGCGGACTTCCCGGTTTCTCCCGGCCCTGGATCGCGCTCTCGCGCAGGGGCGCGGGGCGACTAGTCATCCCGCAGGGAGCGGAATGGCGAGGCACTAGTAAAATACCCCTCGAAGAAGCATCGGGAATGGACGTATTCGGTCTTGTCATCGATACACGTACCTGCAATAAAAGTACCAACCATGCGGCTTGGGCAAACGCGCGCCACGCCGCGTCAGAACCTTGTGAAAAACGTAACCAGGACGCGATTCGACAGGCCTTTCCTTACTCCACCGAAACAGGACTCCGTTACTGCCGCGAACCAATGCACGGCCGCTTCCCAATACACCCCACGTATCGGGGCAAAACGCCCCCGCAACGGCTCCTCCCTGAACCCGGGTTTTTTGCCCAACCCGCCCATGCAGGGATGAATATTACTAGTTTGTCTTCCGAATGGGCAAGGCGCGTTGACGGAAACACCTTCTTTAGTTAGTAAAAATAGCCTGATCGGCAACACGAAACACGGACAGATCACGTCCCAAAGGCAGGATAATGGCTCGCGGCAAAACCCGGTGGCGCCTTGACAACGCCACTTCCGAACATCGGCGTATCCCTGTCGGTACCGGGATTTGAACATGGGACCGATATCGGTTAAGATGGCCGCCTGAATCGTCACCCGGGCCGCCGGGTCTGTTGACCATAACAGCCCGTTGAAAAACCCGGGATTTGCAGCCTGTTCAAAAATGATGAGATGCAAGGCGTACGAATTTCGAGGAATAAGGCGTACTTATGGTGCGCCGCACTGACGGGAAACGCGCCGCAACGCCGCAGATCGCGTTTTTCAACAGGCTGATAACCCGCGCCGTCAGCGCGCCCTTCGCGGAACGCATCCATGAGCAGTGAGCCGAAACGATCGAACGAGGAACGAATTCTGGAGGGGGTGGCCGTGGGGTACACCCCGCAGCCCGAGCCGATTACCGACATTCCATGGACCACCCCGATGGAGTGGGCCGCCGCCAATGAGGCCCTCAGGCACGTGGTGGACGTCCGGAAAAACGACCTGGGGCGGGCGTTTGAACACGCCGTCGGTCTGATGTCCAGCCTGTCACGGCTGGACGGCGCCATGGACGAGCTGTGCAAGGGGACCTGCCCCTGGTGTGCCGAGCCCTGCTGCCTCCATGCCACGGTATGGGTGGATTTCACGGACCTGTTGTTCATGCACCTGGCCGGGGTCCGGCCTCCCCCGACCCAACTAAGGGATTCCTGGTCCGGCCCCTGCCATTATGCCGGCCCGAACGGATGCCGGCTGCCCCGCGCCTCCCGGGCGTGGGTGTGCAACTGGTACCTGTGTCCCACACAGAAGGCCAGGATGCGCAAATGGCCGAAAACCGCCAAAAGGGATCTGGAGCTTGACCTCGACCGCATGGCCGACGGACGCCGCTCCATGGAAAAGGCGTTCATCGCCGTCGTGTTTTCGTGACGGGATGAGGGGGCTTTTCGACAATCTTCCCGGTTTTTTCGGCGTTTTGTGTGTGTTCGACGGGTGTCGTTGTCATGGAGGGTGTGATGCCTGGATCGCGGTGCCGGTGGAGCGATCGGTAACAGCCCGTTGAAAAACTAGGGATTTACAGCCTGTTCAAAAACGATGAGATGCAAGGCGCACGAATTTCGAGGAATAAGGCGTACTTATGGTACGCCGCACTGACGGGAAACGCGC
>JBKHBM010000015.1:0-50936 GCA_046542385.1 Desulfatibacillaceae bacterium | reverse complement strand
CTCGGCTATTTCCTGGGGTGGGGGATTGTCATGTCCAAACAATCCGTGTACATGACCACGAGCATCATCCTGGCGGTCATTGTCAATATTCTCCTCAATGTGATCCTGATACCGGATTACGGTATCATGGGATCCGCGATTGCCACGCTGGCTGCCATTCTCGCATGGAATGGACAAAAAATTTATTATACGAATAAACTTTATCCCTTGCATTTCGAATATGGCAAGCTGCTGATTATTACCATTTCAACCTTGGCGGCCTTCGGAATTTCCGTATTAGTCCGTTTTGATTCCATGTTCACGACGATATTCTTTAAAGTGCTCCTACTGGTCCTTTTTTTCATTTTTCAGATTGCAACAGGCATTTTTTCCTTGAGGAACTTGTCGTTCATAAGGCAGATCAGAAGCCACTGAGCGAATTTTGTTATTTAACAATAAGTTGGCCATATGAGTCACGCACTGAAAATACAACGCATCGGGGGAGACGGCTGATGAAAACACTTCTGGTAAACATGGCGTCCTCACCGGACTTTGTCGGCGATCCGAAAAACAGCATGTACCCGTATTCGCTCCTGTTCGTGGCCAGCTACATGTTGAAAAATGGTGAGGATTGCACCATTCTGGACTTGTCCACGACTGGGGATTTCAGACGGGTTTTCTCGGATTTTCTGCAGGAAAACCCGTATGGACTCATTGGTTTCACCTGCACCGCGGAAAATCGGTTCATGGTGATAGACCTCATCAGGGACGCAAAAGTCCTCCTTCCCGACAGCATAATTGTCGTCGGTGGAAAGTTCTTCACCTACACGGACCAGGAGTGCCTGCGCAATGTCCCGGAAGTGGATTACGTGGTCCGGGACGAGGGAGAGGTGACCTTTCTCGAACTGGTGCGATGTCTCGAGAGCAAGGGAAACCTGGACGAGGTGGCTGGAATAACGCTTCGGAAGAACGGCGAAATCAGGCGGAACCCCAAGCGACCGCCAGTGCGGGATCTTGACGAAGTCCTGCTTGTGGATTCGGTTTATGACAGGGTGGTGAATCCTGCCGGAGAGTACTCTCATTTTATGCGTATGCGTAACTTCGAGGGCCGGGAACTCCGTTGCCTTCCCATTCACGTGGGAAGAGGGTGCCCTGGCAAATGCGCCTTCTGCCTGTACCATAAGTGGATGTACCGTGGCCGAACGGCGGATTCCCTGCTTCGCGAAGTTAAGGCAAAAATGGAGACATATGAATGCAATGTCTTCCATTTTGATGATCCGCACCTGCTCAAAAGGAAAAAGTTCATCGAGGATTTTTATGCAAGGGTCAAGGAAGAGAAGCTCGACATAAAATTCTACGTGGAAACGCGGGTGGACATCGATCTCCGATACGTGGACATGTTGACCGAGATCGGCTGTATCAGCATGGATTTCGCCATCGAGAGCGCCTCCCCGAAGGTGATCGGATCCATCAGGAAAAATATTGAAATCTCCGACGCCGTCGCCCTCTTGAAAAGGGCCAGGAAAGCCGGTGTCAAGCTCAAGGTCTTCAGCATGGTCTCCCTTCCGGATGAAACCACTGAGGACCTCCGTATGACAACCGATTTTCTGAAGAAGTACAGAAAGTACATAGATACCTTTTCCGGAGGGATAACAAGGATTTATCCAGGGACCGACCTGGAAAGGATGGCCAAGGAAAGAGGCCTGTTGCCCGAGGATTTCGACTGGTACGATCGGGAGTATCGAAACGAACTGGTCGAACATCCGGATTTCAGTAGGTATTTGCGGTGTCCTGACGTACCCGTCTGGATCGAACACTTGAGCCCTGAGGAAATCTTCGCCCACAAAAAGGAGATCGAAAAACTCACGATAAACCGTTTCCCATTGGCGGTTCTCCTGGTGGACCGGGTTTCCAAATACTGGTTCCACGCGCTTTTCAAGTGGGGTCCGGAGGACGTGGCATTGAAGAAGCAAAGGCTTCGCAATCTTTGGGAAGTCACAATCCGCAAAGTGAAAATTTCGGTATGAGGGAAATGGGTTGCCTGGACATGAAGCATTTGGGTTTTGACATGATCGACAACGGAATCGGCCCGAGATGACACCGCATGCCAATAAACTGTATGTAGTGGGAGCGCGCCAGAGGCCCAACGCCCAGCACCTGGAATCCTACAGGATGTATGAAAAGGCGGTGGTGCTGGACGTTGACCTGGCCACGGGCAAGGGCCTTACGGCGTTTGAATATGCCACGCCACCGGAATTCACCCCCGGTCCTGACAGGGATTCCCACGTGTTCAAGGCTGCAACGGTGCGGGACGGGGTGATGTACCTGTGTACCCTGACCGAGGCGCTGGGCCGCCGCCTGCCCGATTTCGCCCCCGTGTTTCACGTGAGCCACCCGTACTTCAACGATCTGCACCACGTGCGGCCGGACGGCGAGGGCAACCTCCTGGTGGTTTCCACGGGGCTTGACGCGGTGCTGCGCGTGGATCGCGGAGGCAATCTCCTGGACACGTGGTACGTGGGCGAGGACCCCATGTGGGAACGGTTCGACCCGGACACGGACTACCGCAGGGTGCCGGACACCAAGCCCCACCAGACGCATCCCAACTACGTGTTTTTCGTCGGCCGGGACATCTGGTGCACCCGCTTCAACCAGCGGGACGCCGTCAACCTCACCGGCGAAGGCCGCCTGGACATCGCGGTGCAGCGTCCCCATGACGGAAAGGTGCGTGACGGACGGATCCATTTCACCACCGTTGACGGGCATCTCGTGGTCTTCGACCTGGAATCCGGCGAAAAGCAGTTGCACGACCTCGCCTCACTTCTGGCCCGTGACAATGCAGCCATCGGCTGGTGTCGCGGAGTGGAACTTCTGGACGATGGAATCGCGGTGGTGGCGTTCTCCAGGATTCGTCGCACCAGGTTTCGTGAGAACGTCGCCTGGTTGCGAAAGAAACTGGGTGACAGGGAGGTGTACGGGTCCCGTCCCACGAGGCTCGCGATTTATGATATGAAAGCCCGAGGGATCGTCAGGGAAATGGACCTCGAACCCCACGGCATCAACGTGGTGTTTTCCATCCATCGTCACGACGGATGAGCCGGGACGAATCCCGGAATACGCAATGCCCCCGGCAGGCATCAATGGGAGACATGACCGATACCGAATACAACGAAAACGGAGCCGGTCAAGCGTCGGGCAAGGAGCGCCCTCTGGACAATCCGCTTGTAAGGGGTGGCGTGCTGGCAGGTGGCCTGTTTCTCCTCCTTGTGGCGGCCACCTGGCTGCTGGTCGCCACGGGCGCTGATCTTGCGGCATCCAGGCATTTTTACTGCGGCCCGGAAGGTTTTTGCCATGGTGCGGAGCAGCCCTGGTTGTGGCTGTACGAGTACGGCACCATGCCGGGTCTTTTGTTCACGCTTGCCGGCCTGGGCCTCTGGTTCGTCGCAATGGCCCGACCCAAGTACGCACCATGGAGGCGGTACGCTTTGCTGGTGGTCCTCACCACGGTCATCGGTTCGGGCGTATTCGTGAACTCCCTGCTGAAACCGTACTGGGGTCGGCCCAGGCCCGAGCAGACCGCGCAGTTCAACGGCCACTGGGAATACCGTACACCCTTTTCCCCGGGGATCCCGGGCAAGGGACGGTCGTTCCCGTCGGGCCACGCCTCCATGGGTTTTGCCTTTGTCTCCCTGGTGTTCTGGCATCGGAGAAGCCGTGCCGCGGCTTATGCCGGGGGAGCCGTGACGGCGGGATACGGAGGCATGGTGGGCGCGGCGCGGATCGTCCAGGGCGCCCATTTTCTGACCGACGTGCTCTGGTCGTTCGGAGTGATGACCCTTACCGCCGGAGTCCTGTACTATTTCGTGCTGCGTATACCGCAAGGCGAGGAAAGGGAACCGGCCATCGCCGGGGCCGCCTCCTCCAGGCAAAAAAGGCTGGCCGCCGTGGTGGCCCTTGTCGCGGCCGCGGTGATCGTGCTCTTCTTCATGGCCCGTCGTCCGTTTTACGAAAATATCCACATGGACGTGAATGTCACGCCAAACACCCGGGTGCTGCGTATCGTCACCAACGTCCCCCTGGTAGCCACGCGCGTCCTGGAATCGGAGGCAAGATCGCGAATACTGTTCGACTCCAAGGGGTTCGGCCTGTTCACCGCGGACCTGGATGCGGACATCCAAAGCGGCTCCTACGACCACACGAGCTACGTGAGTTTCGACATGGAGATCAGCGGCTACCTGTCCGAGTTGAACCACGAGGTTGTGGTCCTGTTGCCTCCCGAACACAGGGATCGCGTGAGGGTCGTATTCGAGGATGAACAGGACCTGAGTGGCGGCATCCGGAAAACCGCCGGGAACACCGGAGCGAAGGAAGGTCATGAGTGATCCTGTACGGAAAAAGCGAACCATCTGCCTTGTCATAGGCCAGTTGCGCCTGGGGGGCGCCCAGCGCGTGATGACGCTGATGGCCAATCACTGGGTCGGGCAGGGCGACGAGGTGTGGCTGCTCACCTGGGAGGGTGAGGGTGTAGAGCCCTTCTTCCCTTTGGACCCCAGGGTTCGGTTGGTCCGGATGGATCTCGTCTCCGTGTCGTACAACCGGCTCTCGGGACTTGTGAAGAACGCGCGGAGAATCATGGTGTCCCGCAAGTCCATTACCCGGGTGAACCCTGACGTGGTGATCAGTTTTCTGGATGCGGTGAACGTGGTCACCCTTTTGGCCTCGCGGGGGCTCGGCATTCCCGTGATCGTGTCCGAACGCGTGGATCCTTCCGGCGGCCTCGGCGGTCCCATGTGGCAGCAGCTGGCGCGCCGCGTATACCCACTGGCGGATGCCGTGGTTGTACAGACCGAGCGCATACAGGAGGTAATGACTGAGTCGGTAAGGCACAAGACCCGGGTGATTCCGAACCCGGTCGTGATGCCGTCTTGTGAACAGTCCGCCGTCTCGGACAAGGAGGGAGGGACTGTGCTGGGTGTGGGCAGACTGGCCTGGCAGAAAGGGTTCGACACAGGGCTGGCCGCGTTTTCCCGTATGGCCGCGGATCACCCGAAATGGCGATATGTGATCGCCGGTGGCGGACCGGAGATGGAAGCGCTGCGAAATCTCGCCTCTGAACTGGGCATTGCGGATCGCGTGGAGTTTTCGGGAGAGGTCAGGGACATGTCGCGGCATTACGCGGAGGCTGACCTGTTCCTGCTGTCATCCAGGGTCGAGGGTTTCCCGAATGCCCTGTGCGAAGCCATGGCCGCGGGAATTCCGGCCGTGGCCACGGACTGCCCCAGCGGACCCCGGGAGATCATCCAGCACGGGGTGGACGGCCTGCTCGTGCCCGTGGACGACGAGGAAGCCATGGCCGACGCCATGGCAAGCCTGATCCGTGACACGGACAGGCGGCGGGATATGGGCGCCGCCGCCGCGCGAATCGTGGACCGGTTCAGCGTGCGGGCCGTCATGGACATGTGGGACAAGCTCATTCGGGAAGTTTCCTGAAATGAAGATATGCCTCGTGGGCCTGTGGGCCTACTCACTGTTCGATCCTTCGGTGACCGGCACGTTCGGGGGAGCCGAAGTCCGTACCTGGATGCTGGCCCGGGGTCTGTCCCGCATGGAGGACATGGAGGTGGCCTTCGTCGTGTCCGACCACGGCCAGCCGGAGAGGATGACATTCGACGGGGTCACGGTGCACGCCCATCCCGGATACCGCGCGCGAAGTTTCGGAGGACGGGCCCTGGCCTCCCGTTTCCCGGGGGCGGCATCCCTGGCCCGCCGGCTGGTGCGCGGGACACGGGCCGTGGCGGACTATCTCAAGGCGCCGCCCTGGAGAACGGGCTCCTTTCCCGTGCCCGACGACCATGCGCGTTTTCTCGCAAAGGTCGGTGCGGACGTCTACTGCGCGCCGGGCGCCTCCGAGATCACGGCGACCATCGCCTCCTGGTGCAAGGCCGCGGGCAGGCCCTTTGTCCTGTTTATAGCCAGTGACTACGACCTGGCCCAATGGGTGCACCCCCGTTCCCTTGCCGCCAACGCATACGGTACCCTGGGCTACGTCTGCCATTACCCCATCGCCGCCGCGGACCTTGTCGTCGCCCAGACGGAACACCAGAAGCGCGTGCTTGAACAGCGTTTCGGCAGGACCGCCTTGGTGGTGCGAAATCCGATGGATCTTTCGATTCCCCAACATTTGCAAGACAGGCCCCGGCGGCACGTGCTATGGATTGGTAAATCGGACATGGTGAAGAAGCCCTGGATCATGGCTGATCTGGCGCGCCGCTTTCCGGACCAGCCGGTGGTGATGGTTTCCAACAACACAAACCCGTTGGTCCATGCCAGGCTGGAAGGGGGCCTGCCGGACAACGTGCGGCTCATGGAAAGCGTGCCGTTCGCCAAGGCGGAAGAACTCTTTGCCGAGGCCCTGGTGCTGGTCAACACGTCAACCCATGAAGGATTCCCCAACACCTTCCTCCAGGCCGGCAAATTCGGGGTTCCCATATTGAGCCTCGCCGTGGACCCGGACGGCTACATCGAACGCGACCGTTGCGGCGAGGTGGCCCACGGCGATCCCGTAAGGCTGGCGCAATCCCTGGCCCGGATTCTTGAAGACCACGAACTCCGGGAGGGATACGGAAGGAACGCACGTGACTACGTGCGGACGCACCACGATCTGGCGATGGTCGCGAAGCGCCTTGCCCAAGCCCTGGAGCAATGCGTGGAAAACGCTCACGGACCGTATTCGCGGAGTTGAACAAGGCATGGCGAATCACGCCAAACAGTCCGGGAAACGCCCGCTTCGCGTGTTCCACGTAATCACCTCCCTTGACATGGGCGGTGCGGAGATGATGCTGTACAAGCTGTTGGCCGGGCCCCTGGCGGTGGAGTGCGAGAGCAGGGTGGCCAGCCTGTTGCCGCATGGGGACGTGTCCGCCATGATTTCCCGGCTCGGTGTCTCCGTGGAAACTCTGGGCATGCATAACGGAATGCCCGATCCCCGGGCCGTGCTCCGGCTGGCACGCATGATCCGGGGCGCGAATCCGGACGTCGTTCAGACATGGCTGTACCACGCGGACCTCATGGGACTTCTGGCCGCGAGGATGGCCCGGCGGGGCGCGGTGGTCTGGAACATACGGTGCGCCAACGTGCTGCTGGAACACTACCGCAGGACGACGGCCTGGACCAGGAAGGCCTGTGCCGCCATGTCCGGCCTGCCGGCGGCGGTGGTGGCCAATTCGTACGACGGTATGCGGGTCCACGTGGCGGCGGGCTATGCGCCGAAACGATTCGTGGTGATCCCCAATGCGTTCGACACCGAACGGTTTACGCCGAACGACATCCAGCGGGCCGCGGTGCGAAACGAACTGGGCCTGGCGCACAACACGCCCGTTGTCGGCATGGTGGCGCGCTTCGACCGCATGAAGGGCCACAGGGTGTTTTGCCAGGCAGCCGGGATTCTCCTTAGGAAAAGGCCGGAGGCGCGTTTTCTGCTCATCGGCGAGGGCGTGGACGAAACCAATATCCAGCTTCTGAACTGGAGCCGGGAAAACGATCTGGGCGACTCGCTCCTGCTGATGGGAAGGCGCGCCGGCATGGAGAAGCTCTATACGGCCATGGACGTCGCCACCAATGCCTCCCATGGGGAAGGGTTCCCCAACGTCGTGGGGGAGGCCATGGCCTGCGGCGTACCGTGCGTGGTGACCGACGTGGGGGATTCCGCATGGGTTGTGGGAGACACCGGCATCGTCGTCCGGCCGGACGAACCGGCTGAACTGGCCGCGGGATGGGAGCGACTGCTGGACCTGGGTGCGATGGAAAGAAAGGCCCTCGGCCGGAAGGCCAGGGACCGCATCATCGAGCACTTTTCCATCGAGGGCATTCAGAAACGCTACCACGAACTGTATCGGGAAGTGTCCGGCTTTACGCCGGTGCGGGACAATTCGTGACGGGATGAATACAGGCTGATGTACTACGAGGACAAGATCGATTCGCTGGCCGAAGTCTTCGGCGCCGGAGTGGTCCGGGTGTTCGAGGACCGCGTGGAGATCGACGGCAGGACCTGGCCGGTGGTGGACGACGTGATCGTGCTCCTGGACCCGTCAAGGTATCCCGCGGCGCTGGCGGGGCGCACGGGTTCCGGGACCAACGGCGGGGCCGGAGCCGCGCCGTTCGCCGAGGACGTCCAGTACTCCTTTGGCGAGGAGTGGAAGGCGTTTTCCGAGGTCATGGACGAACACGCCCACGAGTTCGCCGAATACTTCGATATTGTGGACGTTTCCGGACTGGCCGGCAAGAGGGTGTGTGACCTGGGCTGTGGAATAGGCAGGTGGAGCCATTTCCTGGCCGGACAGTGCCGGGAGATGGTCCTGGTGGATTTTTCGGAGGCCGTGTTCGTGGCGCGCAAAAATCTCGCCGGCGTGGACAACGCCCTGTTTTTCATGGCCGACCTCACGGACCTGCCGTTTGCCTCGCCGTTTTGCGACTTCCTGTTCTGCCTGGGAGTGCTGCACCATCTGCCCGTGCCGGCTCTGGACCAGGTGCGCCGGTTGAAGGGCCGCGCTCCCGAGATGCTGGTCTACCTGTACTATGCCATGGACAACAGGCCCGCGTATTTTCGCGCCCTGTTCAAGGGCGCGGACGTGGTCCGCAGAGCCGCGAGCCGGGTCAGGTCCCCGGTGTTTCGCGACCTCTTCACCACTGCCGCCGCCCGGGGCCTGTACATGCCGTTCATTCTTCTTGGAAAGGCTGCCGCGCTCCTTGGCCTGGGCAATCGCGTTCCCCTGTATGAATACTACAACGACAAGAGTATGCAGCGCATAAGGCAGGACGTGTACGACCGGTTTTTCACGTCCATCGAGCAACGGTTCACAAAAAAGGAAATCCTGGCGTTGCGGGACACGTTTGCCGAGGTCGTCGTGTCCGAGTGCCAACCGTACTGGCATTTTCTGTGCCGGTCGTGAGGGGATATTCCGAAACTGGGAAAAGAGCGGATCTATGTGCGGTTTTGTGGGATTTGTCGATCCGGTGAGGTACCCGACGCTGAGCCGTGCCCTGGGCAGGGCATCGGACACCATGGCGCATCGCGGACCGGACGATTCGGGTACATGGTTCTTTCCGCAATCCGGGGTCGGGCTCGCCCATCGCAGGTTGTCCATCCTGGACCTTTCAGAGCACGGGAAGCAGCCCATGGCCACGGACGGCGAGGAGGCCGTGGTCGTGTACAACGGCGAGGTGTACAACTTCGCCGAACTGCGCGACGAGTTGACGGGTTTGGGCCACGAGTTCCACACGGGAACGGACACCGAGGTGATCCTCAAGGCCTACCTCCAGTGGGGAGAGCGATGCCTGGACCGTTTCGTGGGCATGTTCGCCCTGGCCATCTGGGACTCCCGGCATCGCAGGCTGTTTCTGGCCCGTGACCGCGTCGGCATCAAACCGCTGTACTACCGCGTGTTTGGCCACGGCATCTGGTTCGCCTCGGAGTTGAAGGCCCTGATGGCACTGCCGGGATTCGAAACGGAGATCGACCACCAGGCCGTTCCCGGGTTCCTGCACTACCAGTATGTTCCCGCGCCGGGAACCATTTTTCAAAACACGTACAAGCTGCGTCCCGGGCGATGCGCGGTGTACGAGAACGGGCAGTTGACCCTGAGGACCTGGTACAGCCTGCCCGACATGTCTGAAAGCACCGGTCCCACGGACGAGAAGGAAGCGGTGGATCGCCTGGAGGAACTCGCCCTGCGGGCCGTGAACGACCGGCTTGTGGCGGACGTACCGCTTGGCGCGCTTTTGTCCGGCGGGATCGATTCTTCCGCCGTGGTGGCCCTCATGCAGCAAAACGCCACGGGACGCACGAAAACCTACAGCATCGGCTTTGAATCCGAAGGCTATGACGAGGCCCCCTGGGCGAAAAAGGTGGCCGACCACCTGGGCACGGACCACACGGAACTGTATGTGACGCCCAAAGAGGCCCTGGACGTGGTTCCGAAATTACCGGAGATGTACGACGAGCCTTTCGCGGATTCCTCGGGCATTCCCACGTTCCTGGTGAGCCGACTGGCCAGGGACGGCGTCACCGTAGCGCTTTCCGGCGACGGCGGCGATGAACAGTTCGCCGGGTACGTCCGGTACTGGAGTACCGCGGCCATGCACCGCGCGCTTGCCCATGTGCCCGGTTCCGCCGCCCGCGCCGCGGGCTTTTTGCTCAAGGGGGTGCCGGTCCCATGGGTGGAGACCGTGTACAGGCCGATTCGCGACCATCTGCCCCAGCGTTTCCAGGTGGGCAACTTCAAGGACAAGTGGGCCAAGCTCATTTCTCTTCTGGGTGAGAAGGACCTCAAGCACCTGTACCACCTGACCGTCTGCATCTGGACCCACGAGGAGGCGCGGGCGCTGACCGGCGAGGACGTCCCCCACGGAGTTTTCGAGGAGGCCTTCGAGCACACGGAGGACTGGCCCGTCGTTTCAAGGCTCATGCGCGCGGACCAGCGCACCTATCTTCCCGACTGTATGCTGACAAAGGTGGACCGGGCCAGTATGGCGGTATCCCTCGAGGTGAGGGTGCCCCTGCTGGACCACAGGTTGCTGGAGTACGCGGCAACGCTGCCCGAGGGCATGAAATTCAGAAACGGCGTGGGAAAGTACGTGCTGCGCGAGCTGCTGGCCCGATACGTTCCCAGGGAACTGTTCGAAAGGCCCAAGATGGGATTCGGCGTTCCCGTGGCCCAATGGCTGCGCACGGACCTGAGGGAACTGCTGTGCGACTACTTGTCCGACCAGAGATTGCGGGACGAGGGCCTGTTCGACCATTACATGGTGGAAAAGATATTGTCCGAGCATCTTTCCGGGGCCGCGGACCACCACTACAAGCTGTGGTCCCTGCTCATGTGGGAGATGTGGCGGGACAAGTGGCTGGGCAGGCAGTGGAGCATCAGCCGGGACTGATCCGGCGGGGATGCGTGAAGACCAGCAGCCCTCCCTTGCGGTCGTGGCAGGCCATGGTGATTCCAAGTTCCTCCGCCATGTCCACCGCCCCCGCCGTTGGTCGCGACACGCTCAATAGCAGGGGAATGCCGGCCCGGGCGCACTTTCGTATTACTTCCCGGTTCATCCTGCATGTAAGCTGCACAATTACCGCAAGATTCAGGCTGTCGTCCAGGAACACCTTGCCGATGGCCTTGTCCATGGCATTGTGCCGGCCCACGTCCTCCGCCCAGGTGAGCACCTCCACGTCGCCGTCATAAATGGTCGCCGCGTGCGCGCTTCGTGTCTCCATGTGAAGATGCTGGCGTCCGGCCAGGTCGTCCGCGCAGGCCAGGGCGCGGGAGCAGGGGACGGTGACGTCCCTGGTGACGGGCGCGGGGCCGGGGGCCGGATCCGGAGCGGGCCTCGCCAGCTTCACGTCCACCGTATGCGGGTCGTCCTGGTGACGGAAGATGCCTTCGATGTCCGAAGGCGAGTCCACCAGTCCGCCTGCAAGGCACAAGCCCGCCGCTTGGGCGTTTTCGTCCCTCGGGGTTCGCAATGCCCGGAACATGGGCACCCCGTCCACGAGCACGGACAGGGGATGCTCCTCGATGAGGTGCACTTCGTCGGAACCGCCGCCGTCCGGCGTGGCCACTTTTACGGCCATCGTCCTGGTGGTTGACATGTTGTGGCCCCTTTTTTTGCGAGTGTGGATGGATTCCGGCGTTCTCACCGGAGGTAATACCTGGGATTGGCCTTGCCTATGCCGCAGAATATCTCGTAGCTGATGGTGCCGGCCCGGGCTGCCAGGTTCTCGGCCGTGATCCGCTCATCTCCCTGCCGACCCAGCAGCACCACCTCGTCGCCGGTCTCCACGCCGGGTACGTCCGTCACGTCCAGCATGCACAGGTTCATGCAAATGGTACCCACCTGGGGCACCCGCCTGCCACGCACCAGGGCTTCGGCCCGGTTGGACAGGATGCGGGGATACCCGTTTTCATAACCGAGCGGGATGGACGCGATTCGCGAGGGCATGTTCGTGGTGAAGGTTCGTCCGTAACTGACGGATCGGCCCGCGGGAAGGTCCTTCACCATGCAGATGCGCGTGGTGAGCGACATGGACGGCAACAGCCTGTCCGCACCGGGAATGTCCGGATGCGGCGGCGAACCGTACAGCATGATCCCGGGCCGGGCGGCCCCGGTGTCCGAAACAAGACCCCGCATGAGCGCCGCGCTGTTGGCGGTGTGCAGGAGCAACCCGCTGTCCGGGCAGGAACGGGCCGCCTCGTCGAACCTGGCCGCCTGCTCGTCCGTATAGGGATCCCCGGGCACGTCCGCAACGGCGAAATGGGAGAAGAGCCCGGTTATGTGGAGGCCTTCCAGGCTGTCCGTCTTCCGGAGGAACCCGGGAAGACCTTCAGGGTTGACGCCCAGCCGACCCATGCCCGAGTCCACCTTGACGTGCGCCCGGGCCGGCCTGCCCACCTTTTGCCCCACGGCGGCGAGATCCCGCGCCGGACCCTCGTCGTAAATCGTGGTCGTGATTCCGTGCAGTACGGCCAGCTCGGCCTCCTCGGCCATTGGCTGGGCCAGGGCAAGCACGGGTTGGTCGAATCCCGCGCGGCGCAACAACACCCCTTCGCCTACCCGGAACACGCAAAAGGCCCCGGCTCCGGCCCTGGCGAACGCCCCGGCCGCCTCGACCATCCCGTGGCCGTAGGCGTCGGCCTTCACCACGCAGAAGATCCGCCGGTCAGGACCGGCAAGTTCCCGGGCCACCCGGAAGTTGTGCTCCAGGGCGCCCAGGTCGATTACGCAACGATTCACGGACATGACCGCTCCACAAGATTCGGGACCGTTTCCTCGATAGCACACCAGCACGGGGCTTGCAATCCGGTCGTGATGGCGGTAACACCTTGGCGCGTAACAATTGCGAACAACCGGAAAACGGAGCGACAATGGACGATAACAACCGGATACCGGAAGACGTGAAAAGGATACACCTCATAGCCATTTGCGGCACCGGCATGGGCGCGCTCGCCGGCATGCTCAGGGAAGCGGGATACGAGGTCGCCGGCTCGGACAACAACGTGTACCCGCCCATGAGCACGTTCCTGGAAGGCAGGGGCATCCCCGTGCGGAAGGGATTCGCCGCCGAACACCTGGAACCTCCGCCCGACCTCGTTGTGGTGGGCAACGCCGTGCGCAGGGAAAACCCCGAGGCCGCTGCCACCATGGAACGCGGGATTCCCTACTGCTCCTTTCCCCAGGCCGTCAACCGCTTTTTCGCCGAAGGAAAGGCCGCCCTGCTGGTCACCGGCACCCACGGCAAGACCACGACCAGCGGCATCCTCGCCTGGATCGTCGCCATGGTGGGCCTGGACCCCTCGTTCATGATCGGCGGCATCCTCACCAACCTCGACACCAATCACCACGTGGGCACCGGGTCCCACATCGTGGTGGAGGGCGACGAGTACGACACCGCCTTTTTCGACAAGGGACCGAAATTTCTGCACTACTCGCCTTCGCACACCATACTCACCAGCGTGGAGTTCGACCACGCGGACATCTACGCCGACCTCGAAGCGGTCAAGGAGTCCTTCAGAAGACTGTGCCGCGGACTGCCGCAAGATTCCCTTCTGATTTACAAGGACGAGGACGAAAACGTGGCGGAGGTGGTGGCCGAAGCCACGTGCTGGAAAACGCCTTACGGAAGCTCGGAAAAATCCCCGTGGCGAATCGGGGAGGTCAGAGTGGACGCGCCGTGGACCCGGTTCGAAGTCCTGCGCCGGGGAGAGCATTACGGCTGGTTCGATGTCCGCCTGATGGGCCGCCACAACCTCCACAACACCCTGGCCGCCATTGCCGTGGCGGACGACATGCGCATCCCCGTGGAGGATATTCGGCACGCCCTGGAACAGTTCGAGGGAGTGTACCGCCGGCAGCAGGTCCGGGGCGCCAAACGCGGGGTGACCGTGATGGACGACTTCGCCCACCATCCCACGGCCGTGCGGGAGACCCTCAAAGCGGTGCGGCCGTATTTCCCGGACCGCAGGATCATCGCCGTGTTCGAACCCCGCACCAACACCAGCAAACGCAACGTGTTCCAGGACGTGTATCCGGGCTGCTTCGACGGCGCGGATCTGGTGTGCGTTCGCGAGGCGCCGGGGCTGGACGCCATTCCCGAAAAGGAACGGTTCTCCTCGAAGAAGCTGGTGGAGGATCTGCGGGCAAGGGGCATCGCGGCGCATTACTTCCCGGACACGGACGCCATCATCGAGTACGTGGCCAGGGAAGCCGTGGAGGGCGATCTGGTATTGGTCATGTCCAACGGAGGGTTCGACAACATTCACGAAAGGCTTCTGGAGGCGCTGTAGGAGCAGGGCGCCGGACCGGTTTCCGTTATCAGCCTGTTGAAAAACGCGATCTGCGGCGTTGCACTTCATTTCTCGTCGGTGCGGCGTACCATAAGTACGCCTTATTCCTCGAAATTCGCGCGCCTTGCATCTCATCGTTTTTGAACAGGCTGTAAATCCCTAGTTTTTCAACGGGCTGTTATGCCTCCTCCCTGCCCAGCACCACCACGTATCCGGCGAACACGTTTCCGTACTGTTCCAGGAACTTCCCTGGCTCGTACCCGGTGTTGGACCCGTCCGCCGGGTCCATGACGACGAATGTTTCGCCACGCCTCCTGGCTAATACGAAGTGCAGGTATCCGTACTCGTCGTATACGAGGCATATGGCCGCCAGCGCCGAATCCGCGGACAGGATGCCGGCAAGGTCGCCGAACGCGTTCATGCTCCGCACGGCAAGGCCGTTGTCCCGGGCCTTGCGGGCGGTCATGCGGTACGTGCGCTTGAGGTGCCTGTGCAGGGTGTGGAAAAAGGAACGCCTGTTCCCGCCGATGCGCCCGGCGGTGGGTTCATCGATGTACAAGGCGGTGGCAAGTCCCCGGCTTTTGGCGTACTCCGCCACGTAGGCCGGCGTGCTGCCCAGCAGGAAGAAGTGGCGCACGTGTTTCCAGATTTTGAGCTCCCGGTCCCGGGACAGGCCGGGCCTTCCCATCTCGTGCAGCGCCACCATCAGGCACGCCGGGCCGCAGGTGTTCATCCTCGATTGTTTCCAGGCCGCTGTTTCCATTTTCTCCCAATTTCCTGTCCGGGAATATCCGGCCGCCGCGTGGGCGTATGATGCGGAATTCCCGCCGGGCTGCCTTCCTGAAGGCATACCAGAACGCCGGCCAACCCACAACAATCAAGGCCCGTCAGCGGGGCATGAATGGTCAAACCATGGGGGCATGGCGGCTTTCCCTGTTTTCATGCCCGGAAGAGTGCGGTGCATGGCATGAATTCCGGGTGTTTGCCCAACGCATCCAAACGCATACCAGGTTCAAAGAAGGCGCAATATTTGAATTTTGTTTGGAAAAGGGACTGTTTCTTCATCGAGTGGACACAAAAGGGGCCCAGGCTGGTATTACCTCATACTCCGGTACCAAAAAGTACCAGTCTATGGACCTGAATCAAGGGTGCATGATTAGTCCTGAACGAAACTGGTATGACCTGAAAAACCCACCCCTGACCGATTGCGACCTGAGGAAGGGCCCTACGGTCCTTCCTCTTTTTTCTTGTGCCGTCGGTGTGGTCTCTGATATGAATTATATGAACATAACATATTGTTAAATCGCAACAATTTCCCTCCCCGGGAGCGACCATGCAACGTATGCCCCACGTTCTTCTGGCGCTTGCCCTGAGCTTGTGCGCGGCGTTCGTCACCGGGAGCATGAACGCGCCGGACCCGGGATGCCCGTTCGTGCAGCGGGGCCGCTGCTGAGGGTTGACGCTCCGCTTTGAAAATCGTTGCGGGCTGGCTTGTTTTCAGAATGTTGCGACGCGGCTTGGACGCGCCCGGCACAAACAGCCCGACCAGGCCGCTATTCCGCGTCCTCCGGCACCACAGCCTCGGAGCCTTCCCGCTTCTTGCGCAGCCAGCGGGCCACGTAGAACGAGGCTATGGGCACGGCCAGCGCCGCCATGCTGTCCAGGATGAGCAGGGGCGTGAGATTGGTGCCGATGGAGCTGGAATTGGGGTTGTATCCGGCCTTCACTTTAAGAATGCGGCCGTTGCCGGTAAGCATGCCAGACTTCTCGCGGGGTATCGGGACCCGGGGAAGGGTCCTTTTTCTTGAACATTTCGACGATTGAGGCATTGTACACGACATGAACGGGAGAAATCAAGCCCCTGACAGCACGAAAACCGACACGGACAGCAGTTCCTCGACGCCCGGAAAAATTTTGCCGTGGCTGGGCCTCGTGGCCGCCGCACTGATCCTCCGCGCCGGGTTCGCCCCCGTGTCCTCCACCGTGGCGGCGCTTGCGGGATGGGCGCTGTTCTTCGCCTGCCTTGCCAGGGTCGGCAGGCCGTTTTTCGCCGGCCTGCTGTTCCACACCGTGCTCAGCCTTTCCGTGTCCTCGTTCCTGTTCACCGCCATGCTGGAACATTACGGCCTGGGATGGCCGGTTTCCGCCGCCTTCTGGATAGTCGCGGCCGGAATCGTCCCGTCCCTGGCCCACGCCGTTTTTTCCTGGCTGGCCCACAAACCGGTGCGAGAGCTTGCCGGTTCGCCGCCGGGCGCGAGGGCGTTGGCTCTGGCCCTGTTCGTGGCCGCCTGGTTCACGCTCGCCCACTTCGTGCGCGTCGTGCTCTCGCTGGAACAGGGCTGGGGCCACATGGGCTCCGTGTTCCACTCCCACGCCACCGCGCTTTCCTGGGCGGCCCTGCTGGGCGCGGACGGGCTCGTATTCGGCCTGTTGTTTGGAGCCGTGCTTGCATGGCTTGCGGCGGGAGAAGCGTTTTCCCGGAGATGGGGGCGGGCCGGCTTGTTCGCCCTTGTGCTGGTCGTCATGGGGTTCGCGTCCTACGCGACAGGCGTGTCCAGGTTGCAGGGGACTGTGCAGGGAACGGAACTGGACGTGGCCATTGTTCATCCGCGTATCGAACAGGAGCAACGCTGGCGGGAGGACACCAGGGCAGCCAATCTGGCCGAATACGAGGCCCTGTCCCTGGCCGCCTTCGAAAACGGAGGCGGGCCGGCCCGGCTCATCGTGTGGCCGGAAACCGCGTTGACTCATGCCTACGAATCCAACGACGCGGCCCGGGCGGTGGTGGAAAATGTCTGCCGGGAAAACAGTGCATGGCTCTTGTTCGGCGCGCCGTTCTACACGGGTGCCGGGGAGGGCCGGCGTTTTTTCAATTCCGCCTATCTGTGCTCGCCCGACGGCCGTGTGGTGGCCAGGTACGACAAGAACCACCTGTTGCCGTTCGCGGAAAAATCCGTGTTCGGTTTGCGCGCTTCCACGGGCAGGTTCAACGCGCCCTACAGCGCGGGCGAATCCTCCGTGCTACTCCCCCTGGGCGTGCCCGGGTCCGGGCAAGCCCCGATTCCGGTCGGGGTGGCCGTCTGCTTTGAAATCGGCATTTCGTTCCACGTGTCCCGAATGGCGACAAGAGGAATGCGGCTTCTGGTCAACCTGTCCAACGACGCGTGGTTCGGCGACAGTTCCGAGTCCGGGCAGCAGCTTGCGTTGTTGACCCTGCGATGCGCGGAGCACGGGGTGCCCGGCATTCGCGCCACGGGTTACGGAGTCGTCGCCACCGTGGACAAGTGGGGCCGGATGAGGCGTTCGACCGGGATCGACGAAGCCACCGTACTGCGCGACTCCCTGGTGGTGCCGCCCCCGGACAGGACCGTCGCCACACTGTTCCCCCACTGGTTCGTACTCCTGTGCGGCGCGGTGGTTGCCGGTGGATTTTTGGGCAATCGGTATCGGAAACGGGACTGACCTTCCCGGCATCGCCCCCCCTTTACTGTCCTCCGGCCTTTTTCGGCCATCCGATAAGCCACGTCACGGGCACGGGGGCCCATATCGGGTTGTCCCCGCCCGTTTCCCACTCGTAAGCGCCGTCGTCCACCTCACGCGCCATTTCCAGCAGTTCGTCCGCCGAGTACATACGGAGGCAGGAGACCGACCCGTCGAACAGGGTGGCCACGGGAATGGCCGGGGCGGCATAGGTCCAGAACATCCGGCTCAGGCTAAACGGCCGGATGGCGGGCGTGACGGCCCACACTCCCACCGGGATGCCCAGGCACTTGGCCAGGTTCAGTGGCGTGCGGACCATCCCCTCGAATATGGCGATGCCCTGGCGGCTGCGCACCGCGTCCGCGATGATGGCCTTGCCCAGTTCCTCGGGAAAATGGTGGAACGCGCCGAACATGGTGCGAAAGCCGGACAGTTCCCCTGGTACGTTGGTGGCGTCCACGGACTCACGATGCCCCGTGACCCTGCCGCCCGACAGCTTTTCCACCCAGGAAAACGCCTCCTTGTTGGGATACAGGTCAGTGAGAAGCACCTGCACGTCGCGGCCGTTCCCGCTCTCGAGCCTTTTCACCAGCTTGATCCACGGCCCGCCTCCGCCGGAGCAAAGGTCCACCACGCGGTCCGAACCCGTGCGTGCCAGGGCCCGGTTCAGGCTTTTGGCGATCCCGCCCCTGGGCAGCACGTTCAGCCAGCAGAACCGCAACAGGTCCGTGATTCCGTCACGAACGAATCCGGGGCACCAGGGGTAATCTTCCAGTTCCATCAACTGCATTCGGCGCATGGCATTCTCCGGTCGTTTTCAGCTGGCCAGTTTCTGCAGCCACCCCTTCTTGAGCCTGATGGCGGCCTCCGGGCAAATCTCCGCGCAACAGTAGCACCGGATGCACTTGTCGTAGTCGTAGGCGGGTACCTGCGCCCCTTTTTCCGCTTTGCTTATGGCCTTTGCCGGGCAGATTTTCATGCACTGATAGCACAGTGTACAGAGGTCCTTTTGCGGAAACGGTTTTTCCGTCATCCAGTTGCGAAGGGTCCTGGAGGTCAGCGGACCCCGCATCATGTTCGAGAAGATGGAGTTCCTCGTGGCCTGGTATCCCGACACCACCATGTCCTCGATTCGTTCCCCGACGATCTCGATGTCCTTTTCCGAGGACACGCCGAGGTCTCTCTCATAACCTGCGTTGATGGTGTGTACCTTTTTCACGGACAGGCCGCTGACGCGGGTGGCCACGCAGTCAACGGCCACGGGACTCTGTCCTACGATAACGGCGCCGATGTGTTTGGGCTTGCCCGCCGGGCCGGGGCCTTCCCCCTCCTGGCCCACCACAGCGTCCATGACGTGCAGCATGGTCTTTTTCGGGTCGAATCCGTGGACGAAGGCCACGTTGAGGTCCAGCAGCATCTCCGCGAATTCCCCGGGATCGGGCACCTTCATGTGCCAACGGGACTTGTTGAGACCGGCAATGGAGCCGAACAGGTTCTTCACGGCCCCGGTCATGTAGGTAATGCCGTGGGTCTTGAACTTGGGCAGGTTGATGATGATGTCCGCCTCGTGAAAGGCGCGGGATATCTCAAAGCGCTTGTAGGTCACCGCATCCTCGCAGAAAAGCACCTCGGCGTCCTCGGGATCCGCCACGGCCACGCCGTATTGTTCAGCGATTTCCGCAAAGCCGATCTTGCGCATGGCCTTGTCCAAGGAGGCCATCGCAGGCGATTCCACCACCGTTGCATTGCCTCCGTTTTCCGTGACCACCCTGCACGCGGCGGCAAAGAACTCGGGATGGGTGGTCACGGCCTTCTCCGCGGGAGAGGGCATGAGGATATTGGGTTTCAACACCACGTTCCTGCCGGAGAGGGTGGCGGGGTCGAAACCGATGTCCCTGAGGCCCTGGGTGATGGTGTCAGCCAGCTTTTCGCGGTCGTACTCTTCGCATTTTTGTAGAGATACCTTGTTCATGTTCTCCTCGTGCCGATGGGTTGGTTTGCCGGGCGGGGCACCGGATCGTTGCCGGTGATTTCCGGCGGGCGGACCTTTTACAGATGTAAAAACATATGTACCATACACCATCCAAAAACGCCACACAATACCTTTCCGGTAGGGAAAAACCCGGGAACGAAAACCTGAATCCGTTAGCGGTCTCAGGTGGTGCGGATGCAAGGAAGAGACCTGCCGGCTGTACTGAAGTACGCCGACCGGGCTCTGACGCCGCAGACACGCCGCATGAGGCCGCCCCGGAGGGTGAAACGAAGATTTGTTCAAGAACACGCAAAAAAGCCCGAATTATGGGGTTCTTGAAAGTTGTTTCAATATTTTCGTCACGGATTCAGGAAAGAGTCAGAACAGCAGCATGGCGTCGCCGTAACTGAAAAACCGGTAGCGCAGGGCCACGGCTTCCTGGTAGGCCGCAAGCACCCGGTCCCTTCCCGCGAACGCGGAAACCAGCATGAGCAGGGTGGATCCGGGCAGATGGAAGTTCGTGACCATGGCGTCCACGGCGTTGAATCGGAAACCGGAATAGATGAACAGGGAGCAATCACCGCTTACGGCCCGGACCTCCCCTGTTTCCCGGGCCGCCCATTCCAGACTGCGAACCGTGGTGGTGCCCACCGCCACGACCCGGCGGCCCTCATGTTTTGCCAGGCGGACCTCCCGGGCGGTGTCTTCGCCCACCTCCACCCATTCGCCGTGCATGGAGTGTTTTCGCACGTCGTCTACCTGCACGGGCATGAACGTGCCGTAGCCGACGTGCAGGGTAACGTCGGCTCGCCGCACTCCTTTTTCGTCGAGACGGGCCAACAGTTCCGGGGTGAAGTGCAGGCCTGCCGTGGGCGCGGCCACCGCGCCGTCACGCTCCGCGTACACGCACTGGTAGTCCTCCCGGTCATCCCCCGGGAGGGGATTGTCCCTTTGGATGTACGGGGGCAGGGGCGCCCGGCCATGGGTTTGGAGATGCCTCTGCATGGCGCCGCCGGACTCGAAGGCCAGCAGGCACACGCGGTCCCGGACCTCTTTCACCCCGGCCCGCAACCCCCCGTCGAACAGAAGGTATGATCCTTGCCGGGGACGCTTGGACGCGCGGACCAGGCATTCGGCCGTGAACAGTCCGGTTTCCGCCTCGGCACGGGCTCCCGCCGCGTAATCGATGATCAGGGCTTCCACCCTTCCGCCGGTTTCCTTGGTCCCGTAAAGCCGCGCCGGCACCACTCTGGTGTTGTTCACCACCAGGAGGTCACCGGGAGACAGGTACTCCGGCAGTTCCGAGAACCTCCGGTGCTCCGCCGGACCCTCATGCCGGGGCAGAACCAGCAGGCGGGACCTGTCCCGCTGTGCCGCCGGGGACTGGGCGATCAACTCCCCGGGCAACTCGTATGCATAGCCCCCGGGGCTGTACAGGTCGTCCCTGCTCACGTCCGCCCCAGGTACACCAGCAGCAGGCCCAGCGCCATCAGGGCGACTCCGACGCCACGGAGCGTGCCGTCCGGCAGTTGGATCAGCTCGGCCATCATCTCCTTCATCTTGTGCGGCACAAGGAAATGAGGCGCGCCCTCTATGATCATCACCATGCCGATCACGCACAGAAAGTAATCCATCTCATTCGGTTCCCGGCTATTGTGTCCCTGGTTCCATCGACCTCTCCCGGGCCGTTTCGCGGCGCGGCGGGCAATATTCCCGTGGGTATTACCGGGGTACATGGGGATTTGTCAAAGCAAAAGGGCTTGACTTGTGTGCATGTTCCACTACAAATCAGGGCCAGACCTGTTGGCTGTGCCGCCGCACCGGGTGTAAAGTCACCGCGCACAGGGGCGGCAAGTGACGAACCAGAACCAGTCCGGGAGCGGATCATGCAATATGAAGCGGTCATCGGCCTCGAGACCCATGCCCAGCTGAAGACAAACTCCAAGATTTTCTGCGGCTGTTCCACCAGTTTTGGAGCGGAACCCAACCACCATGTGTGTCCGGTGTGCCTGGGCATGCCGGGCGTGCTGCCCGTGCTCAACAAAAAGGTGGTGGAGTACAGCCTGCGCATGGCCCTGGCCACGAATTGCGAGATTCGCAGGGAGAGCCGCTTTGCCAGGAAGAACTACTTCTACCCGGACCTTCCCAAGGGGTACCAGATTTCCCAGTACGAGTTGCCCATAGCGGAACACGGCTGGCTGGAAGTCGAGGTGAACGACGAAACCCGGCGCATCGGCATAACACGGATCCACATGGAGGAGGACGCGGGCAAGTTGATCCACGACCCCCGCAGGCCGGTCTCCAGGGTGGACCTGAACCGCACGGGCGTACCGCTCATCGAAATCGTGTCCGAACCCGACATCCGCACCCCCGAGGAAGCCGGCGCGTACCTGCGCATGATGCGCTCCATCCTCCGGTACCTGGACATCTGCGACGGCAACATGGAGGAGGGGAGCTTTCGCTGCGACGCCAACGTGTCGGTCCGCCCCAAGGGCCATCCAGAGTTCGGCACACGCGCCGAGGTCAAGAACATGAACTCGTTCCGCGGCGTGGAGCGCGCGCTGGCCTATGAAATCCGCCGGCAGGTGGACATCCTGGAGGACGGGGGCGCGGTCGTACAGGAGACGAGACTCTGGGACGCGGACGCGGGCCGGACCACCTCCATGCGGGGCAAGGAGGAGGCCCATGACTACCGCTACTTCCCGGATCCGGACCTGTTGCCCCTGGTTGTTGACGATGACTGGATCGACGAGGTGCGCCACAGCCTGCCTGAACTGCCGGCGGAGAAGAAACGCCGGTACATGAAGGAACTGGCCCTGGCGCCCCAGGACGCCGCAGTCCTGGTGTCCAGCCACGAACTGGCCGCGTACGTCGAAAAGACCGTGGAAATCACCGGCAAGCCCAAGATCGCCTTCAACTGGATTTCCAGCGAACTTCTGGCCCTGTTGAACACCAGGAACATCACCGCCGCCGATTCGCCGGTGCCGCCGGAGAAGCTGGCCGCTCTGCTGGACCTCCTGGACAAGGGCACCATCAGCGGCAGGATCGCCAAGACCGTCTTCGACAGGATGGTGGACACCGGCGACGACCCTCAAACCATCGTGGAAAGGGAAGGGCTGGTCCAGGTTTCGGACACCGGCGAACTGGAACAGGTGGTGGACGAGGTCCTTGCGGAAAACCCGGACGAGATCGAGGCCTATCGCGGCGGCAGGAAGAAGCTCATGGGGTTTTTCGTTGGTCAGGTCATGAAGAAGACCAGGGGCAAGGCCAACCCCAAAATGGTGAATGAACTGCTGGGCAAAAAGCTGGGCCAATGAGCGACATCCTTCGCGAACCGCCCGTGCGCGGCGTGCATCCCCATGTGGACGGCAGGTGGGGCGGCAATTCCGCCGCGGTGATTGAAATCGCCTACTGCAACATGCGGTGTCCGTACTGCAATGTCGGCGCCCTGGTGTTGGCGCCGCACACGCTGCCGCCGCACACCACGGATCAGGTGCTGGAGGAACTGTCAACGCCGGGCACCGTCGTCGTCACAGGCGGCGAACCCTCCATGCACCGCACGCTTCCCGTCCTGCTGCGCGGTCTGAAGGAGGCGGGGCATTTCGTGGTGCTGGAGACCAACGGCACCCAGCCGGACATGCTGCGCCTGCTGGCGGAAAAGGGATGGGTCGACCATGTGGTCGTGAGCGTGAAGGCCCCGCTGGACGAGGATGCCTACGAACGATGCGCCGGCGTATTCGTACCGCCGGAGCTCGTGGAGGAATCCCTGGACGTCCTGCTCGTTACGGGAGTGGAGTTTTCCATGACCACCGTCGCCGTGCCCGCGCTGTTGTCCGTGGAAGACCTGCTCCGGCTGGCGGACCGGGTGAGGCGTTTCGGTCCTCTCGATATCCTGGATTACAACCCCGCATCTCCCATGGACGCGGAAGCCGCGGGCGGGGACATCTGGACGCCGGAGCAGATGGCTCGAATCCGCGAGATGTTGAAAGCCCCCTGAACCGGTCGTCCCGCTCCGGACCGTGACTGAATGGACCCTCATTTTCCCGTCCGTCTCCGCCAGGCTATCCCCTGCCTGAATTCGGGGCAGATTGCCCCGCCATCCGTTTTGTTCATGCCCTGGTCCAATGTTTTTTCCATGATCGGCAAAGAATCGTAAAACGATGTGTTTACAGTAAGTTTTTGAAAAAGCGCACAAATAAGGGGGGAAAACAGGTCCGGGGCCCAAGCATCCCGATTTTAAGGTTTGAAAAACTTTTTTGGTTATGGTTAATATACGCGTCCTTTGGGCATGCGCGTAAAAAGGGGACATGACAAGGGGTAAAAACCGGACGCACAGCCCGGTAAAGGGCCATTTTTCATTGACATGGCCGCCAAAACTGGTATAGCGGATGCGGTTTGGAAAAAGCAGTCCCGTTTGCCACGGGCCGTGGAAGAACGGTGCCGCCACTGGGTGGACGGCGGATCATGGCGGGCTCGAAAGATGAGAGGTCTTTCAGGGAATCAATAGAGGAATCCATTTGCCATCCCGCGCGGACAGATGGATTTTCCGTGTTCATTCGGGCAGGCGCTCACAGCCGGGAAACCACAACATCGCCCCGGGCAAGGGCGAAATCGAAATAGACGCGGTATCTACGTCGACAACACGGGCTAACCTGTAACCGCATTCAAGGAGGATGCCATGGCATTTGAAGCGTACAAGGAGTCTTACTCAGGAAAAATACGGCCGGTAACCATCGGCAAGGGCAATGCCGCCGTCACGGTCGGCGGGGAGACGACCTTCCCGTTCTATACCCAGGAAGGCGACATGCCCAACAAGCCGAAGATCGCCATGGAAATATGGGATATGGAACCGGAAGACTGGCCGGAATCCGCGGTTGCGCCGTTCAAGGACGTGCTTGGCGACCCGGTGGCCTGGGCCAAGAAGTGCGTTGACGAGTATGGCGCCGAGGTCATCGCCCTGCAGCTCAAGAGCATCGACCCCAACGGCAAGGACACGCCCGCCGAGGAGGCCGCGCAGCTGGTCAAGAAGGTGGCCGAGGGAATCGACGTACCGCTGATCGTCTGGGGCGTGGCCAACGTGCAGAAGGACGAGGAGGTCCTGAAGCGGGTGGCCGAGCTTTGCGACGGCATGAACCTGGCCATCGGCCCGGTGGAGGACACGAACCACAAGGGCATCGGCGCCGCGGCCATGGGTTTTGGCCAGACCGTGATCGGCTCCTCCCCCATCGACGTCAACCTGGCCAAGCAGTGCAACATTCTGCTGGAGAACCTGGGCCTTCCCCTGGACCGCATCCTGGTGGATCCCACCACGGGCGGGTTGGGATACGGCCTGGAGTACTCCTATTCGGTCATGGAGCGCCTCGAGGCCGCGGCCCTGAGCCAGGGCGACGAGAAGCTCCAGAACCCGCTCATCAACAACCTGGGCAACGAGATCTGGAAGTCCAAGGAAGCCAAGCAGCCCCTGGAAGAGGATCAGGTGCTGGGCGACCCCGAGCGTCGCGGCATCCTGATGGAGGTCGTGGGCGGAACCGCCTATCTGCTGGCCGGCTCCGACCTGCTGATCGTCCGCCATCCTGAGAGCGCCCGCCTGCTCAAGGCCTTCGTGGATCTGGCCCTGAACGGCGGTTCCGCCAGGGACGTGGCGGCCATCGACAAGAAACTGCCCGAATCCGACATCGACTACGCGGCCCTGGCTCCCGAGCCGGATCTGACGGTGGAAGAGAAGAAGGCAGCGGCCAAGCCGGCAGCCAAACCCGCCCCGAAGGCGGAAGCCAAACCCGAACCCAAGGCCGAAGCCAAGCCAGCTCCGAAGGCCGAGGCTGCTCCCGCTCCCAAGCCGGAAGCGGCCGCGCCGGCCAAGGAAGCCCCCAAGGAGAGCGCCGAGGAAGCCGCCGCCAGGGAAAAGGCTGAAGCCGAAGCCAGGGCGAAGGCCGAGGCGGAGGCCAAGGTGAAGGCGGAAGAAGAGGCCAAGGCGAAGGCCGAGGCCGAGAAAAAGGCCAAGGAAGAGGCCGAGGCCAAGAAGAAGGCAGAGGAAAAGGCAAAGGCAAAGGCCGAGGCCGACAAGCGCGAGGCAGAGGAAGAGGCCCTGCGCGCCAAGCGCCGTGAAGAGGCCGAAAAACGCTCCGCCGAGCGCGCCACGGAGCACGCCGGGACGGTGCCCATGACGCCCGCCAAGGAGCAGCTCAGCGACATCGACAAGCTGGCAGCGCAGATCGTGCGCAACCACAGGTCCGGCTGGCCCTCATAGGCCGCCACCTGTAAAAGGAATCACGACGCGGGAGCCTCCCCGGTCAGAACTTTTTACATAAATCAACATGAGGAGGAACCTCAGTATGGCCGAAGAAGTGAAAAAGGAAAAAAAGGAAAAGGTCGCGGATCCGATCCAGGCTTCCATTGACAAGGCCACGCAGGAAATGATCGCGCGCGCCCAGGAGCTTGGCGTGGAAACCGCATTTGATCGCGCCGAGAAGCTGAAGCCCTGCAACATCGGCACCCAGGGCATATGCTGCAAGAACTGCGCGATGGGTCCCTGCCGCCTGCCGCTCACCAAGAGCGTGGATCTTGACAACGACGACAGGAAAGGCATCTGCGGAGCCACCGCCAACACCATCGCGGCCCGCAACTTCATCCGGATGATAGCCGGCGGCGCCGCCGCGCACTCCGACCACGGACGGTGCGTGGCCGAGGTGTTCATGTCCGCGGCCCGCAAGGAGTCGGACGCCTACCAGATCAAGGATACCCAGAAGCTGCTGGACGTTGCGCCGCACCTGGGTGTAGCCACCACCGTCGAGGTGGACGGCGAGACCCGGGACAGGGACCTTGACGAGGTCGCCCTGGAAGTCGCTGAAGTGGCTCTTGGCGAATGGGGCAAGGCCGAGGGCGAACTGCTGTACCTCAAGCGGGCCCCCGAGCCGCGCTACGAAACCTGGAAGAAAAACGGCGTGCTTCCGCGGAACATCGACCGCGAGATCGTCGAGATCATGCACCGCACCCACGTGGGCGTGGACCAGGACTACCGCAACCTGATGAAGCAGGGCACCCGCTGCGCCCTGGCCGACGGCTGGGGCGGCTCCATGCTGGCCACCGACCTGCAGGACATCCTGTTCGGCACCCCGTATCCGCTGCAATCCGAGGCGAACCTCGGCATCATGAAGGAAGACCACGTCAACATCATCATCCACGGCCATGAGCCGGTCCTGTCCGAGGTCATCGTGCAGGTGGCCCAGAGCCAGGAGATGCTGGACTACGCCAGGGAAAAGGGCGCCAAGGGCATCCAGATGGGCGGCATCTGCTGCACCGCGAACGAGATCCTGCAGCGTCACGGCGTTCCCCTTGCCGGAACCTACCTGCAGCAGGAGCTGGCCATCATCACCGGCGCGTGCGACGCCATGGTGGTGGACATCCAGTGCGTGTGGCAGGCCCTGGCCAACGTGGCCAAGTGCTTCCACACCAAGCTCATCACCACCCATCCCATCGCCAAGATGGAGCAGGACAACGTCATCCACATCGAGTTCGACGAACATCACGCCCTCGAAGACGCCAGGAAGATCGTCAAGATGGCGATCGACAACTTCGCCAACCGCGAGCCCGACAAGGTTTCGATCCCGCAGCACAAGAAGCCCGTCATCGCGGGATTCGGCGTGGAATCCGTGGAGTACCACCTGGGCGGAACCTTCCGCGGCAGCTACTTCACCCTGAACGACAACATCATCAACGGACGCATCCGCGGCATCGGCGGCGTGGTGGGCTGCAACAACGTGCGGACCAGGCACAACGAGGCGCACATCACCATCGTCAAGGAGCTGATCAAGAATGACGTGATCGTGCTCACGACGGGCTGCAACGCCATCGCCTGCGGCATGGAGGGCCTGCTGACCCCCGAGACCGCGCAGGTCTACTGCGGCCCCGGACTGGCCGAGGTCTGCGAGACCGTGGGCATCCCGCCGGTCCTGCACCTGGGTTCCTGCGTGGACAACAGCCGCATCCTGCTGGCCGCCACCGAGGTGGTCAAGGCCGGCGGCCTGGGCAAGGACCTCAGCGAGGTTCCGGCCGCGGGTTCCGCTCCGGAATGGATGTCCGAGAAGGCCATCAGCATCGGCCATTATTTCGTGGCGTCCGGCGTGTATACCGTCTTTGGCGTGACCCTGCCGGTGGAAGGCGCACCCGTGTTCAAGGACCACCTGTACAAGGACATGGAGAAGATCTACGGCGGAATGTGGGACCTGGAGGTCGATCCCTACAAGCATGCCGCCAAGATGATCGCCCACATCGACAAGAAGCGCAAGGCTCTGGGTATCGACAAGGCCCGCGAGCGCGTGCTCATGGACATGGCCGACCGGCAGAAGCTGGACGTCGCCTAAAAGGGCGTTCGAACGGATAAACTCAATTGAGAAATCCTCAACGAAGGAGGAAGAATTATGTCTAAGCTTGTTGCTTTTGCCGCTATTCAGGGCGCGTACAATATAGTGTCCAAGGCCAAGGGTGAGTTGAAACGCACCCTGCAGTCCAAGGATGCGAGCACGAAGGTGGAATTTCCGAACACGGCGTACTACCTGCCGGTGATCTACTCCATTCTCGGACTCAAGGTGGAAACCCTCGAGGACATGCAAAAGCCTCTCGAAATCGCCGAGAAGCTGCTGCCCGCCCACGTGAAGCGGGTCACCCACCTGCCGTACCTCGGTCCCCTGCTGGACGCCGGCATGGCCGGTCTGTTCGGCTTCGAGATCCAGGAAGGCCTGCGTTACGTCAACGACCCCGACTTCTATCAGCTGGGCGAGGAAGTTGACCCGGACAGCGACAAGATCTGGCTGGGCGCTGCGGACGACACCATCATGCGTAAGCGCGGCGTCGAGTTCGTCGACGGCTCCGCTCCCGGCTTCGCCGCCATCGTGGGCGCGGCCCCGGACCCGGAAACCGCCAAGATGATCGTCGAGGACTACCAGAGGAAGAACCTGTACATCTTCCTGGCCGCCAACCAGTTCGGCACCACCGTTGCCGAGCAGCTCATCGAGGCCGGCGTACAGATCGGCTGGAACACCCGTATCGTGCCCTTTGGCCCGGACATCTCCAGCGCCGTCTTCGCCCTGGGATTCGCCAACCGCGCCGCCATGGCTTTCGGCGGCGTGCAGCCCGGCGACTACAAGAAGATCCTCATGTACAACAAGAACCGCGTCTTCGCGTTCGTCAACGCGCTGGGCGAGGTCAACGCCGAGTGGGCCGCCGCGGCTGCCGGCTGCGTGAACTGGGGCTTCCCCACCATCGCGGACACGGACATCCCGGAGATCCTGCCCACCGGTATCTGCACTTACGAACACGTGGTATCCAACGTGGGCCACGACGAAATCGTGCAGAAGTCCATCGAGATCCGCGGCCTCAAGGTCACGGTTACCGAGATCGACATCCCGCTGGCTTACGGTCCGGCCTTCGAGGGCGAGCGCGTCCGCAAGGACGACCTCCACTGCCAGTTCGGCGCCAAGGAGCAGTGCACCGAGCTGGTGAAGATGGCCGAGATGAATGACATCGAGGACGGCAAGATCGAGATCGTCGGCCCGGACATGAAGGACATGAAGGTTGGCTCGGCCAATCCGCTGGGCATCTATGTCCAGGTGGCCGGCCGCGAGTTCCAGCCGGACTTCGAGCCCATCATCGAGCGCCAGATCCACCACCTGGTGAACTACATCCAGGGCGTCATGCACATCGGACAGCGCGACATCGCCTGGGTTCGCGTGGCCAAGCAGGCCATCGAGAAGGGTTTCTCCCTGGAGCACATCGGCAAGGTGCTCCACGGCAAGTTCCATCAGGACTTCACCAAGATCATCGACAAGGTCCAGGTCACCCTGTACACGAAGAAGGAAGACGTGGACAAGCTGACCGAGAGGGCGCGTTCCGAGTACAAGTACCGCGACGAGCGCGTTGATCAGATGACGGACGAAAGCGTGGAGATCTTCTACTCCTGCACGCTGTGCCAGTCCTTCGCCCCCAGCCACGTGTGCACGGTTTCCCCGGAGCGCACCGGCCTGTGCGGCGCGTACAACTGGATGGACTGCAAGGCGTCCTATGAGATCAACCCCACCGGCCCCAACCAGCCCATCGAGAAGGGCGAGTGCCTGGATCCGGTGCTGGGCCAGTGGAAGGGCGTCAACGACTTCGTGTACAAGGCGTCCCGCGGCAGCATCACCCACTACAACTTCTACTCCCTGGTGCATGATCCCATGACCACCTGCGGCTGCTGCGAGTGCATCGCTGCCATTCTGCCCCAGTGCAACGGCGTCATGACCGTGCATCGCGACTACCTGGGCGAGACGCCCAGTGGAATGAAGTTCACGACCCTGGCCGGCCAGATGGGCGGCGGCGCCCAGTCCTCGGGTTTCGTGGGCCACTCCAAGTACAACATCACGCAGCGCAAGTTCATCGCCGGCGACGGCGGCCTCCTGCGGATGGTCTGGATGCCCAAGAGCCTGAAGGAAGAGATCAAGGACCGCATCCTCCAGCGCGGCGAGGAAATGGGTGTGCCCGATCTGTACGACAAGATCGCCGATGAGTCCGTGGGAACCACAGAGGACGAGGTCTACGCCTTCCTGGAGAAGGTGGGACACCCGGCCCTGACCATGGATTCGATCCTGTAGCCGGGCACGAAGCGGCTTATCCAACAATCCGACGGAAACCGGGGGCGGGAATACCGCTCCCGGTTCTCCATTCCACATGAGGACGGGAGCGGCGACACTGCCCCCGGGACGCTTCGTGGTTTGCGAGAAAGGAGTTGAACATGGCGTTAACCGGAATTCAGATATTCAAACTCTTGCCCAAGACGAACTGCAAGGAGTGCGGGGTGCCGACATGCCTTGCCTTTGCCATGAATCTGGCCTCGGGCAAGGCGGAACTCGACCAGTGCCCCTACATCTCCGACGAGGCCAGGGAAAAGCTGGCGGAGGCCTCCGCTCCCCCGATCCGCCCGGTGAAGCTGGGCGGCGGAGTGCGCGAGTTTTCCAGCGGTGGTGAGACCGTGCTGTTCCGCCACGAGAAAACCTTTTTCAATCCGACGGGCCTCGCCGCCGTGGTCAGCTCCGACATATCGGACGACGACCTGGCCAAGAAGCTCAAGGAATACAATGCGTTCCAGTATGAGCGGGTCGGCTTCAACCTGCGCCCGCAGATGCTGGCCGTAAAGGACGCCGGCGACAAGGACGCCTTCGTGAAGGTCGCCAAGACCATCAGCGAGACGTCGGAGTTCTCCTGCATCCTGATGACGGAAAACGTGGACGCCATGGCCGCGGCCGTGGACGCCTGCGGACCCAAACGCCCCCTGATGTACGCAGCCACCGAGGCCAACGCGGACGAAATGGGTAAAATCGCGCTGGACAAGGGCGCCGCCCTGGCTGTCAAGGCCGACGGCATCGACGCCCTGATTCCCCTCTCGGACAAGCTCACGGGCATGGGTCTCAAGGACCTGGTTCTGGACCCCGGTTCCCGCGAGGTCAAGCAGTCCCTGGCCGACAACATCGACATACGCCGGGCCGCCCTCAAGCAGCAGAACCGCAGCCTGGGCTTCCCCACCATCACGTTCCCCTGCGAGATGGCGGACAACCTGGACGTCGAGACCATGATCGCGGCCATGCTCATCGCAAAGTACGCCGGCCTCGTCGTACTGTCCGACTTTCAGGGCGAGAGCCTGTTCCCTCTGCTGCTCGAGCGGTTGAACATCTTTACCGACCCGCAGCGGCCCATGACGGTCACCGAGGGCATTTACGAAATCAACAACCCGGACGAGAATTCCCGGGTCCTGGTCACCACGAACTTCGCGCTCACCTATTTCATCGTGAGTGGTGAGATCGAGGCCAGCAAGGTGCCCACGTGGCTCCTGATCAAGGATTCCGAGGGCCTGTCCGTGCTCACCGCCTGGGCCGCCGGCAAGTTCGCCGGCGACGACGTCGGCATGTTCGTGAAAAAAAGCGGCATCGCGGACAAGGTCAAACACCAGGAGCTGGTCATCCCGGGCTTCGCGGCCGCCATCGTCGGCGACGTGGAGGAGGAGCTGCCCGGATGGACCGTCACGGTGGGACCGCGCGAGGCGGCGCATATACCGGCGTTTCTTAAGTCGAAATAATTGAGCGCGCTGAACCGGTGCCTGATGGGCGGGCCCGGCGTTCCGTAGCGGGATGTGGGCCTGGAATTCATGCTGTGCCGGCCCGTCCCCTTCATTCACCGGCTGGGCGTACTCGAAACACAACACAGGGAGGCGAGGATGTTATTAGTAGGCGAAAGCTTGAACGTCATTTCCACGAAAATCGGCAAGGCCCTCAAGGAACGCGAGAAGGGTCCCATCCAGGAGGAGGCCCAGTTTCAAAAAGAGGCCGGGATGGACTACATCGACATCAACATCGGGCCCGCGAAGAAGGATGGCCATGAGTTGATGCCCTGGGTCGTCGAAGCGGTCCAGGAGGTGGTGGACGACGTTCCCCTGTACCTGGATACCTCCAATATCGACGCCATTGCCGCGGCTCTGCCGGTGTGCAAGGTGACCCCGGTCATCAACTCCATCATGGCCCGCCCCGAGCGTTACGAGAAGATGGTTCCCCTGGCGGTCGAGCACAATGCCGATTTCGTGGCCCTGATGTGGGGACCGGAGGGACTGCCCAGGGACGAGAACGAGCGCGCCGCGCTGGCCGTCGAGTTGATCTACTTCGCGAACGAGGCCGGTATCCCCAATGAAAAGATCTGGGTGGACGGCATCGTCACGCCAGTGAATATCCAGCAGCCTCAGCTCATCAGCCTGATGAACTTCCAGATGATGCTGGAGGAGATCGCCCCCGGCGCCAAGAGCACCTGCGGACTGTCCAACATTTCCAATGGACCCCCGGAGCACCTGCGTCCGATCCTGAACCAGACCTACATGATCATGCTGGACAACTGCGGCATGGTTTCCGTCATCGCCGACCCGCGCGACCAGACCCTCATCGATATCGCCAAGGGCAAGCGTCCCGACATCGTGGAACTGGTCACCAAGGTGCAGAACGGTGAGGCCGTGGATCGGGGCAGCCTGTCCAAGGAACTGCTCGACTACGCCAAGACGGTGGACGTCATCCTGGGCAACACGCTGTACTCCGACTCATGGCTGGAGCTGTAGTTTACGAAGGATTATCGAGGGCCCCCGCCCATGAGTCGGGGCCCTCGTCCTTATCATCCACGGAGTCCTCCAGTGGCCCGCATTGACGATTACAACGAAGCCCGCAGGCTTGCCGTGGAAAACCTGGCCCAAACGCCGGCCAAACAGCTTTCCAGGGAATCCGGGTTCGATCTCGCAAGCCATGATTCGCTCCGCGTACCCTTTCTGAACCGGGTCTACCGCGTCGCCTTGCCGGATTTCACCTTCGAGGACGACCAGGACCAGGATCGCGACGTACCCATCCAGGAACAGGTCCTGATCCTCCATTACCTCAAGGCTCCGGACAAGGCTCCCCCGTCCAGCAACTGGGTGGCCTATCGCGAGATTCCGGGCGCCGCGTTTTACCACCCCACATTCGCCAAGCGCGCCCTGGACCCGCTCAAGCGATTTTTCGGCGACAACCTCAACGGGCTGAAGCGGTCCGCCCATCAGCTTGACGGCACTCCAATTGACGTGGGCGACGTGGGCTTCGAATTCCGGCCTTTCCCGTACGTTCCCCTGCAGGTGGTGATGTACGCCGGAGACGAGGAGTTTCCGCCTGACGCCGGCATTCTCTTCGACAAGGGCGCCGGAGACATGCTTTCACCAGAGGATCTCGCATGGCTGGCCGGCATGCTGGTGTACCGGCTCATAGCCCTTTCCAGGTAGGACTGCGTGCGATTTCCCGTCCTTTTGTCCTTGTCAGTTCCTTTCGGCTCTGCTAATTCCTTGTTTTTTGCCACCGTTTTCCGGCGGCGCCAAACATCCCCCACGGGTGCTTGAAGTGCGTGTTTCCGAACTGGGTGAATTCGGCCTCATCAACCTGCTGCGCGGTCGGCTGGGACCGGCCGCCGAGGGAGTGGTGCGCGGCTCGGGCGACGATACCGCCATCCTGAAAGCTCCGGAGGGCAGGGATATCCTGGCCACCTGCGACGCTCTGGTTGAGGGCGTGCATTTTCTGCGTGAGAATGCCACCGCCCGCCAAATCGGAGCAAAGGCCGTGGCCGTGAATCTGAGCGATGTGGCGGCCATGGGCGGCGATCCCAGGTGGATTCTCGTGTCGTTGGGGATGCCGGACGATACATCCGTGGATTTTGTGGAGGAGTTGTGCGGTGGAATGGTGGAGATGGCCGCTGCGCATGGCGCGTCCATAGTGGGCGGCAACATGGCCGGCTCGCCGGAGAGGGTATTCATTGACGTCTTTCTCATGGGTGTGGCCCCGGAGGGGGGATCGCTCCTTCGCTCAGGAGCGCGAACCGGGGACGTCCTGTTGGTGACGGGCAATCCCGGCGAGTCCGCCGCCGGCCTGGCCCTTCTGGGCGCAGCCGGAGCCGAAGTTGAAAATGAAGTACGCCGGGTCCTCGTGTCCCGCCATCTGGAACCGTCCCCCAGGTTGGATGCGGGGCGTGTGCTTGCCGGGTCCGGCCTGGTCACGTCCGCCATGGACGTGAGCGACGGTGTGCTTGCCGACCTTGCGCACATCTGCGAGGAGTCGGAATGCGGCGCGGTCCTGGAAACCGGGATCTTCCCGCTTTCTGCGGAGTTGAAGGCCGGCGCCTCGGTCCTGGGCAAGGACCCGGTGGCCCTTTTTCTACACGGTGGCGAGGATTACGAACTGCTGTTCACCGTACCTCGGGGCAAGGAGCGGGACGTCATCCGCCTCCTGGACAGGGAGGCGGGCATCGCCGCCACGGTCATTGGTAAAATGGAGGCCGATACCGGCCTCCGCGTTCTGGGGCCGGACGGCGCTCCCCGCCTGGAGAGGGAGACAAAGGGCTGGACACATTTCACCCCCCGCGAACAGCCGGAGTAGGCGAATGGGTAATGAAGTCATAACCCGGGCAATGACCATCGCGGGCTCGGATTCGGGTGGCGGAGCCGGGATCCAGGCGGACCTGAAGACCTTTGCCGCCCTTGGCGTGTACGGTACCAGCGCGCTCACTTCGATAACCGCCCAAAACACGGTGGGCGTCCAGGGAGTACACGATCTTCCGCCGGAATTCGTGGCCCTGCAGATCGATTCCATTGCCTCGGACATCGGGGCCGACGCGGTGAAAACCGGCATGCTTTCCAATGCCGGAATCATCGAGGCGGTGGCGGACCGGCTTTCGGCTCACGGCATGACCAAGGTGGTGGTGGACCCGGTCATGGTGGCCAAAAGCGGTGACCCACTGCTGGCGGAGGACGCCCGGGAGGCGCTTATACGCCTCCTTTTGCCAATGGCGATGGTGGTGACCCCGAATCTTCACGAGGCCGCGGCTCTATCCGGCGGGCAAGTGGACGATCCTTTGGGAATGCGGGAGGCGGCGCGGGCCATCTTCGACATGGGGCCCGGCCACGTGGTGATCAAGGGGGGCCATCTCGATGCCTCGCCCATGGACCTTTTGTACGACGGCGTCGATTTCGTCGAGCTTACGGGACCGCGCCACGACACGCCTCACACCCACGGCACGGGTTGTACCTTTGCCTCGGCGGTCGCCGCGCTCCTGGCCCGCGGCCGGGACGTTCCCGCCGCGGTAGCCGGGGCCAAGGAGTTTGTGAGCGGCGCCATACAAGCCGGGTTTCCGCTCGGCCGCGGCTATGGTCCCACCCATCACATGGCCGGGCTGTACGAAGCCGCCGGAATCAGCCTGCTCAAGCAATAGCCCCCGTGGCCGGGGACCGGCGCCGACCCCACTCGTCCGTGGAGCAAATGCTCGACCGGGAACCGGTCCGGATGGGCAGGTGCATGTCCCCGGCCGACAGAATGCGTTCCAGAACCTCAAACGATCGATTGGAGGTGTTTTCATGATCAAAACCAGGATCACCGAGTTGTTTGGCATCGAGTATCCCATCATCGGCGGCACCATGGCCTGGATCTCCAACGCGGATTTCGTGGCTGCCATGTCCGAGGCCGGCGGCCTGGGGGTGCTCGCCTCGGCCAACTACCATAGCCGTGAGGAGTTTGCCGAAGCCATCGACCGCATCCAGTCGCTGACGAAAAAGCCCTTTGCCGTAAACATCAACCTCTTTCCATCCATGCGTCCCATCGACAACAACGACTATGTGGACGTGCTGGGCGAAAAGGGCGTGAAGATTGTCGAAACCAGCGGACACTCCGCCCCGGAGGACCTGTGCAAAAAGTTCAGGGACCTGGGAATGACCTGGATGCACAAGTGCGTGGGAGTGCGGTACGCGTTGAAGGTCCAGAGCATGGGCGCCGACGTGGTCACGGTGGTCGGTTATGAAAACGGCGGCGCCACGGGCAGGCTGGACATCGGCACCCTGGTTCTCGTGCCCTCGGTGGTGGACGCCGTGGATCTGCCGGTGATCGGCGGCGGCGGCGTTTCCGACGGACGCGGCCTCATGGCCGTCCTCTCCCTGGGCGCCGAGGGCGTGATCATGGGAACCAGGCTTCTCATGACCAAGGAGTGCCCCATCCATGAAAATCTCAAGCAGGCCCTGGTCAACGCCTCGGAACTGGACACCATGCTCATCATGCGCAGCCTCAACGCGACCCACCGCGTCTGGGAGAACGAACCGGCGAAAAAATGCGCGGAACTGGAGTCCTGCAACGCGGACTTTACCGAGGTCTTCGAGGTGGTCAAGGGCGACAACGCCAGGGTCATGTACGACACGGGGGACCTGTCCGCCGGCATCGTGGCCTGTGGCCAGGGCGTGGGCCTCGCCCACGACATCCCTTCGGTCAAGGAACTGTTCGACAACATCATGCGCCAGGCGGAGGAAGTGAAAACGCGCCTCGCAGGCTGATTCATCCCAACCGGAACACGTCAACCCAGGGAGAGAGATATGGGGAACGAACCGAACTTCAGGCTGGAAAAAAAGGATCACGTGGCATGGCTCACCATGTGCCGGCCGGACAAACGCAACACCATGGGCATGTCCTTCTTCTCGGAGCTGGAAAACCACATGCGGGCCCTGGACGTGGATCCGGAGGTTCGCGTGGTGGTCATCTCGGCCGAGGGAAAAAGCTTCACGGCCGGGCTGGACCTGGTGGAGGCCGGGGGGCTCCTGCAGGGGGAGGGCGCGGACAAGCGCGAGTTCCTGCGCCGCACCGTCCTGCGGCTCCAGGAGAGTAACAACGCCATCGAGCAATGCGCGAAGCCGGTCATTGCCGCGGCCCACAGTCACTGCATAGGCGGCGGCATCGACATGCTCACCGCGTGCGACATCCGCATCTGCACACAGGACACCGTGTTCTCCGTGCGGGAGACGAAGATCGCCATCATCGCCGACCTGGGGACCCTGCAGCGCCTGCCCACGATCGTGGGCCAGGGATGGGCCAGGGAGCTGGCCCTCACGGGCAGGGATTTCGGAGCCGACGAAGCGCTTGCCATGGGATTCGTGACCCGGGTGCTTCCCGACAAGGAGGCACTCATGGAGGAGGCGGGCAAACTGGCCGCCGAGATCGCGGAAAATGCACCGCTCACGGTCCAGGGAGTCAAGGACGTAATGCTGCAGGCCCGGGACAACGGCGTGTATCCCGGATTGCACTACGTGGCGCAGAAAAACGCGGCACAGCTTCCATCGAAGGACCTCGTCGAGGCGGTCACGGCCTTCATGCAGAAACGCAAGCCCGATTTCAAGGGTGAATAGCATGGATATGCCGGCGGGCGGGGATGCCGACACGGATCCCCGCCCCCATCTTCCCACCGCGGTCGGCCAATACAAAAAAACCGCATCCACGAATCATCTTGAATCTCCCGCACTCCCGCAGGTATGATGGTATCATTTTCGGCACGGAGGCCCGTTCCGGAACAAACGTCGGTGCGTACCGCACCGACCGCGGGCGTCTGATGTTCTTGTGCCGGCGGGACTGGGCCATGCCGACTGGCGCCGGACCGGGATGCGCCGGCGCGAAAGCGCCGGATCGGGCACTCCGCCGGGACGCGGCCGGAGCTTCCGGGGGATATCGGTTTTTCGCCCGCCGTGAACGGAACTTCAAGGCTTCCATTGGAAATGATTCGGTCCTTCACCCGTGCCGGGGCGAACGGAACGGTACGTTCATTCAGTCGGAGCAGGGGACGGTGTCGATCAACTTTTCGGACAGGGATTTCCAGAGACTCAGCGCGCTGGTGTACGCCAAAAGCGGGATCCATCTTCATGAAAAGAAGAAGGAACTCATGCGCAGTCGTCTGGGAAAGCGGCTCCGCGCCACCGGGAGCCGGAACTTCGAAGAGTATTACGGGTATCTGATCCAGTATGACGACGGACGCGAACTGGTGCAGATGCTGGACGCCATCACCACCAACAAGACCAGCTTTTTTCGCGAGCCCAGCCACTTCACGTTCCTGCATGACAATGTGTTCCCCGTGTATCAACGTTCCAGGCGCAGACCGGTGAAGCTCCGGTTGTGGAGCGCGGGATGCTCCAGCGGCGAGGAACCGTATTCCATGGCCATCAGCATCCTCGAGTATTTTCGCAAGCCTTTTCCACTGGATTGCCGGATTCTCGCCACCGATATCTCTACCGCCATACTGGAACGCGCCAGGGAAGGAATCTACCAGGAGAACAAGCTGGGCGCTCTGCCGATTACTGTAATGCGCCGCTATTTCAAGAGGGGATACGGAAAACGCGAGGGCTTTTACCAGGTGAAGGAGAACCTGCGCGAAATGGTGACCTTCGGCCACCTGAACCTGATGGAGTCATTCGAGTTCAAGCATCCGTTCGACGCCATCTTCTGCCGCAACACCATGATCTACTTCGACAAGGACACCCAGGCCAGGCTGGTGAAAAGGTTCCACCATTGTCTGGCTCCCGGCGGATACCTGTTCATAGGCCATTCGGAAAGCCTTGCCGGACTGGAGCAGCCGTTCGCCTATGTCCAGCCCAGCATATACAGAAAGGCGTGATCCGGGATGCCGGGAGGGTGGCAATCGCTCATTATCTATTGCAAATCGTTGATTTTTATTATACTTCCCCAATGATTGGTCTGTAAGCGGAACAACCAACCCTCATCTGGATGCATCGCGAATGCACACCGGAACCGGAGTACGTGACATGCCTGCCAACCGGTACAGGACCATCGTCCGCGCAGTATTGTTTGTCAACATCGTTCTGTTTCTCGTCATGGCCGGGTGCGCCGGCATGGAATCCGCGGAAAAATCCCCAAAGACCCTTGAGACCAGCGCGATACTGTCCAGGCTGGATGAGCTGGAGGAGAAGATCGACGCGCTGTACGACATTGCCTTTGAGGTCGAGGCGCGTCTGGCCCGCGGTGGAGCGGCGGGGGCGGAAGGGACGGGCAGGGAATCCGTGCGCAAGGCGGAGATGGCCCGGGAGCGCAGGGAGGGGGCCAAGGCGGCGGCCCGGCGCCTGGACCGCCAGGCGGAGGCGCAAGCCTCGTCCGCCCAGAGTCCGGAGGAGTTGTATGAAATCGCTTCCGAGTACCGGAGGAACAAGGAGTACGACGAGGCCCAACCCCTGTTCACGGAGTTTCTGAGGCGGTATCCGGACCATGCCCTCGCTGACAACGCGGCCTACTGGATCGGCGAGATCTATTACGACACCGGGCGCTACTCCAACGCCATATTCGCGTTCCAGGACGTTGTCAGCAGCTACCCTGACAAGGCCAAGGCGCCTGACGCGCTTTTGAAGATTGGTTTTTCCTATCTGTCCCTGGAGGAACGGGACCTGGCCAAGGAGTTTTTTCTCCGCGTGGTGGAGGAATACCCGTTGTCCCGGGCCGTGGACATCGCCAAGAACAAACTGGCCGAGCTGGGCTAACCGGGTCGACGAATCGGGCGCGGCTCGCCGCGCCCGCGCAGGCAGCGAACAATCGTTTTCCAATTCCGGTGATTTACGTGAATCGCCAACCACAAACGCCCGTGGCGTCGTCCTACCTGTTCCGGCCTTTTGCATAGCCCTTTGCACACGCCGCCCTGTCCATGGCCTCCGTGGCGCGGCCATAGGACTTGATGGCGCACATTTCCCCGCACATGCTGCACACGTCCTTTTCCGCGTCCTCGCTGGACACCCGGCGCGATTGGGCGAGTTCCGGGTTGATCGCGAGGCGGAACATGGCCTCCCAGTCGAATCGGGACCGCGCCTCGGACATGGCCAGGTCCCACTCCCATGCCCCGCGCACGCCCTTTTCCAGGTCGCCGATGTGTGCCGCTATCCGTGCGGCCATCACTCCCTCGCGCACGTCGTCGGCTACGGGCAGGGTAAGGTGTTCGGCCGGGGTCACGTAGCACAAAAAGTCCACGCCAGCGGCGGCGGCAATGGCGCCCCCGATGGCGCTGACAAGGTGGTCGTATCCCGGCGCCACGTCAGTGGGCAGCGGACCCAGCACGTAATAGGGCGCGCCGTCGCACAGTCGTTTCTGCAACCGGACGTTGGCCGCTATCCTGGACAGGGGGACGTGGCCGGGGCCCTCGATCATGGCCTGGACACCGGCGGAGCGGGCGCGGCGGGCCAGTTCTCCCAGCACGCACAGTTCAGCCGTCTGGGCCCTGTCGTCCGCGTCCGCTATGGCTCCGGGACGCAGGCCGTCACCCAGGGAAAGGGTCACGTCATGCTCCCGCGCGATCTCCAGCAGCCGGTCGTATTCCTCGTACAGCGGATTCTCCCTGCCGTGCTCGGCCATCCACTCGGCCATGAGGCTGCCGCCTCGCGACACCATGCCCATGGTCCTGCCGCAGTCTCGCAGGGCGTCGACCACGAACCGGGTCACTCCGCAATGCACGGTGACAAAGTCCACGCCGGACCTGGCCTGGCGCTCGATCTCGTTGAACAGGTCGTCCGCGGCCATGTCCCGGGCGCGCCCGCCTCCGGCCAGGAACCTGGACACCACGTTATAAACGGGAACCGTGCCTACGGGTACCCGGCTGTTTTCCAGCACGGCGTCCAGGATGGCCGTGAGGTCCCCGCCGGTGGACAGGTCCATGACCGCGTCGGCCCCGGCATCCTGGGCCGCGGCCAGTTTTTCCATTTCGAGGTCCGGATCGGCCCGGCTGGGGGAAGTGCCGATGTTGGCGTTCACCTTGGTGGACAATCCCTGGCCCACGCCGCGGGCCGGAAAATCCCGGTGTGCGTTCTTCGGAATCACCACGACACCGGACGCCACCCTGTCCCTGACGTCGTCGGCGGAAATGCCTTCGGCGTCGGCCACGCGGCTCATTGCATCGGTCACCCTGCCCAGGCGCGCCTGTTCGAGTTGGGTCATCATGAATCTCCTTTGAGCGGAGCCGCCGGCCCGTGCGGCCGGCCCAAAAGGCGGGGGCGCGGCCCGGGCTGCGTTCCACCGTGATTGACGGGAGGGGCCTTTCGCGTGAAGACGGGGCGGGCGGATTGGCCTGAAACCAAAAAACCGCTTCCCAAAAGGGAAACGGTCGCAATCAGGGCGCCGCTCGTTTCCCTACGCGGGTCCTAACCCGATCAGGTTCTTAGGGTTGCCCGGAATGCCGGGCTCTCAGTTGTGCAACACCCCTAACGAGCAACTCCAGTGTAGTCCTGGGCAGATGAGTTGTCAAGCAGCGCGCGGGAACGGATGTCAGACACCCCGCATGACCCGGCGCTGTCATTGCACGACTTGGGGAGATTGGGCGAAAAGATGCTTGACTCCGTGGTCCCAAGTGGCATAATCCGCTGTAAACAAACGGTTTGCGCGTTCAGGGGAAACGCCGCGGCCCAACAGGAGAAAGGTGGAACAGCAGATGCAATTTTCCGTAGCACTGGCGGGCAAGGGCGGCACCGGCAAGACCACGGTGGCCGGCTTGCTCATCAAATATCTGGTATCAAAAGGAAAAACTCCAATACTTGCGGTAGATGCCGATTCCAACGCCAACTTTAACGAGGTGTTGGGGATTGACGTGGACGACACCCTGGGCGACGCCCGGGAGGACATGAAAAAGGGCAAGGTGCCCGACGGCATGACCAAGGACACCTTCATCGAGATGCGTCTTGAACAGGCCGTGGCCGAAGCCGAGGGGTTCGACCTCATCGTCATGGGCCAACCCGAGGGATCGGGGTGTTACTGCGCGGCGAACAGCCTGCTTGCCCGCTTCCTGGAACGGCTTACCGGCAACTACGCCTACCTGGTCATGGACAACGAGGCGGGCATGGAGCACATCAGCCGGCTCACCACACGCAATGTGGACGTGCTGCTGCTGGTGTCCGACCCATCCCGCAGAAGCCTGCAGGCAGCTGGCCGGATCGCCAGGCTGGCCCGGAACCTCAGCATCGGCGTCGGGGACACATATCTCGTGATCAATCAGCTCAAGGGCGACAACGTGCCCGACTCCGTGGCAAAGGCCGTGGAGGATGAGGGTCTGACCCTTATCGGAACCATTCCGGACGACGAGGGCCTTGCCGACTATGACATGGAGGGCCGGCCCACCATCGACCTGCCCCCGGATGCAGCCTCCGTGAAGGCTGCCTTCGGGATATTCGACCAGATCGTCCGGTAGAATTCAGGGCCCGCGAGACAGGCCCGCGGGCCGGAGTGCGCCGCGATGTACATGCGCAGAACCGGCTTTTTGTGCGACAAGAGATACCTGCTCCACGAGACCGGGGAGGAACACCCCGAATGCGCCCGCCGTTTGAACAATGTGTACAAGGCGGTACGCGATTCGGGCCTCCTGGAGGCGGTGGTCCGGATCAAGCCCGCGAAAGCCCGGCCTGAACAGCTTGAACTGGTTCATACCAGGGAATACATCCTGCGTTTCGAGGACGCATGCAAACGGGGCCAGCCGTTTTTCGACACCCCTGACAACCGCATCTGCAAAAAAACCTACTCCGCCGCCCTTCTCGCCGCCGGAGGCGTGCTCAAGGCCGTGGACATGGTCATGTCCGGCAAGCTGGACAACGCCTTCTGCGCGGTGCGGCCTCCGGGCCACCATGCGTTGCCCGGGACCGCCATGGGCTTTTGCTTTTTCAACAATGTCGCGATAGCCGCAAGGCATCTGCAACACAGGTGGAACGTGGCCAGGGTCGGCATCGTCGATTTCGACGTGCACCACGGCAATGGCACCCAGGACATTTTTGAAGCCGATCCCACGGTGTACTACTACTCGATCCACCAGCACCCGAGTTTCGCATTTCCAGGATCTGGACGGGAATTCGAGACGGGCACCGGCGCCGGAGTGGGCTATACCCTGAACACCCCGATGCTGCCGGGCAGGCAGGACCGGGACTACATGTCCTGCCTGGAACGGGACCTGGTACCTGCCTTTGAGGTTTTTCAGCCGGATTTCGTACTGGTCTCGGCGGGTTTTGACGCACATGCCGAGGACGACATGGCGGACATGGAACTTACCGACCACGGTTTCGCCTGGATTGCCCGACGGATAAGGGAACTGGCGGACATGTACTGCGGGGGCAGAATGGTGAGTATTCTGGAAGGGGGTTACTGCCTGCCCAAAATAGGGGAATTGTGCTCGAACCACCTCAACATGCTGCTTCGCGACTGATCCGGGCAATGCCTTTTTACCCGGAGTTCCCATATCGAAGTCCACGGACCGGCCCTGACGGGCGTTTTTTCGGCCCTGGACGCCAATGAACGGAGACGGTCCCATGTTCATAAGCCGCAACATGACCCGCGGCGTGGTCACGGCCAGTCCGGACTCGCCGGTCCACGAAGTCGAAAGCCTGATGCGTGACGCCGACATCCGCCACGTTCCCGTTGTGGACGGCGAGGGGATCCTCCTGGGTATGGTGACGGACCGGGACATCCGAAGCGCCATGCCGTCAAAGCTGTTGTGCGAAGCCGTGGACAACGGGGAGATGGCCAGGTTCCGCGCCCTGAGGGCTGACGCGATCATGTCCGCGAATCCGCACGTGATCACCTCGGCGGACACCATCCAGGACGCATTGTTGCTCATCCAGAAGCACAAGGTGGGCGCATTGCCCGTGGTGGACGGTGACAAAAAACTCGTGGGCATCGTTTCCGTGCGCGATCTTCTGTCCTCGTTCGTCAACGTGCTGGGATTGGGCGAGCCCGGAACGCTTTTGTGCATTCTGGCCCCGGACCGCCAGGGGGAGCTCAAGCGGATCGTGGACCTGATCACTGCGGAAGGAGTGTCCACGGGAAGCATCCTGGTGGCCCGCTACTGGGAGGAGGGCAGGCGGGCCGTGTTCCCGTATGTCTTCAGCATCTCCGTCGGCCCGTTGAAGAAGAAACTGCGCGACGCCGGGTACGACCTGCTGGATCCGATGCAATGGTACCTGGACAATCGCGGCGCGGTGGTCAAGGGAGATGACAAATAGTTTCGTCTGATGTGAAATCCGACCTATGCCCGTACAGGGATCTGTATATATATTACCTGGAAGGCGAAGTGCCCGGGAACTGGGAAGCACCCGGGAGCGGGACCTGTCTGGGCAACTGGCTCGAGGACGGGCACAGTTTTCTCTTTTTCACCGAACCCTCGGACAGGGTGGTGGAAAACCTGCTTCTGGAATATCCCGGACTGGAGTTGCTTGACTCCTACTCCATGCCCTATGAGCAGTGGCAGGGGGACGGGGTAAGGCCATTCACGGTGGGACCGGTGCACGTGGTCCCTCCCTGGCTGGACGGAGAGGCCCCGGAAGGCGCCAGGACCTTGTGGCTGGATCCGGGTGTCGTCTTCGGAACGGGCCTGCACCCCACGACCAGGGACTGCCTGCGGGCGCTGGTGGAGTTCGCGTCCCGGGAGCCCCTGGGCCGGGTACTCGATCTGGGCACCGGAACCGGGGTCCTGGCCCTTGCCGCGGCGGTCCTGGGCGCGGAACACGTGCTGGCCGTGGACCTGAACCCACTGGCCGTGCGGACCACGACGAACAACATCGCGCTGAACCGGATGGAGCACCTGGTGCGGGCCGAACGCGGCAGCGCACCGGACTACCTCCGGGAACCGGCGGGAACCCTGGTGGCCAACATACACTACGACGTGATGAAGGACCTGGTGGCGTCCCCGGGGTTTTCCCGGAAAAAACGGTTCATTCTGTCCGGCCTGCTCCGTGGCGAGGTGGGAAGGATCCGCGCCGGCCTGGACAGGGCCGGCATTCTCGTCGTGGCCGTGCGGGAATGGGAAAACACATGGTTCACCCTGTCCTGTGTCGCCGGCTGACGATCACTACGGGCCGGAATCCGGTCAACACGGGGTTGGAAGGAAGAAAGGCGGGCTCATGTTCATCAAGTGCTGGGGTTCCCGAGGGTCCATTCCCGTGTCCGGTTCCGAATATGTGCGCTACGGCGGGGACACCACGTGCATCGAGATTCGCAGCGACAACAATGCCATAATCGTCGTGGACGCCGGTACCGGACTGCGCCGCCTGGGCAACGCCCTGATCGCCGAACAGGCAGAGTCCATGGATTTCATCTTCACCCACGCCCACTGGGACCATCTCATGGGCTTTCCCTTTTTCAAACCCCTCTACCATGACAACGTCACCCTGCGCATGCAGGGTTGCCCCTTTGCCCGGGTATATGTCGAAAAACTCATCAGCCGGGTCATGGCGCCGCCGAACTTTCCGGTGACCTATGCGGAACTGAAGGCGAAACTGGTTTACGAAAAGGTGTGCCCCACGAGGATGGACATCGATTCGGTGTCCATCCATCCCATTCCAATCAGCCATCCCAACAGGGGCGCCGGGTACAAGTTCGTGGAGGGCGGCGGGACCTTCGTGTTCCTGACCGACAACGAACTGGACCATCGTCATGACGGGGGCCGCACCTACGGGGATTACCTGGATTTCTGCAGGGGAGCGGACCTTCTGATACACGACGCCGAGTTCACGCCGAAGGAATACGAACTGACCAGGAGTTGGGGGCATTCCGTGTATACCTCCGTGGTGAAGCTGGCCATGGAAGCCGGAGTCAGGACCCTGGGCCTGTTCCATCTCAACCAGGATCGCGTGGATAACGACATGGACGAATTGGTGGAAGCCGCGCGCAAAATGGTGGAGAAGGAGGGCTCGGACCTCGAGGTGGTGGGCGTGGCCAGGGACATGGTCTTCAGATTGTAACGCTACGACAAGCATCCAAATGGAGGGAATATGAATCTCGAACTGGTTGATCTGGATCTGCCGCCGGAAACCAACATCATCGTTGGACACAGCCACTTCATCAAAACCGTGGAGGACCTTTACGAGGTGATGGTGGGGACGGTCCCGGGAATCGAGTTCGGTCTGGCGTTCTGCGAAGCATCGGGCGACTGCCTGATACGCACGGAGGGCAACAGCGACGAATTGATCCAGGCCTCGGTGAACAATGCCAGGGCGGTGGGCGCGGGCCACAGCTTTTTCATCCTCATGAAAAACGCCTACCCCATCAACGTGTTGAACGGGGTGAAATCCTGCCAGGAGGTGTGCCGCATTTTCTGCGCCACGGCCAACCCCGTGCAGGTCGTCGTTACCCGTACGGATCAGGGAGCGGCCATACTGGGGGTGGTGGACGGAGAATCGCCCAGGGGAGTTGAAAACGCCGAGCACCAGGCAAAACGCAAACAGCTGTTGCAGGCCATCGGCTACAAGCGGTAAAATGAAACAGCGGTCCCACGCGGCCGCGAAGGAGCGGGAACGACCCCCCGACAATGGAGGAGAAGGCCCGGGCGGGATGGCCCCGCGGGTCGGCAACCATGGAAGACCTGATTCATCGAGCGGTTGAGGATATAGCTGCCGCGCGGGAGGTGGTGGCGCTTACCGGCGCGGGGATATCCGTGGAAAGCGGCATTCCGCCTTTTCGCGGCAAGGGTGGCGTGTGGGAACGATTCGATCCCATGGAGTACGCCACCATCGACGCCTTTCTGGGAGATCCGGCAAAGGTATGGGACGTGCTGTTGCGGGAGATGAAATCCATCATCGATACCGCACGGCCCAATCCGGCCCACCTGGGCCTGGCGAGGCTGGAGCGCCTGGGCAGGCTGGCCGCCGTAATCACCCAGAACGTGGACGGTCTGCACCAGAAGGCCGGCAACAGGCAGGTCATCGAATTCCACGGCAACTTTGCCTGGCAGTACTGCCTGAAGTGCAGCGAACGGTTTACGACCCAGGAGGTCTCGCTGGACGAGGTCCCGCCAAAATGCAGATGCGGCGGCATCCTGCGGCCTGACTGCGTGTTCTTCGGAGAAGCCGTTCCGGTGGACGCCATGTCGCGATCCGCCAGTCTGGCGCGCTCCTGCGACGTCATGCTGGTGGTGGGGACCTCCGCGGTGGTGGAGCCCTGCGCCAGCATGGCGCGAATAGCCAAATCAGAGGGGGCAAGGGTCGTCGAGATCAACCTCGAACCGTCACGCCTTACCGGCCACGTTAGTGACTATGCGCTTCTGGGCCAGGCCGGTGACATCCTGCACCGGATCGCCGAAGCCGTTGCCCGACGATTGGGCGAAGGTGATTGAGAGGGTAAGGCAATGGATTCCCGGCAGTCAAGGGGCACCACCACGGACTGGATCGTCGGTCAGATGGCGGAATATCCCATTTTCGCGGGCGTGGAGACGCATTACCTGGAACGCCTGGCCAGGGGCAGCAGGGTGGAGAATTTCCGCGCCGGCGACGTGGTCATAGAAGAAGGCGCCTGGGACGAGGACCTGTTCTTTCTTCTTTCCGGGAGGGTCAAGGTGGTCAAGGCCGGCGAGGAGGTCTGCACCCTGGAAGGGAAGGGCGACCTGTTCGGCGAGATGCGGGTGATCGACGGCCAGGCGCGCTCCGCCACGGTGATAGCTGTTGATGACGTGGCCTGCCAGGTGCTGGACGTGGCCTGCATGGACAGACTGTCCCTGGACGAACGCACCCTGCTGGGCAGCATCCTGTACCGCCGCTTCGCTGAACTCCTGGCGAGCCGGCTGAGGCAGGCGGACGAGGAACTGGCCAGGCTGCGGGCCAAGAACCTGTACATGAAGCAGAGGTTGAAGAACCTCGTCGGTACGGGAATCGGCAACAAGAGAAAGTGACCACCGGTTGATGAAACCGGAGCGGACGCCTGAATCCGTGACGAAAATATGAAAAAACTTTCAAGAGCCCCATAACAGCCTGTTGAAAAACGCGATCTGCGCAGTACGCGCTTCATTTCTCGTCAGTGCGGCGTACCATAAGTACGCCTTATTCCTCGAAATTCGCGCGCCTTGCATCTCATCGTTTTTGAACAGGCTGCCAATTTCGAGTTTTTCAACGGGCTGTTAGGTGGTCGGATGGAGATGGAAGTAAATGGGAAGTAGAAAATCGCTGAAGCCCTTGCGGGGCGGCCTCATGCGGCGCGTCTGCGGCGTCAGAGCCCGGCCGGCGTACTTCAGTACAGCCGGCAGGTCTCTTCCCTGCATCCGCACCACCTGAGACCGCTCACGGATTCAGGAGACGGTCAGCGCATACCGGGCACTGGCCGTTTTTTTTGTTTGTGAAAAAACGGGCATGTGCTCTATGAATTTTTGTTTGAATGGTGTAAACTGCCGATGGTTGTTGTATTTGACAGGAATGAATCATCGGAATTGTGCATGACATGAAGACATTGATCATCCATCAGGGCGCACTGGGCGACGTCCTCCTTTCCTTTCCGGGACTTGACAGGCTGAGAAACTCCCTGGGTGGCGAACTGGAACTCTGGTGCCAGTCGCAGACAGGGAGGCTGGCGTGCGAAGTGGGCATTGCCGACCACACCCGTCCGGCCGAGGGTCGGATAATGGCCAGCCTGTACAGCCCGGATCCCGGGCCGGACGCGTCAGCCCTGTTGTGCCCCTACGACAACGTGGTGCTGTTCTCCTTTTCCAGGGAACTCGAGGAAAACGTGGCGGGCCTGTGCCCCAGGTCGTCGGTGGTGCGGATCCCGCCGCGGCCCGCCCCCGGCGAGAGGACAGGCGTCGCGGACCATCTGGTGCGAGGTCTCGTCGAGTCCGGACTGCTGCCGGAAAACGAAGCGGGGGCTCCGGTGCGGTCCCGGACCCGTCGTGGGGAGTCGGAAAACCGCAACCCGAACCTCGTGGTTCTGCATCCGGGCTCGGGAAGTCCCCGCAAGTGCTGGCCGGTGCAGCGTTTCGTGGAACTGGACAACGCCCTGCGCGGGGAGGGCATGGAATGCCTGTTCGTGGTGGGGCCCGCCGAACTGCATATGGGCCGTTTCCTGGTCGATGAGGGAGTGTTGCCGGACAATGTCCTGGAGACGACGAACCTGACCCATCTCGTGGACCTTCTGGAAAGCGCGGGAGGCTATGTGGGCAACGATTCCGGAGTCACCCACCTGGCGGCATTCATGGGTGTCCCCACCACCGCGGTTTTCGGACCTTCGGATCCCGCGAGGTGGAGCCCGGTGGGGCCCCGGGTGTCCGTGATCAGGCCCGAGACCGAGTGTGCGCCCTGCTTCGAGGTGGAGCGGACGAACTGCGACCGGCCGTCCTGCCTCGAGCACACGTCCGTGGACGATGTGCTTGCCGGCTGCATGAGCCTCATGGGTTCATAGCCGTACGTGTTTCAGCTCCACGGGCCGCTGGAGGATCAGGCGCGCCACTCTGGCGAACTGGTCGGTTACGTCGGAAACCAGTATGTCCAGGTTTCCTGAACGGCCCAGCGCATCCCGAAACTCCGGCTTTTCTTCCACCAGATCCCTCAGGCTCCCCGCCACCGCCACCGACGAGTCGATGATTCGGACCCGCTTTCCCATTCGCCTGGCAATCATGTCCTTGAGCACCGGGTAGTGGGTGCACCCCAGAATCAATGCGTCCACCTGTCTCGTTTTCAGGGGATGCAGGTACTTTTTCACGATCATCCGGGTCTCCGGCCTGTTCAGCCAGCCTTCCTCGACCAGGGGCACCAGAAGGGGACAGGCCCGGCTGTACACCCGGACCTGCGGCGCAATCTCCCCTATCTTGGCCTCGTACACCCCGCTGCCCACGGTGGCCCGGGTGCCGATCACGCCCACCGCCCGGCATTTCGGGGTGGCCGCGGCCCGCGCCACGGCGGGGGTGATTACCTCGATCATGGGCACGTCAAAGGTCTCCTGCAGTGTCCGCGCACCCACGCTGGAGGCCGAGTTGCACGCACACACCACAAGCTTCGCACCGCGTTCAAGCAGGAGTTCAGTGTTTTCCACCGCATATTGGCGTACGGTTTCGGGACTCTTGGTACCGTAAGGGGTGCGTGCCGTGTCGCCGAAGTAGCAGATGTCGCTGTCCGGGAAAAGTCCCATGATGGACCTCACCACGGTGAGGCCGCCGATTCCGGAGTCGAAGATGCCGATCAATTGAGTACCGCCTTGGAAATTTGAGGTTGCAAAGGGGAAGGCGGCGTGTCGCCTCCCCTGTTGCGTCGAATCGGACGGACGTTGGTTACAACCTGAGACCGCTCACGGATTCAGGTACAACAAACAGACGCGGGTGTAAACGGGATTGTCCGGGAAACGGGACGGGATCGTCGCGGCGGACCGCCGCGGTGTCCGTCAGGCTCAGGAAAACCCCGATGAAGACGGACCGCAGGTCGCGCCGGATGCATTGGACCGCGCCGCGGACCTTGCGCAGGCGGACATGATCCTTTTGGTGTTCTCCGACCCGCAGTATTTGCACCGGGGAGGTTTTTCGTCCGAGATCCTCATCAGGTTCTCGAAGTTCTCCCCGCATTCGCAGCATATGAATTCATAAATAGGCATGTGTTCTCATCCTTTTTTGGCAGCCCGGGGCCGGTATTTGGTTTCGGTTGCAAAAACCGTGTTTTGTCCTATATTCCCGTGTACGCAAACAAGTTAATCCCGGCCCGGGAACAGTCAAGCCGAGGGCGTCCGGGGGCGAAAGGAGCCATGCCATGACACATGACCACAGAATGCCGACGATGAACCGGCAGATATTCAACATAGGCCTCACCACCGAGGGAACAAGCCTTTACCTGCTGCTTTGCGGGCTCAACGACGAAGGGGCTTCCCTCACCACCAACACGGTGCTGAGCGTGTGGACGGGAACCAGGGAGGCTTTCGGCAAGGCCCTGGAGGAACTGGAGGGGCGAAACATCGTGGCAAAACGCCTGTCCGACCCGGAAGGCCAGGACGTCTACCAGGTCGTGGACGCGGGAAAGTGGAAGTAAGGAAGGAATAACAGCCCGTTGAAAAACTCGAAATTGGCAGCCTGTTCAAAAACGATGAGAT
>JBKHBM010000107.1:0-15242 GCA_046542385.1 Desulfatibacillaceae bacterium | reverse complement strand
CTGACGAGAAATGAAGCGCAACGCCGCAGATCGCGTTTTTCAACAGGCTGTTATGAAAAAACATGCGGGATGCACCCGCCCGGCATGAGGTTTTTCCTTCAACCCCCGGCACGGATTCGAAAAACCCCCCATACGGTTTCCGCCCCAATCGGAATCCTTGCGTTTTGCACCAATTCCCTATACATTATACGTGTTTGCGGTAATTATGGTCCACTGTTCCCGATGGCGAAACACGGTTCCGACCCTTTCGGAACACACCACGGCAAGGGAGGGTGAATGCAGCCCAGGAAGATCTATGTGGACACGGATGACAACGCCGTCTTTCTATGTCCGGAATGCGGCAAGACCAGGCAGGCCTGCGTCAAAAAATTCCGGAACCGCAAGGGGGCCCTCAAGGTCAAATGCGAATGCTCGCATGTCTGGGCCGTGGAACTGGAATTCCGTACCTCCTATCGCAAGCAGACCAATTTGCCCGGCGGATTCACCAGGAAGCAGCCACTGCACGGCGGGAGGATGGTGGTAAGAAACCTGTCCATGGGAGGCCTGGGATTCGACACCACCACCCAGCATTTCCTCAAGGAGGGTGACGTCATCTCCATCCACTTCTGGCTGGATGACAAGCATCGATCGGAAATCAAGAAATCCGCCGTCGTCCGGGTGGTAAGCGGCAACTACGTGGGCGCGGAGTTCAATGCGCAATCCGGCCAGTACGACGCGGCGCTGGGCTTCTACCTTCGCACCTGAACCCGGACCACACCAGCACCGCTAACAGCCTCTCCCTCTTCAGTCCAGCATGTCCCTGGCCAGCTTGGCCAGAAGGAGCAGCGTCGGCGCCGTGTGGAGTACCAGGTCGAATATGTCGAGGGGGCTTTTCAGAGTGCCGCGAAACAGCATCAGCACCTTTTCCACGGCGTGCGGCATGGGAGTAAACGGCGCCAGCAGCAGGACCACGGCCACGGGAGCCAGAACCGGGTAGGGAATCCTGTCCAGAAAATCGAGCATTCGCCCCCCTTCCCTTGAGGAATGATCCGGCGACCCCGAAACGGGAACCTCCGGGGCCGCCTCAATCCAGGCCGCGCCATTTCAGCCAGCGGTCCACGGCGTCTGCGACGCCTCCCCCGTCAAAGGCCCTGACGGCCGGGAAACGGCTCCGCAGCTCGTCCGGTGCTCCGGCCACCACCCAGGCCTCGCCGGCGGCCGCGAGCATGTCCAGGTCGTTGTAGTCGTTGCCCACGCAGCCCACGGCGTCGGGCGACACTCCGAGATGCTCTCCAAGCCATTTCAGCGCCCCGGACTTGCTGACTCCGGAAGGGAATATCTCGATCCACACGGATTGTCCGTCCGTGGGCGAGGTGGTTCGGATGACGCTGAGATCGCCCAACGCGTCGCATACCTTTTGGTACCCGGTCACACCCCCGTGCCTTGGCACCACGGCCAGCAGTTGTGCCGCCAGGTGGTGATCCAAACCCGAAACCAGGGGTTGACAGAATTCAGCGTAGCGTTCGCACAGCCAGTCGAAATCCGGGTTCACGTTGCCGTTTTTCCGGTAATGAAATTTGTGGTTGTCGGGCACGGGCTCATACACCACGTATTCCAGCCCCATGAGTTCCAACACCTCCGCGGCGCGGTCCACGTCGCCGGCCCGGTGCCCCCATTTCGTCATCACAACCCGATCCTCCACGGACATCACGCCCGCCCCCGTGGAGAACACCACGTAGTCGAACGGCATCCTGGCGCGGACACCTTTGCTCATGGAATACAGGGAGCGGCCCGTGGCCAGCACCCGTACCACCCCCCGCTCACGCAGCCTTTCCAGCGCCTGGACATCCTCCGCGGCAAACGTCCCGTCCCTTTGCAGGATGGTGCCGTCCAGATCCGTCACGAACATTTCACGAGCCATGCCCGACAGTCGCCCTCCTGTCTCACGTCACGCCGGCGGCTGCCGGTTCCGAACGCGGGGACATCCTGGCCATCACCCTTCTGGCGTAGAAAAAGGCGACACCCGCCGCGCACCACGTCACCGCGAATATGCCCCACCATATTCCCACGATACCCACGTCGAGCACCCTTGTCAGCAGGTAGAAAACCGCAGCTGGCGCGGCAACCTGGCGGAACAGGCCGATCCACAGGGCGAACATGGGTCTTTTCAGCCCTTGCAGCGCGGCCACGTGCACGAACAGCACAACGTAAGCGTAAAGCACGAGTGCATCGATGTAAAGGTAAACCGCGCCCGTGTTCACCACCGCCGCATTGTCCGTAAAGATGCCCAGCATCGGCTTTGCCGCGGCGAATATGGCCACAGTTCCCAGTCCCATGCAGACACCGCCCCATATCAAGGCGGTGCTGACGGCTTCCCGCACCCTGTCATACAGACCGGCGCCGGAATTCTGGCTGACTATGGCCAGCACGGCGATATCCAGGCCCAGGGCGGGCAAGAGCGCGATCTGCTCGATGCGGATGGCGGTGCCATAGGCGGCCACGGCGACCTTGCCGAAGTCGGAAACAAAATACTGGATCACGAACACGCCCACTCCGATGGTCAAAAAATTCGCGCTGGCCGGGATGCCCTGCCGCGCCATCTCCAGGGTGGTGCGAAACCGCGGCAACGCCTCCCACCGCTTCCGGTTTGAAACCAGGCCCGTGGCCTTGACCTTGTATCCCAGATACACCACGCCCACTGCCTGGATGAGTATCGTGGCAAACGCGATACCCTGTATTCCCAGCGCCGGCACCCCCAGGCCGCCGAACACGAACCATCGGTCCAGCCCGATGTTGAGCACAAAGCCCGCGAACAAAAAGTTACGGAACGACCTCGTATCCCCCTGGGCCTGGAGTATGGCGTTCATCATGTAGTTGATCATGAAGAACACGGAGCCCAGAAAAATGATGTCCATGTATTCGAGGCAGGTTCGCAGGTATTGGCCGTGCGCGCCCAGCAGGCCGAACAGGGCCGGCGAAACGTATATCCCGAGTCCGGTGAGTCCCAGGGCAACCATGGCTCCCACGGAAACTCCCTGAATGGCGTATTCGCGGGCACCGGCCCGATTTCCGCCCCCCAGGGCGTTTCCCACCAGGGCCGTGGCTCCAGTGGACATGCCCACGGACATGGACAGGATGATGAAGAACACGGGCATGGACAGGGAGAGGGCTGCCAGGGCTTCGGTGGAAAGCGTTCCCGCGAAATAGGTATCCACCACGTTGTACATGGTGTTGAAAAACAGTCCGGTGGCGGCGGGAACGGCCACCCGCCTTATCAGCCGGGGCACGGGATCCTTTGTGAGATCACCGAATTTTTTCACGATTCGGGCCATGCTCCTCCACGGGTTTCATCAACCGGTTTCCACGCAACGCATATCCGATTCCCCTCTGGAATGGACCGATTCATCCCGAAAGGAAAAAGATTCGCATTTCTTGCTTGTTAAAACCTCTCTCACTTGATATAGATTGACAAGGAGAATCTCAACTCTTTTACCATAGCCCGCCGCAGGTACCACGGACGGGCGCGAACTCCCCCGAACCGACCGCCATGGCGGGCCGGCAAGGCCGCCAACTCGCCGCACATGCGGGCGGATGTCCCAAAAATCGGAGGCCGGACTCCGCAATTCCATCAACGACCGGGCTCCTGCCCGGAGCGATATTCGCAACATGTGTCCCGGAAAACGGCCACTAGCAGCCCGTTGAAAAACCCGGAATCCACAGCCTGTTAAAAAAGTACGAGATGCAAGGCCCGCGAATCCCGAGGAGTTCGGCGTATTATGGCACGCCGCACCGACGAGAATGTGGCGCAACGTCGCGGATCGCGCTTCTCAACAGGCTGCCCGGACCGGCCACACCCGGGAGAACTCCAGCGCGGCCCTCCGCGCACCATTCCGAACATTTTTTGGTGAATCGCTTTTATTTGGCGCTTGCATGGTCGAGTACAGAACGAAAAAGGCGAACCTTAAACCGGTTGAAGGCGTTGTCCGCTGTCTCCGAAAACCGTGGCAAACGTCTTTGGAAAGGAAGAGTGCACCATGAGATGGAAGCTGTGGGTCGCTGTAGCCGTGTTGTCCGTGGCGCTGGTCGGATGCCAGAACATGAGCATGAAATCAGGCTCCTCCGAATTCGTGAAACCGGACATCCAACTCGAAATGTTCGAAGTGCCCCAGTATGACGGATACTGGTATTACTCCAAGGGAGTGGAGCCGACAAAGGGCGAGCCGGATGACCGCGGCGCGCCCCTTCCCATGAGCTTTCTGTTCAGCGTGAACAACCCCAACAGCCAGCCTGCCCTGATCGAGGAACTCAAGTTCACGGTGGCCTTCGAGGGGTTCAGCGTGGTCACGGTGAACATGCAGGACGATTACTGGATTCCCGCCAACAAGACGGACCACGTCCGGGCCACCACCATGATCACCGTCCGCTCCGCGCTGTTGAACCTTCTGGTGACCGGTGGCTTCCAGCTGAAGGAAAAGGGGATGACGGCCTGGGACACCCTGGAACGCTGGTGGACCGGGGTTCCTGACCTCAGTGTGCCCGTACAGGTCACCGAAGGCACCGTCATTTACAGAACCGCGGACGGAAAGAGCGTCGTCGATTCCTTCAGTTTCACCTTTCCGCCAGCCGAGTGAGCGTGAACGCCGGGCCGGAGTGAAGGCGGAACATACCGCTGCACATTGTTGTATGAAAATGGCGCCCACCCCTGTCGGTGGGCGCTTTTTCATTGTGGATTCCAAATGACTCGCCCGCCTCCCGCCTGGCCGTCCGCCTCTGAATACCGTTTCCTGTAAACCGTTTCACCCACTCGGTCGTCATACAGGTCAAACACGCTCGAGCGGTTCACCCGGCCTGGAAAAACGAAATGGGAATGCACGGACAAGCCCACACGAAAACACTATCTTCGACAGGGGCCGGAGGCGACCGGAAAAAGGCGAGGACCCGGATTGCCGGACTGGCCGAAAGGGCCCGGTCCGGGGACCGGACCGCCTTCGGTGAACTGGTGGCGGAGTTTTCCCGGAGAATATACCTCATGGCGTATTACAGGACCCGTTCCGTGGCCGACGCCGAGGACATCGCCCAGGACACCTTTACCAAGGCATTCACCAATATCGGCCGCCTGAAGGACCCGGCCAGTTTTCGCTCCTGGCTGTTTTCCATAGCCGCGAACCAGGTCCGGGACCACCAGCGCAAACAAAAGGTCCGCCGGATCATCACCGCCGGCGGCAGGCTCTTCGACTCGGAGGACGAACCGGCGCCGGAACCCGAGGGAAGAATCGAGCCTGACGCGCTGGATCATGTCCTGCGGGACGAGTTCTGGAAAAAGGTGGACCAGTTTTCCGGGAACCTGTCCAGGTGGGAAAAGGAAATATTCACCCTTCGGTTCATGGACGAGCTCAGCATCCGTGAGATCGCCGAAGTGACGGATAAGAACGAGAACACGGTCAAGACCCACCTGTACAGGGCCCTGGCCAAGTTCCGGAAGGAAAAGGGGCTGTTGTCCCTTTTAGTAGCCCGTTGAACAACTAGGGATTTACAGCCTGTTCAAAAACGATGAGATGCAAGGCGCGCGAATTTCTAGGAATAAGGCGTACTTATGGTACGCCGCACTGACGAGAAATGAAGCGCAACGCCGCAGATCGCGTTTTTCAACAGGCTGTTGGAGGAAGGCAACCATGTCGGCGAATGACTTTGAACATCCGGGGCAACGGCGGATTCTTGCCGCCGTGGTGGACGAGGCGGACCTGTCCAGGGCGGAAAGGGAGCACCTGGCCGCCTGCGAACAGTGCCGAATCGCCATTGACGGCCTCAAGGCGCAATTGCAGTCCCTGGGCAGCAGGGCCGAAGACCTGACACCGCCCCCGCGAAGGCCGGTGGTGGTTCCGGCGGCGCACGCGAGGTCCCGAAACACGGCGGGCAGGTGGATCCTGCGGGGCGCCACGGCCATGGCTGCGGCACTGGTGCTGATCGTGGTATGGATGACGGGTTCGGAAACGGGACCCGTGGCTCCCGGAATCCATACCCCGAAACCCGTGGTGGTTGCCGAAAACCCCGAGCAGTTCGCCAGGGAGGTGGACGCGCTCGTGGAGAATCCCCTGCCCCTGGTGTACATGGACATCGCCCTGGTCGGCCCGGAAGGGACCGACTATTACGAAACTCTGGTCGAACCCGGCGAAAGCGGGTACGATCTCATGGACAGCATGATACCGCCGGTGGAGATGCATGAATCCGGGGAGGAGATCTTCGGATGCCCGGCGGGAGAAAGAGGAGTGTGGACATGTTAAAATGGACAATGATCGGAGTGTTGGCGGTTCTTCTGCTTGTCTCGGTCGCGCCCGCGAACGCCGGGGACGGCGTGCCGTCGGGCAAGTGGTGGCGCAACCCCAAGGTGGTGGAGGAAATCAACATCACGCCTCAGGAACAGGAGAAACTGGACGAAAGTTTCCTGCAGTTCCAGCGGGACTCCATCGACGTGAAGAGCAGGCTGGAGAAGGAACGCCTGGAACTGGACCATCTCATGAGCCGGAAATCCATCGACGAGAAGGAGGCAAAGGCCGCCATGTCAGAAGTGGACAAGGCCCGCAGCGAGCTGGCGGACCGACGGTTCGAGTTCCTTCTGGAAGTGCGCAATATCCTAGGCAACGAACGCTTCAACGAATTGAAGGACAAGTTCCGGGAATACCGCAAGAACCGGCGCGGAGAACGCAGGCGGTGAACCCGGGCTGGCCCGGAACAGCATGACGGCCGGGATTGGAATCGGGGGGCGCCCGTCGGGCGCCCCTTTTCCGTGGCGCGCCCGGGAATCCCCGGGTTGCGCGAATCCCTGACGATGCTTACCTGTTACACAGGTTGAAAACCGGCCCGATGCCGGGCACGGGCAAACCGGGGGAAATTCCATGGACGAACAACGCGCGCGACTGGAACTGGAACTGGAAGAGGTCGAGGAAAGACTGCGGCAGCGGGAGGCCAGCCTTCCCGCGCACTCGGCCCGTCCCCACCAGTACCTCGAACTGGAGGAACTGGAGGAAAGGCGCGACGAGTTGCGCCGGAAGATAGCGGAATCGGCGTGACCGCGCCTCCGGCGAACACGCCGCAATGTCCGGAAGGGAGCTGCACCAGTTGGACACCTGCGAAAGACATCCGGGCCGGCAGGCCACGTATTACTGCCAGAAACACGGAAAGGGAATGTGCGACGAATGCGCGCACTGCGGCGATCCCAAGCTGTACTGCAAGTTCCGGGAATCGTGCCTGATCAACTTTCTGGAGAAAACCGGAGAACTGGAGGATATCCGGGAGGCGGCGCGGGAGGCGGCCTCCGAGGGATGAATTTCACTCGCCCTTATCCGAATCGTCGCGCCGGACCTGTTCGAGATACTGGTCCCACTCCATGGGCAGCAGGCTCTTCTTGTTGTTGTTGCACTCCTTGCAACAGGGAACCACGTTGCCCTTGACGGATTTCCCGCCCCGGGAGATGGGCACCACGTGATCCATGGTCAACTCGGCGGGCGGCGTCTTCCTTCCGCAATAATGGCACACGCCCCTGGCCAGTTCCCTCTTCCACCACTGGGTCTGCCGCAGGTCGCGTGCCCTGTTCCTTTCCTGGGACAAAAGGGCGTCGTCCTGGGAAAACGCATCCCAGGCCATGGCCTCCTTTTCCCTGCGACGCTTGTTCCTTTTGCTCTTTGCCACGATTCGCTACCTGGACAGGCCGTGCCCGGCAAGCCACCGGTCCACGGCGTTCTCCAACAGTTCGTAGTACCGGTCCGAGCCTCCCAGACCCCGCCGGCCGAAAAAGTAATTCACCTCTATAAGTTGTGGCCCTGTCGCGGCCGCGTCAACTTCCGGGTAAAGAAGGTCCACGCCGGCAAGGTCGATACCCGTGGCCCGGCAGAGTTCGCGCACCACGGCGAACCCGGCGTCTCGGACTGCGGGCTCCACGTCGAAAACCACCTCCGCGCCCCGCCCCGCGCTTACCACCTGTTGATCTTCCGCGACCCGACAGTAAGCCCTGAGGCTGTCATGCATCACCACCACCCGCAGGCACCGCCCCCCATGGGGAACGTATTCCTGCACCAGAAAACCGAACATGCCCGAGGCCTCGCACTGCCGGGCCCTTTCCATCATTGCATCTAGGCCCGTCCTGTCCTCCACGAAAAACACGGTCTCGCCCTCCCCTCCCCAGTCGAACTTGAACACCACCGGGAAATCGGGCAGACGCGGGCTGCCCTCCCGTTCGGCGGCCCTGTACTCCTCCACGGAGAAAAAACCGACCGATTTCGGGCATGGAAGTCCCGTCTCCCGGAACATGCGGACCTGGCCCAGCTTTCCGGGCCAGGCGAAGCGGGCGTCGTAATTGGGGAAGACCAGCGGCGCGTTGTCCCGCGCCATGCGGTAAAGGGTTTCGCGGCACGCCTGGGGCAGAATCACGGCGGTGGCGCCCCGGATCGCGGCAAGCTCCTCCGGCCCGGGATCGCGCCCGGCGCACAGCCGGTTCACCGGAGCCACGATCATGGGGTGGAACGAGACGATCATTGTCCGGAATCATACCCCAGCCGGCGCATGGCCCGGGGATCGCGGCTCCAGTTCTTTTCCACCCGCACAAACAATTCCAGAAACACCTTGCACCCCACCATGCGCTCGATCTCCTGGCGGGCCCTCGTGCCGATTTTCTTGAGCATGGCCCCCTGTTTGCCGATGACAATGCCCTTCTGGGATTCGCGCTCCACGTGGATGGTGGCCTGGATTTTCACCAGGGGCGGGTGGGGCTGCTCCTTGAACGAGGTGATGGTCACCGCGGTGGAGTAGGGAATCTCCTTTCCCGTAAGCCAGAAGACCTGCTCGCGGATCATCTCCGCGGCCACGAATCGTTCCGGCACGTCCGTCAACGCGTCCTCGGGAAAGTACGGCGGCCCCGGAGGCAGCCTGTCGGTCATGGCCCTGGCCACCACGTCCACGTTGGTTCCGTCGACGGCCGAGGTTGGCACGATTTCCGCGAAATCGTACCTGTCCTTCCAGTGGGCGATGAGGGGCAGAACCTCGGGTTTCCTGATCCTGTCCACCTTGTTCACGGCGAGCACCACGGGACGCTCCCGGCCCTCCAGACGGGACAGGACCAGTTCCTCGCTCTCGGGGTCGGGGTTGGAGGCGTCCACGACGAACAGGATGACGTCCACCTCGCCCACGGCGTTAAAGGCGACTTCCACCATGTGCCGGTTCAATGCCCGATCCGCCTTGTGGATGCCCGGTGTGTCCAGCAGTACCAGCTGGGCGCCGGGTTCGTGCACAACGCCCAGAATCCGGTTCCGGGTGGTCTGGGGCCTGGGCGACACGATGGACACCTTCTCCCCGAGAAGACGGTTGAGCAGCGTGGACTTGCCCACGTTGGGCGCGCCCACCAGCGCCGCGAACCCGGAGCGGAATTCCTTGCCCTTGCCGCCGGGGTGTTGCTCTGCACTCATGTCGTTTCCTCCGCGCCGTCCGACGGGGGCCCTGCCTCGTCGCCGGCCTCGTGTTCGGAAGGCTCCTCGCAGATCGCGGTGATGGCGGCCCAGACCTTGTCGCCGCCCCGGCCGGTCTTGGCGGAAAACGGGATCACCGTGTCCCGATCCACGCCCAGGGCTCTGCTCACTTCGCGCATGCGCACCGCCAGCTTGTTTCCGGAGAGCTTGTCCGCCTTGGTGGCGACCAGCAGGCACGGCCTGCCGATCTCGATGAGCCAGTCCACCAGCGCGTGCTCCTCCTCCCCGGGGTCCCGGCGCACGTCAAGGATCAGCACCACGCCCCGCAGCGTCTCCCGGGTGCGGAAATACTTCTCCATCATGGGCGCCCACTCCCGTTTCACGTGCTTGGGCACCTTGGCGTACCCGTAGCCCGGAAGGTCCACGAAGCTGTAGCGGTCGTTGATCCGGAAAAAATTGATTAGCTGGGTCCGGCCCGGCGTCGAACTGGTCTTGACCAGCTTCTTCCTGCCCACCAGCGAATTGATCAGGGACGACTTGCCCACGTTGGAACGGCCCGCGAAGGCCACTTCCGGCAGGTCCGGCGACGGATACTGGCCCGGCCTGGTCGCGCTTTTCACGAATTCGGCGGATTTCGCTCCCACGGCAGTCTCCCGGCGCTATGGCCTGTCAGACAAGGGTGCTCAAGTATTTTTCCAGCCGGTCCGCGCCCTCGGCCAGGTTCTCCAGGCTGTTGGCGTAGGAAAACCGGATGTAGCCTTCCGCGTTCTTGCCGAAATCCACGCCGGGAGTCACGCCCACGTGGGCGTTCTCCAGGATGTCGAAGGCCAGCTTGAAGCTGTCCGCACCGAACCTTTTCGCATTGGCGAAGATGTAGAACGCGCCGGTGGGCTCGACCGTTATCCCGAAGCCGATCTCCCGCAAACGCTTTATCATGAACCGCCTGCGCTCGTCGTACGTGCGGCGCATGCGCTCCACGTCGGCGTGAGCCTCCTTGAGCGCGGCAACGCCAGCGGCCTGCACGGCGGCGTTGGCGGAGATGAAAAAGTTCTGGTGCATCTTCTGCAAGGGCCGCATGAGGTGCCGGGGATAGATCACGTATCCCAGCCGCCAGCCGGTCATGGCCCAGGCTTTCGAGAAGCCGTTGAACACGATGGCGTTGTCCGTGAATTCAAGGATGGAGTGTTCCTTCCCTTCGTACACCAGGCCGTGGTAGATCTCGTCCGAGACGACCATGGGGCCCAGCTGCGCGATCTCCTCCATCCGCTCCTTCGAGAGAAGGTTGCCCGTGGGGTTGGACGGCGAGTTGATGAACACGGCCTTTGTCCTGGGCGTGATCTTCTTCCTGATCGCCTCGGGCCGCAACTGGAAGCCGTCCTCCTCGTACACCGGCACCCGGACCACCTCGCCGCCCTCGAACTGTATGAAATTCGGATAGCACGCGTAATGGGGGTCCGAGACGATCACCTCGTCGCCCTGCTCCAGCAGGGCGGCGAACGTCATCCACATGGCCGGGGAGGTGCCGGCGGTTATGATCACCCGGTCCGGATGGAGTACGGTGCCGTAGGTCTTCTGGTAATGGTCGCACACGGCTTCGCGCAGGTCCACGGTGCCCATGCTGTGGGTGTAGTGCGTCCGCCCTTCGCGCAGGGCCTTCATGCAGGCCTCGGTGACGCACTCCGGCGTGTCGAAGTCCGGCTCGCCCACCTCCATGTGGATGATGTGCGTGCCCGCGCGTTCCATCTCGGCGCACCGCTCCATGACATCCATGACGATGAAGGGCTTGATGTCCTGGGCGCGCGAGGATGCCTGGTTCATTGTCGCCTCCCCTCCGTTATCTATATGACCTTGTGCAACGGGTATTCGATGATGCCTTCGGCGCCGGCTTCCATGAGCCTGGGAATGAGATCGCGCACCACCTTGTTCTCCACCACGGTTTCAACGGACAGCCATTCCGACTTGTACAGGTGCGCCACCGTGGGGGCGTTCAGGCTGGGCAACAGGTCGATGACGGCGTCCGCCTTCTCCCTGGACACGTTCATCTTGAGCGCCACCAGCTTCTCGGCCCGCAGCGCTCCCTTGAGCAACAGGGAAATCTGCTCGATCTTGGCTCGCTTTTTCGGGTTCTTCCACGCCTCGTGGTTGGCGATGAGCTGGGTGTTGGTGCGCATCAGCTCGTGGATGATCTTCAATCCGTGGGCCCGGATCGTGCTTCCGGTTTCCGTGACCTCCACGATGGCGTCGGCCAGTCCTGAAACCACCTTGCCCTCTGTGGCGCCCCAGGAATACTGTACCTGCACGTCGATGCCCCGTTCCTCGAAATACCGGCGGGTGAAGTCCACCAGCTCCGTGGCGATCTTCTTTCCGGCGAGGTCCTCGATCCTCTCGATGCCGGAATCACCGGCGACGGCCAGGACCCAGCGCGCCTGCCTGGCGCTCACCTTGGAGTACACCAGGTTGTCCACCACGTGCACATCGGAACGGTTTTCCGCGGTCCAGTCCAGACCGGTGAGGCCCGCGTCCAGGGTGCCGCTTTCCACGTACCGGGACATCTCCTGGGCACGGCAGATGGTGCAGTCGATCTCCGGGTCATCGATCTCCGGAAAATAGCTCCGGCTGTTGGTGGTGATCTTCCAGCCGGAGCGTTTGAAAAGCGATATGGTCGCGTCCTGCAGGCTTCCCTTGGGGATGCCCAGTCTCAGTTTGTCATTCATTTTCCGTAAACCTCCCTGGGGTCGAAAACCGGTTCGCCCTGGGTGACGAGCCCGCCGTCCTCGACTTTTCTATAAAAGCAGCTACGGTAGCCGGTGTGGCAGGCCGCGCCGCCCACCTGCTCGACCTTGAGGACCACGGTGTCCTCGTCGCAGTCCACCAGCACTTCCCGCACAAGCTGCACGTTGCCTGAAGTGAGCCCCTTTGTCCACAGCGTGTCGCGGGTGCGGCTGTAGAACGTGGCCTTGCCGGTTTCCAGGGTCCGCTCCCAGGCTTCCCGGTTCATGAAGGCCAGCATCAGCACCTCGCCGGTTTCCGCGTCCTGCACAATGGCCGGCAACAGGCCTCCCATCTTGTCGAAATTGAGTTCCACCATTTGTCTGCTCCTTGCCGTATTATGGAAACGGTCCCCCTGACAGACTTTTCAACGGGCATTCCAGGGAACCGGTTGCCGTCAATCCATTTCCAGGACGCGCCGGAAATACAGGATGGTCTCCCTGAGACCCTGTTCCAGGTCCACCTCGGGCGACCAGCCCAGTTTTTCGTTGGCCAGGGAGATGTCTGGCTTGCGCCGCACCGGATCATCCACCGGGATGTCTTCGTATTCCACAGTGCTCCTGGAACCGGTGAGCCGTATAACCAGTTCCGCGAGGTCCCTGACCGTGAACTCCACGGGATTGCCCAGGTTCACCGGGCCGGTGAAGTCCTCGGCGTCCATCATGGACACCAGGCCCCGGATCATGTCCGAGACGTAGCAGAAGCTCCGGGTCTGGGAGCCGTCGCCGAACACCTTGAGGGGCCTGCCCGTGAGCGCGGCCACCACGAAGTTGGAGACCACCCTGCCGTCGGCCAGGGCCATGCGCGGGCCGTAGGTGTTGAATATGCGCACGATGCGTATGTCGACGCCGTTCTGGCGGTGATAGTCCATCATCAGCGTCTCGGCCACGCGCTTTCCCTCGTCGTAGCAGGAACGCGGGCCGATGGGATTCACGTGGCCCCAGTAGGCTTCCTTCTGGGGATGCTCGGTGGGATCGCCGTACACCTCGGAGGTGGACGCTTGCAATATGCGTGCTTTTACGCGCTTGGCAAGCCCCAGCATGTGTATGGTGCCCATCACGTTGGTCTTGACCGTCTTGACCGGGTTGTACTGGTAATGCACGGGCGAGGCGGGGCAGGCCAGGTTGTACACCCTGTCCACCTCCAGCAATATGGGCTCCACCAGGTCGTGCCGGATCAGCTCGAAGTTCTTCTCGCCCAGAAGGTGCTCGATGTTCTTCTTGGACCCGGTATGAAAGTTGTCCAGGCACAGGACGTCCGCGCCGGACCGCACCAGGTGGTCGCACAGGTGGCTGCCCAGAAAACCGGCACCCCCGGTAATCAGCACACGATTTCTCTCCATACGACCACCTCCGGTTGGTTTCAGGTATCTGTTGAGCCCATCATACCCCACAGCCTGCCCAAAACGGTGAGACAAAGCACGTACCGTGCAGTTCGCGTTTTTGTGCAGGCTGCAAAAAAAAAGCGGGCATGGCTTCAGGCCCGCCCGTCACGCGCGCCCCTTGCGGGCGCGGCGGGAAGGATGCCACGGGGCACCCTCCCCGCCTTTGACTCTAACCCGGCGTCACATGCTACATGAGGCCGAGCTGGAACTTGAGCGAGTTGAGCGTGTTCTTCATCAGCATGGTGATGGTCATGGGGCCGACACCGCCCGGGACGGGGGTGATGGAACCCGCTATCTCCTTGGCAGCGTCGAAGTCCACGTCGCCGCGCAGGATGGCGATCTTCTTGCCGGTCTTCTCGCTGATCTTCTCGCCGACGCGGTTGACGCCCACGTCGATGACGCACGCGCCGGGTTTGATCCACTCGGGCTTGACCAGGCCGGGGACGCCCGCGGCCACGATCAGGATGTCGGCGCGCTTGCAATGCTGGTCCATGTCCTTGGTGCGCGTATGGACCACGGTCACCGTGGAGTTGGCGCCGTCGCCCTTCTGCATCATCATGACGGCGATGGGCTTGCCCACGATGTTGGAACGACCGACCACGACCACTTCCGCGCCGCTGGTCTCGACGCCCGCGCGGACGATCATCTCCTGGATGCCGGCCGGCGTGCAGGGAGCGAACCTGACTTCGCTTCCGCCGATCATGAGGCGGCCCACATTCACGGGATGGAAGCCGTCGACGTCCTTGTCCGGGTCGATGGCGTTGAGGACCTTCTTCTCGTTGATGTGTTTGGGCAGGGGCAGCTGCACCAGGATGCCGTTGATGTTCTCGTCCTTGTTGTACTTGTCGATGAGGGCCAGCAGATCGGCTTCCGAGATGTCCTCGGACTGGCTGTCCTGCACCTCGTGGAAGCCAACCCGGTGCGCCGTCTTGATCTTCAGCGTGACATAGGACATGGAAGCCGGGTTCTCGCCCACCAGAATGGTGACCAGACCCGGGACCTTCCCGTGCTTTTCCTTTATCTCGGCAACTTCCTTGGTGATCTCCTCGAGAATCTCTTCCCGAATTTCGGTACCCTTGATCAGTGTGGCTGACATGTTGCTCTCCTTTTCTTGGGTTGTACGGCCTGGGCGCCACCCATGCCATGATGATATCTCGCGCAGCCGGAGAGCCGTCGTCCCGGACCCGCCTCTCCTGTACCCGCTTTTCCCCCTGTCCCACCCGGTCCGGATTGCCGCCGGCAACGGGCGCAGGCGCGCGGACGCACCCCGCCTGTCACGGCCCCGGGGCCGGGAATCGACAGTTATTCCGCAAAAACCCTTGTACGTCAACCCATTTTGGCAGGGAGAGCCGGGACCAAATCGAGCCTGTCACCTTTTTGAAAAACGCGATCCGTGGCCCTGCCCCTCGTTCCCCGTGGATGCGACGTACCGTAAGCACCCCTTACTCCTCGAAATTCAAGCGCCTTGCATCTCATGGTTTTTGAACAGGCTGCCGATTCCGGGTTTTTCAACGGCCTGCCATACGGGAAACCGGGATGGAAACGCCGGGACGGGCTTTCCGCACGTTCATGCCCGAAGGCGCGGGCCGGGCTCTGACGACGCAGACGCGCCGCATGACAGCCTGTTGAAAAACGCGATCTGCGGCGTTGCGCTT
>JBKHBM010000106.1:0-15248 GCA_046542385.1 Desulfatibacillaceae bacterium | reverse complement strand
CTGAAAACGATGGGATGCAAGGCGCGCGAGCCGGGAGGAGCAAGGCGTACTCTCGCACGCCGCATCGACGAACGGCGAAGCGCAACGCAGCAGACCGCGCCTGTAACGCTTCCGCCTCCACATGCCCCGGCCTCCCCCCACAGCCCCCGAGGCCTCCAGGTTGGCTGAAAACGATGGGATGCAAGGCGCGCGAGCCGGGAGGAGCAAGGCGTACTCTCGCACGCCGCATCGACGAACGGCGAAGCGCAACGCAGCAGACCGCGTTTTCAGCCAACCTGGTCAGTGGTCGCAGGCATTTGCCCCCGTCTCCAGACTCCTGTCCAGGTATTGCTTCACCAACACCTCCGGCTCCAGCGCTGGCGCGCCGGTCACCACCTCGATGCCCGCCTCTCCGAACAGGCTGACGGCGCGATGCCCCATCCCTCCGGCGATCACCACGTTGGCGCCCAGGTCGTGCAGCCACTTGGGCAGCACGCCCGGTTCGTGCGGCGGCGGCTCCAGGATCTGCTGGCCCTTGATCTCCGTGCCGTCCACTTCCACAATGGCGAACTCCCGGCAATGTCCAAAGTGCATGGCAAGTTTTCCTTCTGCCATCGGTATCGCGAATTTCATGTTTTTCCCTCCAGAAAACGTATGGTTTCCAAGCCAAAAGGGGCGACCAAAACAGTTGGGGCCCGCTCAAGTTCTCACAACAACAACTACATCCAGTGCCCGTCGACGTCCGCGCCCCGGGCGGGGACCATGTTGCCCTGGACGAACCGGTCCACCGCCTGGCGCACGGTACCGGTCACGTCGGTGTACACCTTGACCCCGGCGGAATCGAGAACCATGTACGCCTTGGGCCCGCAATGGCCGGTCAGCAATGCCTCGGCCCCGGTTTCCACCACCGTGGTGCCGGCCTGGATGCCGGCACCCTGGGGCTTGTCCAGATTCTGCCTGTTTTCCACGGGCGTGAATTCCATGGTGTCCGTGTCCACGACGATAAACCAACGCGCCCGGCCGAACCTGGGATCCACGGCCGCGTCCGGATTGTCTCCCGTACTGCTCACAACCACTTTCATTTCATTGCTCCTTTCATCCGGCGCCCGGGTCTTCTCCCAGGGTCCGGCGATAATAGTCGTCCACGGCCCGGGACAGGGCTTCCGCGGCAAGATCCGCGCAGTGCTCGGACTCTTCCGGCAGCCCGTCCAGGGCGTTCAGCACGTCCTCGCCGCTGATGTCGGCGACCCTGTCAAGGGGCCTGCCCGCGGCAAGCTGCGCGGCCATTGAGCCGGCGGCAACGCTCGTTGCGCATCCGTCGGTGTAAAAGGTGACGTCCTTGACGTTTTCGTCCTCCACCAGGAGATATATCTCGATGGTGTCGCCGCAACCGCCGGTCACCCTGGACCGGCCGTCCGGCGCGGCCATGCGACCCATGCGGACCGGCTCCCGCCACAGCCTGTACACGGTTTCCGAGTATTCCTCCCGGGCCTGCTCGTAGATTCTTTCCTGAAGCTGGTCCGCCCAGCTGTCCAGATCGTCCGCCATTGGCTCACCCTCCGATGCCGACGACGCCGTCCCCCGCGCCGTTTCGCCCGCGCAGGTCGGCGAACGCGGGAGCGGTGTTGCCAAGACGTTGCAGAACGGCCTTCCACAGGTCTCGAATGGCCGCGGCTGCCCCGGTGTCCGAGAACTCCACCACGGATTTCTCCTCCACCATGGCCCCGGTCACGGCCGCGTCGTACGGGACGCGGGCCAAAGGCTCCACACCCGCCTCCCTCGCTTCCTTTTCTATCTGCTCGCACTGCAGCGGGTTCAGATCCCACTTGTTCACGCTCAAAAAGGCCGGGATCCCGAAATGGGCCGCCAGCCCGGCCACCCGTTTCGCGTCGTGGGCGCCGGACAGGGTGGGTTCCGTCACGATCAACACACCAGTCGCACCGGTGACCGCGGCTATGACCGGGCAGCCGATCCCCGGGGGACCGTCCACCAGGACCAGGTCCGCGCCGGTGTCCTCCGCTGTCTCCCGCGCCACGGCCCGGACCCTGGACACCAGAAGCCCGGAATTTTCCTCCGCGATGCCCAGTTTCGCGTGCACCATGATGCCGTGGCGGGTGTCCGAAACATAAAGGCGACCGCTTTTCCTGCGGCGCATGGTAATTGCCCCGGACGGACAGAAATGCTCGCACACCCCGCATCCCTCGCAGCCCGGATTTTTCACCTGGAAGTCCCGGGTGATGGCGTCGAACCGGCACCGGGCCAGACATTCCCCGCACCCGGTGCAGATGTCCGGATCGATCGAGGCGATGTATCCGCCAAGAAAATCCTCCTCGTGGCGCACCTTCGGGCCCAGCACCAGGTGCAGGTCCGCCGCGTCCACATCGGCGTCCGCCAGCACCGCGTTCGTGGCCAGGGCCGCGAAAGACGCGAGAACGCTGGTCTTGCCGGTGCCTCCCTTGCCGCTTATCACGCACAGTTCATACATTGTGGTCACTCTCCTGTCTGTTGCTTCAGGCGGCCTGGCTTGCCCTTTTCCGGATGGTCAGCCAAAGGTCCATAAACGCCTCGCGCATTCCGGGGACCGCGTCCACCAGCATCTCCCCCCTGGAGTAGGCCTCGGCCGCTGCCCGGACGTCCGGAATCTCGGCGAAAAGCGGCACCCCGGCCCTTTTGGCGTACCGGTACACCCGGTCGTCACCCGAGCCGGCCCGGTTGATCACGATGCCGTGTTCCAGGCCGATGGCGCGCATGGTTTCCACGGCTATTTCAAGATCGTTCAAACCAAAGGGGGTGGGTTCGGTGACCAAAAGCACGAGGTCGGCGTCCTCAACGGCTTCGATCACCGGGCAGGAGGACCCGGGAGGGGCGTCTATGATGGTGACGCCGCCCCCGCCGGCGGTGTAGCTCCGGACCTGTTTGATCAGGGGCGGGGACATGGCCTCGCCGATTCGCAGGCGCCCCTGCCTGAAGATGATGTCGCCCGCCTTTCCGTGCTCCACCACGCCAACGACCCTTGGGACCTCGGTAATGGCGCCGGTGGGGCAGACCATGGCGCATCCGCCGCATCCGTGGCAAAGGTCGGGAAAGGTAAGCACCTTGTTGCCCGCCTTGGTGATTGCGGAAAAACGGCAGATTTCACCGCATTTGCCGCAAAGATCGCATTTTTCCGCGTCCACCCGGGGCACCGGGACGGATACGTTCTCGGCCCTTTCCATTTCGGGCTTCAGGAAAAGGTGGGCATTGGGCTCCTCCACATCGCAATCAAGGAATGCCACGGGGCCGGGAATAATCCGGGCCAGATTGGTGGCCACCGTCGTCTTGCCCGTGCCTCCCTTGCCGCTTGCCACCGCTATCTTCATTGTTCCCTCCGTTGGCGGGCAACCCCACCCTTTTCCGGTGCGCTACCTGCCGCCGCCCGTTTTCCGGCTGTCCCGGTGCAGGTCCGGCGAACCGCAGGACGGGCATTGTTCGGGACGGCCGGTTCCATAATCCTCGTCCCATTGCCGGCCGCAGCTTTCGCAGACAAAGGGCCTGCCGGTGGAGGGAGCCTGCATGTTGTAGTTGCCGCCCTCCACCATGATGGCCTTGCCATTGACAAGGGCATCGGCCACGGCCTGCCGGGCCTTCTGGACAATTCTGCCAAAAGTGGCCCTGGAGACGTCCATTTGTTTTCCGGCGGCCTCATGGGACATTCCCAGAAGGTCGGCCAGCCTCAGGGCTTCGAGTTCGTCCACCGTGAGGCGGGTTTCCTCAAGGTCGACCATCGGCACGCCCCTGGGCTTGAAGTAGCTGATTTTCGGATTGAATTTTACGGTTCGATGTTTTTGGGGGCGTACCATCGGTCCTCCATTATAAGCATATGCTTATAAAGAAATAGGCTTGGACAGTGTGTTTGTCAAGCCAAAACAAATAAGCGGAAACTTAAAAAAACTGTTTGACACCAAAACCCGGAAACCCTATATTACGAGCATATGATCATAATAGCAATCCATATTTATTACTTCATCAGGAACCGTTTCTCAACCCGCTCCTTATCATAAAGGGCGGAATCACCCAAAAGGAGGTGAAAAAACATGCCTCGACAGGATGGAACAGGCCCCGAAGGCCGCGGACCACGCACCGGCAGGGGTGCGGGACGTTGTCGCAAGGGCACGGGAAACCGTACCGGAACCGGGCGAGGGGCAGGCGGAACGCAGGCCTCCGAATTGAGGCGCAAGAACCAGCGCCGCAATCGGGAGGATCGATGACGGCCGCCGTCCAGGCCCTGATCCGGAAGGCGCCGGTCATGCGGGCCATTGAATGCAGCGGCCCGGCATGTCTTTCCGGCGCAAGCGACTAAACACCACAAAGGGGCGCCCCGGTTGCGTGTTGTCCATGGCCCCGGCGCCCGAGGTGCCCGAACCCTTTGTATTGTTGGAATGAACCGCGTCGGCGGGAGGCCCGAAAAGCCTCCCCGTAAACGCCGGCGCCAGACAGGGGCCTTGAAAGGAGCTGCGCAATGCCAGGATTTGACCGCACCGGACCCGATGGGGTCGGACCGATGACAGGCGGAATGCGGGGTTACTGCGCGGGCAACGCCCCGTCCCGCAGGTTTGGACGCGGAAGGCGCATGGGGGGTTTCGGCAGAGGCCGCGGCCTGGGATTCGGCCCGGGGGCTCCATGGCGGGGATGGGATCCCCAGCCCGTGGACGCCGCCTCGGAGCTGGATTTCCTCCGACAACAGGCGGCGGACATCGCCTCGGAACTTTCCCGGATCAACCAGCGCATCGACCAGTTGGGCGGCGCCCAGACCGAGGAATAGAACCGGCGCCCGACGCTCGCAATGAATTGTGCGCGCCGGGCCCGAACATCTGAACCGACCCGAATCCGAAAACGGCCTCGGGTTTGAACCAGCCGGGGCGCAATTTCGCCCCCATCCGGGGCAGGCATTCATTCCATCGGCCGATGCCAGCGCCGGATGCGACACACGCCCATGTTGTCGTGCGCCCCGGCAAACCAACGACCGTGCGGAATTCCGTGCCCGCACGGTCGCTCCTCCGCCCGGGGCCGCCCGCCATCGCGGACGGCCCCGGGTCTGTACCAACCTTTATTTCCTTCTGTTCACCCCTTTTTCATACCATCCGATCCGGAGCCGCTGAAAAGTTCCGTTATCCGGAACCGTAATATCGGATATTCCGTGGAAAGCCCGGGACACCGTTTTTTCATGGGCTTTTCCATGGATTTTCAGGTTCGCTGTGCAGGACAAGGCATTTCCCGGCCTCCGGTGCAGTCCCATGAATCCGGGAAACCGTCAATCCGTCGGATATCCTTGACTTTCAACCCCCCCGGCAGTAGTTTCCCGCCTGCGCGGGCCAAAGACTTTCCCGGACCGCGGTCGGCGGGAGATGAAACGTGCGAGGAGAGGGAACGTGCAAAAAATAGTGGTATCCGTGCTGGGAAGGGACCGACCCGGCGTCGTGGCCCTGGTGTCCCGCGTACTGTTCGACCAGGGCGCCAACATCGAGGACGTGAGCCAGACCATACTGCAGGCCTGGTTTTCCGGCACCTTCATCGCCACCATGTCAAACGGCGACGACACCGGCGACCTGGCGCGGCGGGTTTCCGAAAACCTCGCGCCCGAAGGCCTGCACGTGTCCTTGTTTCCCCTCATGGGCGGCGCGCCGGTCCTTGCGGAACAGGAGAGCGAACCTTTTGTGGTGACCACGATGGGATCGGACAAAAAGGGACTGGTCGCGGGCATATCCGAGGTCATGGCCTCGTTCGGCGTAAACATAGCGAGCCTTCGCGCCGTGTTCAGGGGTGGTGAGTCCCCGGCGGACAATGTCATGATCTACGAGGTGGACGTCCCGGCCGGAGTGGACCGGAACCGGCTCAAGGAACAGTTGCGGGCGAGGGCCGCCGAACTGGGCCTCGAGCTTTCCATGCAGCACAAGCGCATTTTCGAAACCCTGTGCAGGATATGAGGTGTCCATGCTGAGCGATCGCGAAGTGCTGTCCATATGGGAAATGCTCAAAAGCGAACACCTGGACGTGCGCACGGTGACCCTGGGCGTGAGCCTGTTTTCCTGCGCCACGGACTCGGTGGACGGATTGTGCGAGCGGGTCCACCGGCGCATTACCGACGCGGGCAGACACCTGGTGGAAGCGTGCGACCGGATCGGTGACAAGTACGGCATTCCGGTAGTGAACAAGCGCGTGGCCGTGAGCCCGATCGCCGCCGTGGGGGCTCCGTTTCCGCCCGAAGCGATGGTGAGGATCGCGAAAACCCTGGACCGGGCGGCCGAGGACCTGGGGGTGGACTTCATAGGCGGCTTCTCGGCGCTGGTGGAAAAGGGCATGGCCACCGGGGACAGGGCGTTGATGGAAGCGATCCCCGAGGCCCTGGCGGGGACGAAACGGGTGTGTTCCTCCATCAACGTGGCCACCACGCGGGCTGGCGTGAACATGGATGCCGTGGTGTTGATGGGCCGCATCATCAAGGAGGCCGCCGAACTCACCGCTGAGGAGGATGGTCTGGCCTGCGCCAAGCTGGTCGTCTTCGCCAACATCCCGCAGGACGTGCCGTTCATGGCCGGGGCGTACCTGGGAGTGGGCGAGGCGGACTGTGTGGTCAACGTGGGCGTGAGCGGGCCCGGAGTGGTGAAAAGCGCGGTGGAGCGGGCCCGTCTGGCGGAACCGGACCTGGACCTGTGCCGGGTTTCCGAGGTCATCAAACAGACGGCGTACAAGGTGACCCGGGTGGGTGAGCTCATCGGCAGGGAGGTGGCCCAACGGTTGGGGCACCCGTTCGGCGTGGTGGACCTGTCCCTGGCGCCGACTCCCAACGTTGGGGATTCCGTGGGGGAGATATTCGAGCAGCTGGGCCTTTTTTCCATCGGAGACCCCGGCAGCACGGCGGCCCTGGCTCTTTTGAACGACGCCGTGAAAAAGGGCGGCGCGTTCGCCAGTTCGTCGGTGGGAGGGCTCTCCGGAGCATTCATCCCCGTGTCCGAGGACCTCAACATTGCGGGCGCCGCCGCCAACGGGCACCTCACCCTGGAGAAGCTGGAGGCCATGACCAGCGTGTGCTCCGTGGGCCTGGACATGGTGGCGCTTCCCGGCGACACCACTGCGGAAACCCTTGCCGCCATTATGGCGGACGAGGCCGCCATCGGCATGATCAACAAAAAAACGACCGCCTGCCGCCTGATTCCGGTACCCGGCAAGTCCGCGGGCGACAGGGCGTACTTCGGTGGCCTCCTGGGGGAGGCCACCATCATACCGGTGCCCGGAAACGGCCGGTCCGCGGGCTTCGTGGGCATGGGAGGCAGGATCCCGGCCCCCATCCAGAGCCTGGGCAACTGATACCACGCCGGACGCCAGCCGGCACGGGCCCCGCTGGAGAAACGGGCGAGGAGCCGCCCGGAGTAAACCGGTACAGCCTGCAGGTACCATCCCCGCATCCGCACTACGTGAGACCGTTCACGGATGCAGGGTCCCGCCATCCGGGGCTGCTCACGGATTCCTGATTGAGCGAATCGCCGGCCCTGTTCTTTATCCTTGAATTTGCGAGGAAAAGTTACTATTTTGTGAAGCATTCGATTCGCACATGGGGCACCCGGCGCCTTGCGGAAACAACTCCCGCCTCCTCATACCGGTGCTTTCACGACGGTGTTGCCGGACTTTCGCCTGTTGGGACGAACCCGATCTTTTCCCGGCCGGAGCGAAAAGAACCAGCCTTTCGCTTTCTTGACCTGCCCGGAAGCCACAGACTGCCGGACAGGTTGCGGCCCACAAGGAGTCCGCGATGCTCTCCGAGCAACAGAAGCTGGAAACACTGGCCACCCTGGCCACGGAGCTGAGCCGTGTACAGGACCTGGACATCCTCATGGAAAAGATCCTGTCCCATGCCCGCGCATTGGCACACGCGGACGCGGGTTCCATCTACATAAAGAAGGACAACACACTGCACTTCGCCTATACCCAGAACGACACCCTTCAAAAGCGGCTGCCCAATGGCGACAAGCTCGTCTACTCCACGTTCACCATGCCCGTGGACACCAGGAGCATCGCCGGGTTTGTCGCGGCCACGGGCCAACCCCTCCACATCACGGACGTCTATTCCCTGCCCCCGGACGTGCCATACGGTTTCAGCAGGCGTTTTGACGAAGCCACGGGATACCGCACCCAGTCGGTCTATACCCTTCCGTTGAAGAACAACCTGGAAGAGGTCGTCGGCGTGCTGCAGATCATAAACGCCCAGGACGGCGAGGGCCGCGTGGAGGGCTTCAGCGAACTGGACCAGCGCCTCATGCCCGTTTTCGGCAGCATCGCCGCGGTGGCCCTGGAACGCGCGCAGATGATGCGGGCCCTGCTGCTTCGCATGATCCGCATGGCGGAGATGAGGGACCCCAAGGAAACCGGGGCCCACGTCAACCGCGTGGGCGGCTACTCCCTCGAAATCTACGAGCAGTGGGCGCGCCGGTACGGGGTCGATCCCGAGGAAGTGGAAAAGACCCGGGACATGCTTCGCATGGCCGCCATGCTGCACGACGTGGGCAAGGTGGGCATCTCCGACACCATTTTGAAGAAGCCGGCGCGGCTTACCAGGGAGGAATTCGAGGTCATGAAAGGCCACACCGTCTTCGGCGCCGGCCTGTTCGTAAACCCTCAGTCCTCGTTTGACGCGGCCGCCGGCGAGGTGGCCCTGAACCATCATGAACGATGGGACGGCAATGGGTATCCCGGCTACGTGGACGCCACCACCGGCCTGCCCCTTCCCGGCTACGAGAAGGAAGGCGGGGGCGCCATTGGCAAAAAAGAGGACGAGATCCCCCTGTTCGGCCGCATCGTGGCCCTTTGCGATGTGTACGACGCGCTGAGTTCCAGGCGCGTGTACAAGGAAGCATGGCAAGAGCAGGACGTGCTGGACGAAATCGAAAAATGTTCCGGAAGCCAGTTCGACCCGGAAATCGTCGAGATTTTCTTTTCGAGGCTGGACGCCATGCGGGCCATCCAGGACAGGTACAAGGACGAGGAAGGCAACCACTGAAGCCAGGTCGCAATCGAACGCATGGCCGTGTTGCCCGGGTCCGGCTTCAACCCGGCGACCTTCACCGAACGCCAACCCGGCATGAAGGCCGGAGTCTCCAGCCGCGAGACCGCGGCGGTCAGGCAGGGAGGTTCGAGAGGGAGGGCTTTCGTTCGACCCCGCCACCAATCCCCCGCTTTTGTACACTTTTTCCTCCCCACCCCTTGCGCAATCCACCATGAAGGTTTATCCCGGATTCTTTGGCGCGTGCCGGATAAACCTCTTCGGGATGTTTTCGCATGATTTATGTAAAACTGATACTCATGGCCATGTTCTGGGGCGGCACCTTCATCGCCGGAAGAGTGGCGTCCCAGTATTCCGGCCCATATACCGCGGCGTTTTTACGGTTCGTCATGGCCTCGGCGTTCCTGCTGTTCGTGGCGGGCAGGGGACACGGGCTTTTCGACACGGTGAAACCAAGGCACTGGCTCGGGCTGGTCCTCATGGGCATGACCGGGGTGTTCGCTTACAACGTGTTCTTCTTCTCCGGCCTGAAAACCGTGGAGGCCGGACGCGCCGCGCTGATCATCGCCAACAATCCCGTGATCATCGCCGTGGCGGCCCGCATCCTGTACCGGGAACTGCTGCCGCCCAGAAAGGCCCTGGGCATCCTGTTGTCGGTCACCGGCGCCGTCGTGGTAATCACCCGGGGGCATCCTTCCCTGATTCTGGGCGAGACGGTCACCATTGGAGAAGTGTACATTTCCCTGTGCGTGGCAAGCTGGGTGGCGTTTTCCCTTATCGGCAAGAAGGTTCTGGTGGACCTGTCGCCCCTGGTGTCCATCACCTGGGCATCCATCGTGGGCGCGGCGGCGCTTTTGCCTCCGGCCGTGGCGGAAGGGATTGCCTCCACCGCGCCGGAGCTGCCCCTCGTGTACTGGATCGCGGTGGCCTACCTCGGCTTTTTCGGCACGGCTCTGGGTTTCGTGTGGTACTATCAGGGGATACAGCGGATCGGCCCGGCGCGGGCCAGCCTGTTCATCAACTTCGTACCGGTAAGCGCCGTGCTTTTGGGATGGGCCATACTGGACGAACCGCTCACGCGGTCCATCCTCGCGGGTGCGGCCCTCGTGTGTACCGGAGTGTACCTGACGAACCTTCCCGTGAAACGGAAATGACCCGGGACGGGCTTCGCCACCCCGGGGCCGACCGTCCGGAGTCGTTGGATGCCTTTTCCCGTCCTACTTTGGCCGGGAGAAGATCATGTCCTTCTCGCCGCGGTGGCAGTTGATGCAGCCGTAGACGTCGCCGGCCTTCCCGACCGAGCCGCCCGGCCCGTACTTGGCCCAGAACCAGTCCTGTGCGTCGGGGTTGAATCCCTTGACCTTGTACATGGGCGTGATGGCCGCCAGTGTCTCCTTGTCCCCGGCGTAGTTCTCCTTGACCAGGATGGCGCCGTGGGGCATGGGCTCACCCTTTTGCGCCGCCCGTATGGCGACGTCGTTGGCGTACAGCTTGAGGTAGGCGCCGTGCGGACTCTGCCCCTTGTACATTCCATCATATCCGGGCCAGTGGTCCCATTTTTCGTAGGGATTTTCCTCGGTGATGTACGTCCACAGCTTTTGCGCGTCCGGCGGAGGAAGTTGCATGTCCCCGCCCACGGTCCCCCTGGATTTGGCCTCCTCGTGCATCCCGGCGACCGTGACGCCCGCCGTCAGAAGGATTGCGGCCGCCAGCAGACCCATCGTCAATGACATTCCCTTCCCTGGTCTCATGCCCTTCTCCTTTCGATCAACCCATGTTCGTTCTTGCCGGTCGCCCGGTGCGTGGACCGGGGTGTCCGATATCCATCCACGACTATGGGACAAAAAGGGGGTGGTTGTATGGGCGAAATGCCCCATTTGAGGAGCATGGGCCATGTAATGGTTCGATAGGAGAATGACCCCGCCGTTACGATGAGGCCGCCATGCTGAATCCGTGAACGTTGCCGGGCGGTGAACGCGTTAAAGGCTCCCTGGCATGGGCCTTCCCTGGATGGCGCCAGATTTTCGTCACGGATTCGGGTGCCGTTCCGCGTCGGCCAGCATTGTCGCGATGGCCGGTACAAAGTCCGTGGCCGACCCCTTGCAGAACAGACCGTCGGGAAGGGACAGGGCCAGGCCGGAGAACGGGTTCTCGTCCGGGTTCACGTCGATGACGGCGGCGCCCTGCCGGGCGGCCATGGCTCCCACCTGGACGGGGAGGTTCGTGGCTCCGGAGGTTCCGACCACCACGAGGAGGTCGGCCTGGGCGGCGGCGCGCAGGGAGCTTTCAAAGCGGAAGTGTTGCTCGTCATAGCATTCGTCAAACCACAGCACATGGGGCCGGGACAGGCCGCCGCAGCCCCGGCATCGCAGCAGTTGCCAGGTTTTGTCGGACAACCCGTCGTCCCTGTCGTGGGCGCCGATCTCCTCGGGAAAGGGGCCTGACCAGCCGCATCCGGTGGCGCAACGCATGGTGTGGACGTTGCCGTGTATCTGCCAGGTACGTTCGGCGGAATTCCCGGCCAGCAGGTGCAGGCCGTCGATGTTCTGGGTGATGAGGAGAAACCGTTTCCCCAGGGCCTTTTCCAGGTTTGCCAGGGCGTAATGGGCCGGATTTGGCCTGGCCCGGGCGCACACGGTTCGACGATACAGGTACCACGCCCATATATCCCTGGGGTGCCGGGAAAACATGGAGTAGGTGGCCGCCTCCTGGGGTTGGTAGTTGCGGGAACCCACTGTCCAGTAGCCTTCCGTGCCCCGAAAGGTGGGGACCCCGCTTTCGGACGATATCCCCGCCCCTGTCATGAACACGACGAAGCCCCTGCCGTGCCTGTCCAGAAAGTCACGTAGCCTTTGGTCCTCCGGACTCTCCACCACTTTTGACATGTCACTGTCCGCCATGCTCCCCCTTCCGGGCAGCAGAGAAAAACCCCGCTTTGCCCTGCGAACACCGGATCATATATCGCAACGGGTCGCCCGGAACACGGCGTCCCGCACGACGTCCAGCACCCTTTCGTAATCCGGTTCCTCTCCGGGAAGCGGACGGACCACCGCGATCCGGGCCGCCGTCCCGCCGGGCAGTTCCCGCACGCGACGCGCCAGGGGCCCGTTCGGGCAAAAGGCGACGCCCATGCCCCCCAGTTCCGCGGCGTGGACGAGGCCCGGAAGGTCTCCCAGCGTGTCACCCACGTGGAATACGCAGCCGGGGGCGGGCTCGTGCCGTTTGACCAGGTCGTCCAGCACGACCACCTTGTCCTTTTCCCGCAGGATGGGCCGGACAAGACATGCCGCCTCGTCCTCCGCAAGATGGCCGACCAGCACCGGCGAGGCGGCCACGGACAACAGGCCCCTGTGCCGAATCACGTTCAACAGGGCCATGAGCCCGGCGAAGCCCGTGGTGGACAGCGCCATATGCGCGCGGACGTCCCCGGACCCCGCCAGGCGGGAGAAGGTTTGCTCAACTCCCGCAAACAATGGCATGGTGTGGGCGTAACCCTCGAGAGTGGCCCGCGTCACGTCCAGGGCCAGATCCGCCATCCCTGGCAGGACATCGGCAAAAGCGGCCCGCCCCGTGGTATAGGCCTCCATGTGGGCGGCCATTTCCGCGGCGCGGCCCAGGGGCCGGACCAGCTCGGCGAACGTGTTGTCCGGGGTGGTGGTGCCATTGACGTCGGTTGTGAATACAATGGCGGGCGGTTTCATCGTGACCTCCAGGCAACTTGCGTGGCGCGTGTACAATGATGGGATTCTACCAGAAAGCAGGGCTTGGGACAACGTGGAGGAAGGATGTTCGGGGGGATTTACCTTGCTGGTTGAAAGCGAATATGGCATGGTTCCCTGAACGATGTTCGACCATACCATCAGGCCCCCTCGCCTGAATCACCATACGGAGGTGCCGGCGTGAGCGCGAAGCAGATCGTGACGGACGCATTGGAACGCGGGGCCAAGGCCCTGGACGAAGCCGAATCCAAGAAGATACTCGATCAGTACGGAATTCCCGTGGTTCCCGAAATCCTGGCAAGGGATCCGGACGCGGCTGCCGCGGCCGCCGTGGAGACCGGTTTCCCGGTGGTGCTCAAGGGCCTTTCCGCAGCGATCACCCACAAGTCCGACGCCGGCCTCGTCAAGCTGGGCCTGTCCACCAGAGAGGACGTCGCCGGGGCCGCGCGGTCCATGCTGGATGCCGTGGGCGACCGACTGGACGGTTTTCTGGTCCAGCCCATGGTCACAGGCAAACGGGAGTTTTTGTGCGGCATGCGCCGCGATCCCCAGTTCGGCCCCGTGATCATGTTCGGCCTGGGCGGCGTGTACACCGAGGCACTGGAAGACATCGCCCTGCGCCTGGCTCCCCTGGACGAGGCGGACGCCAGGGAGATGATTCGCGAAATCCGTGCGTCCCGGCTTCTGGACGACTTCCGGGGAGAGCGCGGGGTGGACCGGGGCAAGCTGGTCGGCGCGCTCATGGGGCTGTCGCGGCTGGCCCTGGACCTGCCCGAGGTCGCGGAGGTGGACATCAACCCCCTTTTGGCCACGTCGGACGGAGACCTGGTCGCCGTGGACGCCCTGGTGGTTCCCGGAAAACCCGCGGACACGTCCGACCGCCGGACCCCGGTGGCGCCCGAGGACATCGGCGCCCTGTTCTATCCCCGGTCCATCGCTTTCGTGGGGGCCTCCGCCCGCTTCGGCAAATGGGGCCACCTGCTGTTCACCAACGTGGCGGCCAACGGGTACGAAGGGGACATGTACCTGGTCAACGCCAAGGGCGGCGAGATCGCCGGGAGGACGGCGTACACGTCCGTTTCGGAGATTCCCGGGCCCGTGGACCTGGCCGTGGTGACGGTCCCGGCCGCGGCCGTGCCCGACCTGTTGCCGGAATTCGCGGAAAAGGGAATCAGGAACGTCCTGCTCATCACCTCGGGATTCGGGGAAACCGGCCCCGATGGCAAGGAACTGGAGAGGAATCTGGTGCAAAAGGCCAGGGATCTGGGCATCCTCATCCTGGGCCCCAACACCATGGGCATCAGCAACCCCCACGCCAGGCTCTTCTGCACGGGCAGCCACGTCGAGACCAAACCCGGTTCCATAGCCCTGGTGGCCCAGTCCGGCAACATGGGGACCCAGATACTGGCCTTTGCCCAGAAACAGGGCATCGGCACCCGGGCCTTCGCCGGAACGGGCAACGAGGCCATGATCACGGTGGAAGACTTCATGGAGGGCTTTGCCGTGGACCGGCTCACGGACACGGTGCTTTTGTACATCGAAAGCGTGAAGGACGGGCGGCGCTTTTTTGAAAGCGCCAAACGGGTGGGCGCCCAAAAACCCATCGTGATACTCAAGGGAGGCCGCACGGAAGCCGGCCAGACGGCGGCGGCCAGTCACACCGGCGCCATGGCCACGAATGAGCGCACCTTCGACGCCGTGTGCAGGCAGGCGGGCATCATCCAGGTGACCTCGCCCATGGACCTCCTGGACCTGTCGGCCGCGTTCTCCTCCATGCCCCTGCCCCGGGGCAAGCGGGTCGCCATCGTCACCCTGGGCGGTGGCTGGGGCGTGGTCACGGCGGACCTGTGCGCCGAGGCGTGCCTGGATGTGCCGGAGTTGTCCGACGAGGTGGTGCGGCGGTTCGACGAGCTGCTGCCCGAGTTCTGGAGCCGGGGCAATCCCGTGGACCTCGTGGGCATCAACCGCATGGAGACCTTCATGGACGTGTCCGGGACGCTGATGCGCTGGGACGGTTGCGACGCCATGATCACCCTGGGCATCACGGGCCGGCGCTGGGCGCTTCGCAACAACATCCGTTCCGCTGTCGCCGCCGATCCCGACATGGACGAGCAATTCCTGCAGGGAATCACGGAGATCGTGGACAATTTCGAGGAGCAGTACATAGCCCATCTTGTGAAGATGGTCGAGGAATGCGGAAAACCCGTGTTCGGCGTGGGCCTGTTGTCCGAGGCGTCTGAAAAGACCCTCAGGGAGGTGGAGGGAAGCCGATATCGCGGGGTGTTCTTTGAAACCCCGGAACGCGCGGTCCGCGCCCTTGCGGGCATGGTGCACTACCGGGAGTTTCTGGACCGGCTGGAAAAGGGCAGGACCGTGGCCTGCTGAGCCGGGCGACCCCACGGGAAGCCACCGGCGCCCACCCCCAGAACGCCCTTTGCGGGCGCATGTTCCTGCGCGAACGCTTACCAGCCTGTTGAAAAACGCGATCTGCGGCGTTGCACTTCATTTCTCGTCAG
>JBKHBM010000105.1:0-15342 GCA_046542385.1 Desulfatibacillaceae bacterium | reverse complement strand
TGACGAGAAATGAAGCGCAACGCCGCAGATCGCGTTTTTCAACAGGCTGATAAGGGACCATTGCGCGTGATCCCGGGTCCCGCGAGGTGGCCCGAAACGGTTTCACGCCGCGTGGCCGCGGCGTATTTTGTCCATGGCCCCGAAAAGCGCGGATTGCGCGACACGTTGTTTGCTGATATGGTACGGGGCATGTTTTTCGTCTGGTTCGTGGCATCGCCCTTTTGAGGTGGACCCATGTGCATCGCTGTTTTCGCTTACAAAATGCATCCCGGCTTTCCTCTGGTCCTTGCAGCCAATCGCGACGAGTTCTACGAAAGACCCACGAGGGCCGCCCATTACTGGCGAGACCATCCCTATGTGTTCGGCGGTCTGGACGAGCAGGAAGGCGGCACGTGGATGGCCATGGGACAGGATGGCAGGCTGGGCCTGTTGACCAATTACCGGGATCCTTCGTCGGTGCGGGATGACGCGCCAAGCCGCGGCCACCTGGTCAGGGACTTCATTGCACAGAGCCTCTCCGCCCGGGAGTGGCTGGAGGAATTACGGAAAACTGCCGACAGGTACAATCCGTTCAATATTTTGTGCGGACGTTACAATGACCTGTACTGGTTCAACAGCAGACTGGGGGAGGTCCAGCGGGTGGAACCCGGTCTGCACGGACTTTCCAATGCCTACCTGGACACGCCCTGGCCCAAGATAAAACGTGCCAAAAGAGGCTTGGAGCATGCGTTGAGCCTGGAAATGCGCCACTGGCCCGACGTGCTGTTCGATATACTCACCGACACCACCCAGGCTCCGGACGACCAGTTGCCGGACACGGGCGTCGGTATCGAGTGCGAACGCATGCTGTCGCCGGTTTTCATCAAAAGTCCCACCTACGGGACCCGTGCCTCCACCATAGTCGTTGCGACCCGGACCGGGGACGTGTATTGCGAGGAACGGACTTACGATCCCAATGACACCGGCATCCGGGTGGCCACGGACAACATGACCAGCTTCGAGGTCAGCGACGAATAGTCCCCCGCGCCCAGGCCCGGCACGAGGGCCCTGGTCATGTCCTGGAACTTCCATGCGTGGAATCATCAAACCCACTGCTCTTTTCCTGATCGCGGCGTGCTCGCTCCTGGTCTGGCCGCCCGTGTGCCCCGGCGTGTGGAGGGCCCACGAGGAAGGCTTTTCCATTGACCTGCCGGAGAGTTGGGTGCCAATTCCGTCCCACCTGATCGAGGCCATGAAGGAGCAGGTCAGGGAAACCGCCCCCAATGCCATGATAGCCGATTATGAGGTTGGATACCGGCTGGGCATTTCCAACAACTGGTTTTCCTATCCCTACCTGCTCGTGGTGGTGAACGACGAGGGGCCTCTGCCCGCCCGCGAACTTTCCGCCCTCAAGGGCATCTCCCGGGCGGAGGTGGCGAAAACCGTGAATCAGGGTCTGGACGAAGTGGTGTCCACGCTGGCGGTGGGCCGCATTCGATACGACAGGCAGTCCGGCATCCTCTGGACGTCCATGCAGTCAACCATGCCCGAGGCGGGCAGGATTTCAGGATTGGTGGGAATCGTGCTCACCACCTCGGGCTTCGTCCAGGTGGAAGGGTACACCCGCGCGGCCGAATTCACCGAGTTCGCCCCGGTGTTTCGCCAAGCGATCCAGACCATGAGGTTTTCGGGGGACACACGCCGCCTGGAAAGTCGGGGCGCCGAGGGCCTCGCGGGCCTGTGGCAAGCCATTCTGGTGTTCGTCCTGGCGATTGCCGTCGTATTCGCCGCCTGGATGGCCTACGCAAAACGGAAACGCGAGCCCCACTTCGGCGGGGATGAATCTCAGGACCGGGATCGGGAAACCGCTCAGGACGATGAACGGGCCGGGGTGGAAAGCGGACCCCGGAAAGAACAGGGCGGAAAATGAGTGCTTTTTCCGAAATCCACGAGTTTTTGGGTGTCCGGTTTCGCATGGTGACCGATTCCGAGGAGGTCCGTGGCGAAGCCCGGCGCCTGTTTCGCGGTCCCGGGGAACACCGGGGTTCCTGGGATTTCGAGTTCGTGCTGTCCGAGGAGGGCGGACCCATGGAGAGGGAGACGGGAACTCCGCTGTACATGGAGGCTCCGGCCCATTGCACCCTTTTTGTGAGCGACGAGGGAGAAGCCTGCTTTGACCCGGCCACGAAAACCGCCCGAGGGAGCGTGTCGCCCCGGTACCGGGGCGAGGCGGGGTCCCTGTCCCTTTTGTGTCGTCTCATGGAGCGCGCACTGGGATTGCGGGGCAGGATACCGGTTTCCGGCCTGTCCTGGCACCTGGGGAGAGATGCGTTGCTGGCATGCGCCGCCAGCGAACGCGAAAAGGGTGCGTTGTCCGCGTTCCTCGACAGTATCGGAACAAGGCCCTTCAAGGCTGGTACGAATTATGTCTGGATTTTCGAAAAAGGGGTGGCGCTGTCAGACAACGACGCCGCCGAGACCACCGGCCAGACCCGCGCGCGGGCGCATCCGGCAAGGCTTGCGGGGCTCCTTTTCGTGGATGAAAACGAAATCGGCTCAGGGCGCGTCAGGGAATTGTCCGAGGACGAGGCCGCCCATCGAATAGCCGGAGCCGTGCAGATGATGGACGACGATCCCACGGTGGTGGAAAACGCCGGCAAGGTGGTCTCCGCCATGTCCAGGCTTCCCATCCGCGCCGTATCCCCCGAAGGGTTGTCCCGCGCCACGGTCGCGGAGCTGAAGCAAGCCTTCCGCTTTACAGCTATTCCTCCTGGTTCAGAGCCTTCTTGACCCCGCGTTCGGTGAGTGCCGCCGTGATCTCCGGGTTGGACGCGTAATCCGGTGGTCCCCATTTCGTGGTGTTCACGTAGATTTTGTCGAATCCGAAGGCGGACTTCTTCAAAAAGAAGATGTCATTCTTTGTCCGGATCACGGCGTGGTTCCCGAAGTACCAACCGGCTGCGGCCAGAATGGCGATCAGGAAAACCACGAGCACGCCCGAGCCCGACACCGCTCCCCTGCTGTTTCGTCCCGCGATTCTTTGCAACATGCACTGTCTCCTCTCTTTCGGCGTGGCGCCGGTGGTTGGATGCAACAGATCGAATTCCGGATCGTGTGGATTGAAAGATCGCCGGAGCGATCTTGCGGATCGCGCAATGATCGCGGCGGCTATGCAGCCATGTTCCGCACCAGCGCTGCCACGAGGTTGATGGCGCTGCCCACGGCCATCTCCGTGCCGACGCCGCGCGCCCCGGCGTCCGCGCCCACCAGATACAGGCCCTCCACCGGAGTTGCATTGCCGGGCCGCATGGAGCCGGTCTGTCCCGGCACCTGCCCCAGGCCTATGGCGGCGCCGGCTTTGCTGCTGACCAGGTTCTTGACGTCGGTGGCCGTGGAGCGTTCCATCCACAGCATGGAGTCCTCAAGCTCCGGGAACAACTCGCACATTTTTTGGTGCACCTTGTCAAGTATCTTGTTGCAAAGGGGTTTGGCCGCGGCCGGGGGCGCGGCCGTCGCGGCGATGACCAGTTGCTTGCCCGGGGGCGCCAGGGAGGGGTCCTGGTTGGAGGGGACCGGCACGAACAGGTAAGGGTCGTCCGGCACCGTGGAATCGTCCACGTAGGAGAATATCCTGTCCGCGGGCAGGTCGGGCATGTGGAAGACCACGGGATGCGGGATCACCCGCCTGTCCAGGGCATACTTGATGGACGGGTAGGAGTTCGAGTACACGAGGTTTTTCGCGCTTTCCACGAAGTTGTCCGGAAAATGTCTTTCGCCGGCCAGTTTGATGGTCCGCGGAAGACCCGCGTTGCACACGACCACGTCGGACATGTACTCGCCCTTGTCCGTGTTCACGCCGCGAACCGCGCCGTCCCTGACGATGATCTCGCCCACGGGTTCCCCGAGTTTCAGTCTGCCTCCGCTTCGCTCCAGGCCCGCGAGAAACGCGTCTGGTATCCTCTGCACTCCGCCGGCCGGATAGCCGAAGGAGGCTTCCCGGAACATCCGGGAAAAGCACCATATGAATTCACCGGCCGAGCACCGGGAGTAGGAGAGGGCGAAATACAGCTGGGCCACGCAGTTCACGAAAACGTGCACCGCCGGGTCGTCCGTGTACCGGTACACGAAGTTTTCCAGCGTGGTGTGGTCGTTCTCCTCCACCGGGGCGGCGCCGAGGATGGCGCGGAAGAGCCGGTAAGCGCCAGGGAGTTTTTTGAGCTTCACCCCTAGCCGCCGGGCAAGGAAGACCCGGGTGCGAAACGGCGTGATGTCCAGGGGAAAGTCGAATTCCGTGCGGCCCGTGACCCGGCACGCGGGATCGTGCGTGATCCAGGACAGGTCCGAGCCCAGGCGGCGATTGACCTGGCCGTGCGGTCCCCGGTCGCCCCTGCTGAACATGTGGACGCCGAAGTCGTAATGGAAACCGTCCTTTTCAAAGGCTGTGCACTTGCCGCCCGCGAACGGGTGCGCCTCCAGCACCGTGACATCGAACCCCTGGCGCGCCAGAAGTCCGGCGCATGCCAGGCCACCCACGCCGGCGCCCACGATGATGACCTTCCTGCCCATCGGAACCCCCTTTGCTTCACCGCGCACGGTGTTTTCGCCAATGCGGACAGAGTCTGTTTATCTAACTGTAGGGATACAATACAGGGTTTTGGCTCGTGTTTCAACAAGCAAACATAGACAAGTCCGAATGTGGTGGGCATGGAGCGAAGGACTACGGCTTCGCCAGTGGGAAGGAGGGATCTCACGGAAGCGTGACAAGGCGTATCAGCCCGTTGAACAACTCGGAATTTGCAGCCTGTTCAAAAACGATGAGATGCAAGGCGCGCGAATTTCGAGGAACAAGGCGTACTTACGGTACGTCGCGTTGACGAGAAATGAAGCGCAACGCCGCAGATCGCGTTTTTCAACAGGCTTCTATCCGGGATAAACGTCCATGCTGATGTCCACGGCCGTTGCCGCGTAGGTTAGAGCGCCCGAGGACACCACGTCCACGCCCAGCCCGGCCAGTTTCGCGAGCCTTTCCCGTGTGATCCTGCCCGAGACCTCCACCATGGCGCGGCCCGCTATCTCCCTTACGGCCCCGGCGATGGCATCGTTGTCCATGTTGTCCAGCATGACCACGTCGGCGCCGGCTTCCACGGCCTCAGCCACCTGTGCCATGTTCTCGCACTCCACCTCGACGCGGTGCATGAAGGGCGCGCCCGCGCGGGCGCGCCGCACGGCTTCCGTGATTCCCCCGCAGACGGCGATGTGGTTGTCCTTGATGAGCACAGCGTCGAAAAGGCCCATGCGGTGGTTTCCGGCGCCGCCGACCCGCACGGCGTACTTTTCCAGCAACCGCCATCCGGGCGTTGTCTTGCGGGTGTCCACCAGGCGGACGCCGGAATCGCCGAGCGCCTCCACGTATGCGCGCACGTGGGTGGCCACCCCGGACATGCGCTGCAGAAAATTCAGTGCCGTGCGCTCACCGATCAGCAGTTGGCGGAGGCTTCCGGACAGTTCCACCAGGGGGACCATGTCCAGTACGTGGTCACCGTCCCTGGCCACGGCCGTAAAGGCGACCTCCGGGCCGACGCGTTTGAACACCATGCGCGCCATGTCCAGTCCGGCGACCACCAGGGGTTCCTTGGCCAGGATAACGGCCCGGCCCCGGGCGTTTTCCGGGATGACGGTGCGCGTGGTCACGTCCCCGGTGCCGATATCCTCATCCAGGGCGAGATCCACAAGCCTTTGGACCAGTCCGTTGGAGGAAAACTCCGGGGCGAAGCGGTCCGCCCCGTAGTGTCTGTTCGTGTCAGTTCCCGGCATGGATCTCCCGCACCTTTTCCAGGTTGGTGTTCAGCCGTTCGCGTTTTTCCGTCAAGTCCTGCTGCTGGGCCCGGACCTTTTCCACCACGTCGGGCGGCGCCTTGGCAAGGAAATCCTCGTTGGAGAGTTTCTTCTCCACCCGGACCAGCTCCTTGTCCACCTTGGCGATTTCCTTTTCCAGGCGGCCCGCCTCCTTGTCCAGGTCCACCACGCCCTCCAGCAGCACGTACACCGTGTGCTCCTGCACCACGGTGGTCGCCGCGCCCCTGGGCCGGTCCCCCGTGCCAACCTCTATGCTCGCAAGGCGGGCCAGGCTCTTGACGAGGTCCGTGTGGGCGGACGCGTCGACAGGAGTATTCTCCGGTGGACGCACCATGACGTCCAGCCACGCCGAGGGAGGCAGGTTCATTTCGCTGCGCACGTTGCGGATCGCGGAGACCATGTCCATGACAAGGCGCATCTCCCGCTCCGCCTGCTCGTCCGGCATGACCCCGGCCACCCTGTCCTCGGCGGCCGGATACTCGGCCCGCATCACGGACCCTTGGGTATGGGGCAGCCGGTGCCACAATTCCTCGGTGACGAACGGGACAAAGGGATGCAGCAGGATCACGATGTCCTTGAATACCCGGCCCAGGGTGTTTTTCGTCTCCTCCTTGCGTTCCGGGTCGTCGCCGTAGAGGTTCGGCTTGGCCGCTTCCAGGTACCAGTCGCAGAACTCGTGCCACACGAACTGGTACAGACCATTTGCCGCGTCGTTGAACCTGTACTCCGTGAGATCCCTGTCCACCTCCCGGACCACCGTGGAAAGGCGGGAGAGTATCCACCGGTTCACCACCAGCCCGGGCGCGCCGGGCGAGGGCGCCGGCTCATGCCCCTGGATGTGGCCCATGGTGAAGCGCGCCGCGTTCCACAGCTTGTTGATGAAGTGGCGGTATCCCTGGATCCGGTCCGTGGACAGCTTGATGTCCCGGCCCATGGCGGCGAATGCGGCAAGGGTGAACCGGAAGGCGTCGCACCCGTATTCATCGATGACTTCGAGGGGGTCGATCACGTTGCCCTTGGACTTGGACATCTTCTTGCCGTCGGCGTCGCGAACCAGGGCATGGATGTACACGTCGTGAAAGGGCACCTCGTCCTTGAACCACAGCCCCATCATCATCATGCGGGCCACCCAGAAGAAGAGGATGTCGAAGCCCGTGACCAGGCACGACGTGGGGTAGAAGGTCTTCAGAAGGTCGGTTTCCTCGGGCCATCCCATGGTGGAAAAGGGCCACAGCGCGCTGGAAAACCAGGTGTCCAGGACGTCCGTATCCCGGGAAAGGTCAGCCCCGCCGCACCTGGCGCACTTGTCCGGGTCTTTCATGGCCACCATAATCTCGCCGCAGTCGCCGCAGGTCCAGGCGGGAATGCGGTGTCCCCACCATATCTGCCTGGAGATGCACCAGTCGCGGATGTTGTACATCCAGTCGTAATAAGTGCGGGCCCAGTGCTCCGGTATGATGCGTGTGCGGCCGTCCTCGACGGCCTGTATGGCCTTGTCGGCCAGGGGTTTCACCTTGACGAACCACTGCTTGGAGAGATTGGGCTCCACCGTTGTCTTGCAACGGTAGCAGTGACCCACGCCGTGGGGATGCTCCACCTGTTTTTTCAAAAGACCCCGGGCTTCCAGGTCCTCCACGATGCGCTTCCTGGCCTCGAACCGGTCCAGCCCCTCGTAGGGGCCGGCCTCCGCCGTCATCCTCCCGTCGTCGCCGATGACCTTGGGCATGTCCAGGCCGTGGCGGGTGCCGATCTCAAAGTCGTTGGGATCGTGGGCCGGGGTGATCTTGAGGCAGCCGGTACCGAATTCCATGTCCACGTAGCCGTCCCGGATGATCGGAATTTTACGCTCCATGAGCGGCAGGATCACGCTGTCGGCGGGCAGGTTTTCGTACCTCTCGTCCTCGGGATTCACAGCCACGGCGGTGTCGCCCAGCATGGTTTCGGGCCGAGTGGTGGCCACCACGACGCCGCCGCTTCCTTCAGCGAACGGGTATTCGATGTGGTAGAGATGCCCGGGCACGTCGTCGTGCTCCACCTCGAGGTCGGCCAGTGCGGTGTGGCAGCGGGGGCACCAGTTGATGATGTAGTCGCCCTGGTAGATGAGACCCTGTTCGTACAGTTCCACGAACACCTTGCGAACGGCGGTGGACAGGCCCTCGTCCATGGTGAACCGTTCGCGTTCCCAGTCGCAGGAGGCGCCCAGGCGCTTCAACTGGTTGATGATGGCGCCTCCGTACTTCTCCCGCCATTCCCAGACCCGTTCCATGAAGCGTTCACGCCCCACTGCGTGGCGGTCCGTGCCCTCGGCGGCCAGTTGCTTTTCCACCACGTTCTGGGTGGCGATGCCCGCGTGGTCGGTGCCCGGCATCCACAGCACATTGTCGCCCTTGAGGCGGCGGTACCGGCACAGGATGTCCTGGAGGGTGTTGTTGAGGGCGTGGCCCATGTGCAGCACGCCCGTTACGTTGGGCGGGGGTATGACGATGGAGTAGGGGGGCTTGTCGCTGGTTTCCTCCGCCCGGAACAGGCCTTCCTTTTCCCAGAAGGCATACCATCGTGCTTCGACGTCCTTGGGTTCATACCCCTTATCAAGTTGGGAATCCATGGTGCTGTTCTCCTGTGGTCACAAAAAAGAAATCCCGGCGGTCGCGCCGGCGCGGCATGAGGGCCGGCGTGCCGGGAACGAACCTCCGGTCGCATGCGGGCGGTTAACAGCCTGTTGAAAAACGCGATCTGCGCAGTACGCGCTCCATCCCTCGCCGGTGCGGCGTACGCCAAGTACGCCAACCTGCCCGGAATTCGCGCGCCTTGCATCTCATCGTTTGAACAGGCTGCCAATTCCGGATTTTTCAACGGCCTTTTAAACGCCGTGAGATTGCGCAATTAGTGCAAAACGAGGCAAATCGCAAGGAAAAACCCGCCATGGCCGGGTGAGGTCGCCTGCCGCGGGGCATGTGCAAATCCCGGAGAAAACAAAAGGGGATGCGGCGCATCCCCTGGTTTCGTCATGTTGGTTTCCGTGAGGAAATCGACGGGTGATTCGGTGCTATCCGCCCATGGAATCGTGGATCTTTTTAAGCTCGCGTACCACGGCGGCCTTCACGGCTTGCGTGAAGGCCTGTTCGATCCTCTGGCCCACCAGCTTTTTGGCCACGGCGATGGTGATCTGTTCCACGCGTTTGGCGTCGATGGTCTCACGCACCGCGGCGATGACAGCCTTTTGCAGCAGTTCCGGTGTAACGGCCCCGGCGGCTTTTTCCGCAACCATTTCCTTGAGCATGTCGGGCGTGATCGCCTCTTGCACCTTCGCGTCCACCGTCGCGGACATGGAATCCGGGGACACAACGTCCCGTATGGCTGAGTCCACGGCTTCCTCGATTTTCCCGGGCTGCACGGCGCCCTGGACCTCCGAGGCGGCCATTTCCCTGAGGTCCATGGCTTCGACGGACTCCTTCACGGCGGCCGCGACCTGTTCCTGCATGTCGATGCCGCCCAGGGCCACCCGTATCTCGTGGCTCACTGCATCCTGGAAGGCGTCGCCCTCCAGTTGCTCGCGCACGACCCGGGCCATGTTTTCGTCCACGGAGTCCCGGTCCACCAGCCGGGATATCTCGCCGTAGAGCATTTCGCTTATGGCGTCCAGGGTGAACAGGTCCTGGAACTCGGCGGAGAGCATTTCCCGCACCTGGTCCGGGGACACCATGTTGCGTACTTCCGTCCTCACGGCCTGCTGCACTGCGTCGGGCGTGACGTCCGCCAAGGATGTTTCGGCGGCCGGAGCAGCCTTGGGAAGCAGGTCGCGGATGGCGTCTGCGGACAGGGCATTTCGCACCTCCTCGGCGATCATTTCGCGCATCCGTTCCTCGGAAACCTCCACGGCGTAGGACTCGTAAGCCGTATCGCCCGCTCCCTCGTCTCCCACCTCGTCGCCCTCGTAACCCACCTCGCCGCCCGAGGCCTCGGAATCGGCATCGATCTCGATACCGATCGAGGCTCCGGTGCCTTCGTACTCCTCTCCGGTTCCTTCCGTGGCATGGCCGCCGGTATCCGGAGCGTATTCCGCGTAGTCCGGAGTGGCGTCCGCCAGCGTCCCGGCACCTTCTTCCTCGGGGCTTATCTCGATGCCCAGGGCAGGAGTGACGCCGGTTTCCTCGGAGTAGCCCGGATACCGGCCCGCCTCGTCCGCCTCGTCCGCCTCGGCGTACTGGTCCGGTTCCGTGTCATTCTCCACGTGTTCCAGTATTTCCTTGCCGTCGGTGTCCGGCTCGACGTATTCCTCGACGGGTTGTTCCGAATCGTAGTCGGAGTCCCCTATTTGTATTCCGATGTCCGGCGTGGCGTAGGCTCCCGTTTCCTCGGTATATCGAGGTCGCTCCTCGTCCGCCGCCACCCGGTACCGGCCGTCTCCCGAGTACAGGTCGGACAGGTCGTCGTCCTCCATGAACTCGCCTTCCGGGGCCAGTTCCTCCTCCTCCGCCTGAGCGGTTTCCTCGCCCCCGGATTCGTCCGGCTCGATTTCCAGGCCGATGTCCGTTGAATACCCGCCGTAATCCCCGGCATCCGGATTTTCGGGCTGAACGCCCCCCGTCCGGTCATCCTCTATTTCTATGCCCAGGTCGTCTCCGGGTTCCGGCGCCGACCCGGAGGGTTCCGGTTCGGCCCTGGCTACCCCGGCTTGCACATATTCAGACTCATCGTCCACCACGTTGATACCCATGGCGGGCGTGAGTTCCATGCCCGTGGCGGTTTTTTCGGAATCCTCCCCGGAAGGCTCCTCCGATTCGCCGGTAGTTTCCCCGTTGGCGGGCAATTCATCCCTGTCGTTGTCGACGTCGTCCAGTTGTTCTATGTCTACGGGCGGCTTCTGGGTCTCGTCCATGCCAGTATCGCTCCTTGTGGAACAGCACGCACTTGCGCGGTATGTGAGACGCGGCGTTGGAGTGGACATGGGGCCTTGGAATCGGGTCCCGGCAAATGCCTGGACAGAAGTCCAGGAAAGCTATTATTATCAGCAAAAAAATTAGCAAAGTGGCATGGGGGTGTCAAGATGATTAATTTCTCCGGGAAGTTAGTTTTGCCGGGGCTTTCAGTAGCGGAAAAAAAAGGCGGGTCCGGGTTCGCGGCGCGCAAGACGCCCCTCGTGTTCATGGCCCTCCCGGCGTCCTTCCCCTATCGGTTGCATCAGAGGTTGGCATGAGGCGGTTTTTCGTCGAACCCGGAAACGTGGATAACCACACCGCGGTGATTTTCGGGCCGGAAGCCAGGCACGTCAAGGATGTGCTGAGACTGAGGCCGGGTGCGAAAGTCGTGGTGTTCGACGGCACCGGACGGGAATACGCCGCCGTGATAGAATCCTGCGGGCGCGGGGAAATCCGCATGAGTCTGCTCGAAGAGCGCTCCGGGATTCCCGAATCCCGGATTCGCATCACGCTGGCCGTGGCCCTGGTCAAGGGCGCGAAGATGGACCTTGTCGTGCGCGCGGGGACCGAGTTGGGCGTCGCCGCGTTCCAGCCCGTACCCGCGTCCCGCTCCGTGCCCGGGAAGGATCGGGACAAGCTGGCGCCCAGGATTGAGCGGTGGGAGAGAATAGCCATCGAAGCCGCCAAGCAGTGCGGCAGGTCCGCGATTCCCGAGGTGCTGCCGCTGGCGGCATTGGAGTCGTTGCCCGGCGCGGCCGAGGGGTTTGACGTGCGGATCCTGTTTCATGAGAAAAACAGGGGCCCCGGCGTTATCCTGCCGCGGACGGAGGCGCCGTCTTCGGTTTACGCGGTGGTGGGGCCGGAGGGCGGTTTTGCCCCGGACGAGGCGTCCTGGCTGCTGGACAACGGGTTTGCGGCCGCCGGTATGGGGCCGAGGATTCTTCGGGCGGAAACGGCGGCCATCGCCGCCTGCGTGCTTCTGCAGACGGCTTACGGGGACATGGGGGCGCCCGATGGGCCGCACAGTTGAAACCGTGCCGGCAAGGGGGTAACCGGCTACCGTTCGGTTTCGGTCTTTCGGTATTCCTCCAAAATCCCGGTGATCCGGTCGAGAAACGGCCTGGGAAACAGGTCGCCGGCGGCGATGTCCCATACCGCGCGCGTACGTTCATGGAACCGGGCAAGGCTCAGCGGGTTCATTTCTACTTTCTGGACGCCGTATTCCAGCATGGCGGCAAGGGCCTTTTCGCTTTCCTTCCGGGTTCCGGCGGTGAAGTCGGCGGTCACCTCCTCGCGACGGTCAACCATGTTCCTGCGGTACTGTTCGGGCAACTCGTTCCAGGCATCCATGGATGTCACGATCGTGGCCGGGGAATACCGTGTCTTCATGACGTTCACATAACGAAGCACTGAATGCAACTGGGTCCCCACCATCCAGATGGCGGGTCCCATCAGCGAATCCACCCGGTCCCGGCGCATCGAGTCGGAGATTTCGGGAATTTCGAGATCCACGGTTTTTGCGCCTGTCTGCTCCAGAAACATCCTTTCGATGGCCCCGTTCCAGGTGGCGAAGGTGGCCTGTTCGAACTGGGAAAGATCCTTCAACTCCCATTTGGTGGAGTAAAGCTGGTCAAAGTCCTGGTCGATCCACAAAAGGAGCTTGAAGCCATGTTGCTGCATGCGCTGGTCGAACATGTCGAAGGTCTGATTGCGCACATGGTCCAGTTCATCGTAGTTCCGGAAAAGAAACGGCAGTTGCAGCACCATGAACTCGGGACAGGCCTCGGCGCTGCCAAGGGCTGTGAGCCCGGCGCTCTGCAGACGGCCCGCCCTCATCAATCGGATGTAGTCACTGTCGTTTCCAAGAACACCGGACCAATAGACCTTGAGGCGCAACTCGCCATTGGTGGCCTCTTCCACAAGGGGAAAAATCTGCTCCTGCACCAGCAGGGACCAGCCCAGCCCTTTGGGCGCCAGCGTGGCCGTCTTCCACATGTACCTGGGTTCCGAATCCTGCGCAAACGCGACGGACGCGGGCATGCACAGGGAGGCGAGCAGGGCTGCGGCGGCGAAAATGCCTTTGTTGACTCTCATGATACACTGCCTTGGTTGGAATTCAGGAGAACCGAATACCGTTGCATGGTATTCATTGAATGGCTATCAGAATTCCGGGGAAAAGGCAATCCATGGAACGATGCCTTGCGGAGACTAGTAATAATGAGATATGGAGTCGGTATGGAATGGATTGAGCGCCTGGTTCGACGCATTCCGGCATGGGCGGCATGTTTCCTTCTCGCGGTGGTCGCGCTGTCCGGGACACCTGGTCAGGCCAGCGCGGAAATGCCCGCGATACCAGGCCTGAATCCTCCTCCGGACGTGAGGTACGCACGCGAGGTGGAGGACCACGTGTTGCGCCTCACCAACCAGCAGCGGGCCAAAACCGGCCTGGCCGAACTGGACAGGGACGGATGCCTTTCCCAACTGGCCCGGGCCCAGTCGACAGACATGCTGGTGAACCGGTATGTCGGCCATGTGAACACGGCGGGGCAGGGCGCAAGCCTGAGAGTGGGCATCCATTGCCGGACCTTTGTGGGGACGTCGGGTGAGAACGTGTGGACCGGCTCGGGACATGACGTGGCCCCGGCCAAAAGGCTGGCCAGGCTGATCATGGACAACTGGATGCAAAGCCCCGGCCATCGCGCCAATATATTGCGCCCCGACTTCAACCTCATGGGCGTTGGCGTGGTCTACCGGAATTCCCGGATATCCGCGACCCAGGTTTTCGGCGGCCTGGAGGCATGGCTGGACCGGGCGTTGCCGACGTCCATACGCAAGGGCGAAACGCTGTCCCCGGATTTCGGAAGGCGGAAGCAGGGAATTCCGGTCAGGTACGGGTTGCGCGACGTCAGCCAGGGAACTCTCTCCGGCATCAACGAGTTCGGCGAGGCTGTGTCCGCAAAATCCGCCATGTATCGAACCCTGTTTTATTTCGTGACGGAAAAGCGCGGCGGGTCCACCAGTTACAAGGGGGTGCCCGGACCCGTGGTGGTGATCCGGTAAAATCGTGGGCAATGGTCTTTCCTGGTATGGCATCCGCCGAAAAAACACGGTATAGTGGCACCCAGGCAACGTGAAAGCAGTATCCAACTCCCGCAATCAACCTTGGAGGTTCAACATGGGTTTTTGGGACAAGGTCAAGGGCGAACTGATAGACATCGTCGAATGGCTCGATTCGTCGGCCAACACCCTGGTCTATCGGTTCGAGCGCTATGGCAACGAGATCAAGTACGGGGCCAAACTCGTGGTCCGCGAGGGCCAGCAGGCGGTCTTCATAAACGAGGGCGAGGTCGCGGACGTGTACCGGCCCGGCACGTACACGCTGAACACGCAGAACATGCCCATCCTCACCACCCTCAAGGGCTGGAAGTACGGGTTCGAGAGCCCTTTCAAGGCCGAGGTGTACTTTGTCAGCACCAAGCGATTTCCCAGCATGAAGTGGGGTACGCCCGGGCCCAGCATGATGCGGGACCAGGACTTCGGCGTGGTGCGGGTCACCGCCTTCGGCATCTACTCGATCCAGGTCAAGGACCCCGTCAAGTTTATCCGCGAAATCGTGGGCACCGACGGCCATTTCACCACCGAGGAGATCTCCGCCAATTTGCGGGGCAAGATCGGGATGCGCATCAAGGAGGTCATGCCCGAACTCAAGGTGCCGGTGATCGAGATGGAGGGCAAGGTCGGCCAGATCAGCGACATGCTCACCGACCGGCTGCGGCCCGAGTTCATGACCTTCGGTCTGGAATTGAACGAGATCCAGGTGCAGGACCTGGGGCTGCCCCAGGAGGTGGAACAGGCCATCGACAAGGGCGGCGCCATGCGGGCCATCGGCAACATGCAGGCCTATGCCCAGTACGAATCCGCCGGAGCCATCCGGGACGCGGCGCAGAATCCGGGAGGGATGGCCGGGGCGGGAATGGGTATCGGCGTGGGCTTCGGCATGGGGAACATGATGGCCCAGACCTTCGGGGGCGGCATGGGGCAGGACCAGCAGGCCCCGCAGCAGGCGCCCCCGGGCCCCCCGCCGTTGCCCACTCCCGTACTGTACTACGTGGCGGTGAACGGCGCGCAGCAGGGCCCGTACGAGCCGGCCGCCATTCAGCAGATGGCGGGGCAGGGCCAACTGAGCAAGGACTCACTGGTGTGGTGCCAGGGTATGGCAAACTGGACACCGGCGGGTCAGGTGCCGGACCTTGTCGGCCTGTTCAACCAGGGACCGCCGCCCGTGCCGCCCCCGCCTCCGGCGTCATAGAACGGCCTCCCGCGGGAGCGGGGTCTGGAGGCGTACAGGGTGGGAGATGTCCGCATGCCGCCGCGCGGAGGTGGTTTGCCGCGGGTACTGAGTGGTCGCGTTCGACAACGACCCCAACGAAGAGTGCCGCGCCTGCGACGTGAAAGTCGTTTGAATGCCCCGCTAAAAGAAACAACTTGCAATCCGGGTCGAAATCGCGTACGGTCCCTTTTTTTCTTGGCGGGTAACAGCCCGTTGAAAAACTCGGAATTTGCAGCCTGTTCAAAAACGATGAGATGC
>JBKHBM010000104.1:0-15743 GCA_046542385.1 Desulfatibacillaceae bacterium | reverse complement strand
TTCCCCGCCCAGGGTGGACATACAGGCGGGGTGCTCCCTGTTTGGTGGCCATCCTTCCGTGGAACTGTCCCGTAGTGGCCGCGGCTACCACCTGTTCGTACACGGCGACCCCGACCTGGCCCTGCTCGTCCGGGTGATCGACTATTGCGCGAGCGATTCCTGGCGGTCCTTTGTCTACAATCCGGGAAAGGTGGAGGGAGACGTCGCGAAACGCACGTTCCTGTCCGTGCTGGACCGGGAGGTGGGCGAAGCGGACCTGACATTTTTCGAGAACCGGGAGGTGGAGGTGCATCGCACCGGTGAGTTGGCGGCCGTGTACGAGAACCGGGAGGTGCGCCTGTACCTTTCCGGCAACCGCCTGGACGTGGAGCCGGAAGGGCCGCTGCCGGTGCGACTCCGGGACAGGTATCTGGTATGCGGGGACGGCTGGCTGTACCTGTGCCATGGTGGTTCGGCGCGACAACGGGTCCGGCTGGCCGGGTTCGACGGGGAACCGTATTACGAGGCGGATCTCGCGGCGTATCGCAACTGGGCCAACGTGACGGACGCGGGCGCGCCCGTCCTCACCTACTCATACCGGGATGACGCGTTCTTCCGCCTGGACAGGGACAGCGGCGCGTGGCGAATGGTCGAGCCGGAACCGGTGGAGACAAACGGAACAGCCCGCTTTGCCGGCAGGGGGCCGGGACTTGTCGCCGGGAGGGAAATTGAGTAGGGGAAGCACCAGCGCGGTGTGCGTGGATTGCGGATTGCCCGACACCGGGGCAACGTTCCGCGGGCTTCTGGGCCGCCTGGGGTACGGCGGCGAAACCACGGTGCCCCGGGACGTGTACGCGCAAAGCCGGGGAGCACTGGACACCGCGCTTGCCGCGGCCCGCCCCAGGGTGGTGTACCGGATCCTGGAAGTGGATTCCGTGACGGGGCGGGAGATAATCGCCGGACGGTTCGTCGTGGACAGCCGCAGGTGGGCGCGAGTGGCAGCCGAGGCATCGCCGCCCATGTACCTTGCCGTCGCCTGCGCCACCCTGGGTCCGGGGCTTGACGAGACAATCGCACTGGCGCGCGCCGAATCGCTCGGGCGCGGTTACATGATGGACGCGGCAGGCACCGGGATACTGGAATCCGTTGCCGATGCATGGACGAAGACCCTGGGCCGGGAACCGGGTTTGGAAGGCCTGAGCCTGTCCCGCCGCTTCTCCCCGGGCTACTGCGACTGGCCCCTGGAATCCCAGAAACAGTTCGCGGAATGCCTGCCGATGGACAAGGTGGGGGTGGCCTGTACGCGCGCCTGGGCCATGGTCCCGGCAAAGACCGTCACCGCCGCCGTCCTGGCCGCGGAAAGCCTCACCCGCGACTGCCCCTGCGCCTTCTGCCCGGAATCCTTTTGCGACCACCGCCGCGCGAACCGGGAAGCAAACCTGAATCCGTGAGCGGTCTCTGGTGGTGCGGATGCAAGGTAGAGACCTGCCGGCTGTACTGAATACGCCGGCCGGGCTCTGACGCCGCGGACGCGCCGCATGAGGCCGGCCCGCAAGGGCGAAAAATCCTTTCACCCACCGGGTGAAACGAGAAGTTGTTCAAGTACCCGCGAAAAAGCCCGATTTATGGGGTTCCTGAAAGTTTTTTCAATATTTTCGTCACGGATTCAGGGCAAAGTGACGGAAACGTTCCGGGGCGCGGCCTGCCCCGGCCCATTGATGAACAATCCGGACTGAAACAGTTGACCGCGCGCCGCCGGGACCGGGCCCTTGCCCCTTGTCACAGTTCGAAGATGGCGTCGCCAAGGGGCCAGCCCCGATCCTGCAGCGCCTTCCGGGCCTCGCCAACCACGTACAGCGAACCGCACACGCATACCGTGTCGTCACTTCCCGCCATGTCAATGGCGGCGGCCACGGCGTCCGCCACCTTCGGCACCGCCGTGGCCTCGACACCCAGTCCGATGCTGGTGTCCACCAGGACATCGAGCGGGATGGCCCTGCCGATTTCCGGCTGACACAGCACCGCCTTACCGGCCCGTGGCAGAAGCAGCTTCAGCATCTCCCTGTACGGCTTGTCGTCCAGAATTCCCGCCACCACGATCAGCTTGTTCCGGGGCGCCGTGTTCTCCAGGTGCCGCACCAGCTTGCGCATGGCCGCGATGTTGTGCGCGCCGTCCAGCACCACCCGCGGGGACTGGCCGACCACTTCTAGGCGGCCGGGCCATTTCACGGAAGCCAGGGCCCGGCGGATGGACGCCTCGTCCCCCACCTCCACTCCCTGCCCGGCAAGGGCCTCCAGACCGGCCAGGGCCACGGCCGCGTTGTCGTACTGGTGGTCTCCGGCAAGCCGCACGGCCAGGTCGCGCCATTTGACACCCCTGCCGTGATAGGTGAATCCGCCCCGGCCGTCCCGGACCACGCGAAAGTCCCGGCCGCGAAACCACACGGGTGCGCTCGCCCCGCCGGCCTTGTCCGCCACTGCCTTTTTGGCGGCTGCCTGCTCCACGCCGGTGACCGCGGGAACGCCGGGTTTGATGATGCCGGCCTTTTCCCCGGCGATCTCGGCGATGGTGTTACCCAGGTACTCCCTGTGCTCCAGGGACACGTTGGTGATCACGGTGAGCTTCGGCGAAAGGATGTTGGTGGCGTCCAGGCGGCCTCCCATGCCCGTCTCGACGACGGCCCAGTCCACTCCGCCGCGGGCGAAGATGTCCATGGCCATCGCCGTGGTGTACTCGAAAAAGGTCGGCTGCCTCGGAAGGTCCGCGGCCTGTTTCAGCGCGAGGTAGGATTCCATGATCCTGGCGTCGGACACGGGCCTGCCGCTGATACAGAAGCGCTCGTTCACCCGCGCGAGATGCGGAGAGGTGTACACGCCGGTGGTGTGGCCCGCGGCCTCCAGGGCGGCCGCGATGGTGGCGCCCACCGACCCCTTGCCATTGGATCCGGCGATGTGTACCACGTTGAATCGGTCCTGCGGATTTCCCACCGCCCTCAGCAGGCCGCCCATTGTCTCCAGACCCAGGACTATGCCGAAACGCCCCAGCGAAAACAATTCCTCCAGACACTGTTCGTATGTGTATCGGTCAGACATCGATCGCCGCCTTCCTCACGGACTCCACCGCCGCGCCCGCCTGTCCGGGATGTCGCTCTCAAAAACGTAAAGCGCGCCCGCCGCCTTGGCTGGCGACGGACGCGCGATGAACCCTTTTTGTCCGGATTCCGGTATGATCCGGGCCCATGGCCCGCCTGAAAACGATGAGTCACGGAGCACGTCACAGAAAGGCAGGACGCGCCCTGCGGGGCAGTCCGTTGAAAAACCCGGAATCGACAGCCTGTTCAAGAACGACGGAAAATGGCGCGCGTACCGCGCGGATCACGTTTTTCAACAGGCTGACGGGCCGCGAACCCGTCTTGAAGACGGTGCTAGCCAATCTTGGACTGGAGGTCCGCCTTCACGGTCTGCAGATCGGGCGTGCCGTCCACCTCGATGTAGTCCAGGCCTTCGGTTTTGGCGGCCTTGTCCTTGAAGTAATAGGCCGCGGCCAGGGTGCCCGTCTCGGTGTCGTAATAGATGTCGTGGCGCTTGCCGATGGCGGCCTCGTCCTGGTCGTCGGAACGGGCGGAAAGCTCGCCCCCGCAAACCCGGCACTTGTCTCCGTCGGGCTTGATGGCGTCGATGAAGATGTTGTTCGGGTGATTGGGATCGTTGGCGCACAGCCGGCGGCCCATGATGCGGTTCTTGGCCACTTCACGGTCCAGCAGAATCTCGATGACCTTGTCCAGGGCGATGCCGGCCTTGTCCAGTGCCTCGTCCAGCTTGACGGCCTGGGTCTTGTTCCGGGGAAATCCGTCTAGCAGCCAGCCGTTTTTGGCGTCGTCCTGCTGCAGTCGGTCCAGGATCATGGGGATGGTGATCTCGTCGGGAACCAGGTCGCCCTTGTCGATGTAGGCCTTGGCCTGCTTGCCGAGTTCGGTGCCGCCCTTGATGTTCTCGCGGAAGATGGCGCCTGATTCGATGTGGGGAAGGTTGTACTTCTCCTTGACGATGGCGCCCTGGGTGCCTTTGCCGCTGCCGTTGGGGCCGAAAATCAGAATTCTCATGAGTTGCAGTCTCCTTTCTCAAGTAAGAAGCGCCGTGCCCGGCGCGTGTTATGCCTTGTTCCTGAATCCGTGACGAAAATATTGAAAACCTTTCAAGATCCCCATAAATCGGGCTTTCCGCGCATTCTTGAACAACTTTTCGTTTCACCCGGTGGGTGAAAGGATTTTTCGCCCTTGCGGGCCGGCCTCAGGTTGTTGACAAGTGCAAGCCGCGCAACCTTATTAAAACGGTGTATCCTTGTCAAGGCGTGAATGGCGGCGTGGCACTTCCGGCCGGCCGGTCGGTCGGCGATGGGCCGGAGACAGGGATCGCGGCCTCGGGGCGCTGTGATGTTGTTTCGCCGGCGTCTCGGGCAAAAGGCGTATTTTGATGATATTTTCGCTCATGTGCCCCACACCGCCATGGCGCCCGGTCAATTTTATCCTAAAAGTGTTGACAGCCCAAAAGGCCTGCTATACCTTAAATCACCCGGTGGTCAGCCATACCCTTTATCGCCGGTCGGAACATTTTTGGCTTACGTCCGCCAGACAGCCCAAAAACAAGAATCCTTCATAGACGCCAACTTAGGATCAATCCTCTGCTTGTAAGCTCCAGGTTCCGGAAAGCGCCCCCGCGCCGTAAATTCTCCGTGCAGGACGGTCCGGCAGAATAACGGAACGTCGCATGGCACCGGAATTTACAGCGACACCGCGACGAGAACAGTACGAGTCACTGAAAATTATGCGGAAGACGACGCCTCACGAGGCCATCCACCGGGATACGGCAAGGCACCCAGTGCAACCGCAAGACAGTTCCCGGGCACGGGAACGAATGAATACGCCTATTAAAGGAAGGGAACAATGCAAGAGTCAAACGACATGAACCTGGCCAGCCTCAAGGACAAAAGAATCAGTGAATTGGCCCGGATCGCGAAAGACTTCAATATCGAAGGGGCCGCCGGAATGCGCAAGCAGGAACTCATCTTCGCCATCCTGCAGGCCCAGACCGAAAAAAACGGCGTCATATACGGAGAGGGCACCTTAGAGATACTGCCGGACGGGTTCGGCTTTCTGAGGGCCCCGGACTACAACTACCTGCCGGGACCGGACGACATCTACGTGTCCCCGTCGCAGATACGGCGCTTCAACCTGCGCACCGGCGACACGGTTTCCGGCCAGATCCGCCAGCCCAAGGAGTCCGAACGGTACTTCGCCCTGCTGAAGGTGGAGTCCGTGAACTTCGAGGACCCCGAGGTTTCCCGGGACAAGATCCTGTTCGACAATCTCACGCCGCTGTACCCCGAGAACAAGATGATCCTGGAGCGGGAGTATGACAACTATTCCATGCGGATCATGGACCTGCTCACGCCCATCGGCTTCGGGCAGCGCGGACTCATCGTCAGCCCGCCCCGTACCGGAAAGACCATGCTCCTCCAGAACATCGCCAACAGCATCAACTACAACCACAAGGACTCCTACCTCATCGTCCTGCTCATCGACGAGCGGCCCGAGGAGGTCACGGACATGGAGCGCAGTGTGGACGCCGAGGTGATCAGTTCCACCTTCGACGAACCGGCCCAGCGCCACGTCCAGGTGGCGGAGATGGTGATCGAAAAGGCCAAGCGCCTGGTCGAACACAAAAAGGACGTGGTCATCCTGCTGGACTCCATCACCCGCCTGGCCCGGGCGTACAACACGGTGGTCCCACCCAGCGGAAAGATCCTTTCCGGCGGCGTGGACTCCAATGCGCTGCACCGGCCCAAGCGCTTTTTCGGCGCGGCCCGCAACATCGAGGAAGGCGGCAGCCTCACCATTATCGCCACGGCCCTGATTGACACGGGAAGCCGCATGGACGAGGTCATCTTCGAGGAATTCAAGGGCACCGGCAACATGGAGCTGATGCTGGACCGTCGCCTCGCGGACAAGCGCACCTTCCCGGCCATGGACATCAACCGCTCCGGCACCAGGAAGGAAGAGCTGCTGCTCTCTCCCGAGGTTCTGAACCGGGTCTGGATACTGCGCAAGCTCCTTTCCAGTCTGAATCCCATCGACGCCATGGAATTTATGCTTGAAAAAATGAAAGGAACGGAGCACAATGAGGAGTTTTTGCACTCCATGAACGCGTGACAAGCCTGCCGGACAGGCTGGCTTTGAACAGTTTGAATAAGTAAATTCGGTTAGTTAGGAGGATCGGCAACAACCATGAAAAAAGGCATTCACCCCGACTACAAGCCCACGGTCATCCAGTGCGCGTGCGGCAACGCCATCGAGACCGCGTCCACGGCGGAAAACATCCGCGTGGAAATCTGCTCCAAGTGCCACCCGTTTTTCACGGGCAAGCAGAAGCTGGTGGACAGCGCCGGCCGGATCGAACGTTTCCGCAGGAAATACGCCAAGTTCCAGGAGCAGCAGGAAAAGAAGTAGGCGGCTCCGGCCAGAGGCTTTGACTGGATCCTGAATCCGTGAGCGGGCTCAGGTGGTCTGCAACCTGAGGGGGTTCACCCCCTCAGGCGTTTTTTTGGCGCCCGGTTTCCCCATGGAGACGGGTAGGACACTTGTGGTGCATTCCCATGCTGGATCGACTGGAAAATATCGAGAAGCGGTACGAGGAGGTCGAGGCCCTGCTGGGCGACCCCGAGATCGTGAGCGACTACGACAAGTACAAGACCTACGTCAAGGAGCACGCGGACCTCGGCAAAATCGTCCCGAGGTACCGGCGGTACAAGGAAGTGGTGGAGGAGATCGCCGAGAGCAGGGAGCTTCTCCACGACGCCGACGCCGACATGCGCGAGCTGGCCGAGGAGGAGCTGGAACAGCTCCGGAAGGAGCGGGACCTCATAGAAGAGGAACTCAAGGTCATGCTCCTGCCCAAGGATCCCAATGACGAGAAGAACATCATCATCGAGATCCGGGCCGGTACCGGCGGGGAGGAGGCCGGACTGTTCGCCGGGGACCTGTTCCGCATGTATTCGCGCTTTGCCGAGGACAAGGGCTGGAAGGTCGAGATAATGGACGCCCACGAGACCGACGGAGGCGGATTCAAGGAAGTCATCGCCAACATCAGCGGCAACGGCGCGTACAGCACGTTCAAGTTCGAAAGCGGCACCCACCGGGTGCAGAGGGTCCCCACTACGGAAACCCAGGGCCGGATACACACCTCCGCGGTCACCGTTGCCGTGCTTCCCGAAGCCGAGGAAGTGGACGTGGAGATCGAGCCCAACGACCTGCGCATCGACTTCTTCCGGTCCACCGGCCCGGGCGGCCAGAGCGTGAACACGACGGACTCCGCGGTCCGCCTCACCCATCTTCCCACGGGCCTGGTGGTGACCTGCCAGGACGAAAAATCCCAGCACAAGAACCGGGCCAAGGCCATGAAGGTTCTGATGGCCCGGCTCCTGGACATGAAGATCACTGCGCAGCAGCAGGAGATAGCGGCGGAGCGCAAGAGCCAGATCGGCTCGGGTGACCGCAGCGAGCGCATCCGCACCTACAATTTCCCCCAGGGCCGGGTGTCGGACCACAGGATCGGGCTCACCCTGTACAAACTGGAAGCCATTCTCCAGGGGCAGCTGGATGAGTTGGTGGCCGCGCTCCACACCCATTACCAGGCGGAAGCCCTGAAGGAACAGACATCCTGACCGGATGCCCCCCGCTGACATGAACCGAAACGCGCCCTGGACGGTACTCAAGGTCCTCGAATGGACCACGGGATATTTCGAGAGGAGCGGCGTGGACGCGCCGCGCCTTGCCGCGGAGGTGCTTCTCGCACATGTCCTGGACACCACCCGCCTGGACCTCTACCTCCGCTTCGACCAGCCTCTCCAGGATTCGGAACTCGCCGAATACCGCGCCATCATCAAACGCCGCGCCGCCAGGGAACCCCTGGCCTACGTTACGGGCAAAAGGGAGTTCTGGTCCCTGGACCTTGGCGTGTGCCCGGACGTGCTGATTCCCCGCCCTGAGACCGAAGGCGTGGTGGAGGCCGCGATCAACCTGTTGCCCCGCGCTGGCGAGGCGGACGCTCGCCGCGTGGCCGATCTGGGCACGGGTTCGGGAGCCATCCTCCTCGCGTTGGCCACGGAAAGGCCTGGACATCGCTACCTGGGGGTGGACCGCTGCGAAAAGGCCCTGGCAATGGCAAATGAAAACGCCGCGAGGCTGGGCCTCGCGGGAGAGGTCGAATTCGTCCGGGGAGACTGGTTCTCGGCCCTGGCCGGCGAACCGCCCCTTGACCTTGTCGTGTCCAATCCCCCTTACATCCGAACCACGGACCTCGACGGGCTGGCGCCGGAAGTGCGCGACCACGAACCCCTCACCGCCCTCGACGGCGGCGTCGACGGCCTGGACGCCTATCGCGCCATCATTCCGCAAGCCGCGCGACATCTCGCGCACGACGGCGCCCTCGTGCTTGAAATCGGCTGGGACCAGCGGGACGGTATTGCGAAGATCACGGACCGGTGCGGGCACTGGCGCCCTCCGGAGATCATCCCCGACCTTGCCGGACATGACCGGATCGCGATTCTCCGGCGGAAATGACGGTCGGTCCGCCCGGCCGCTCTCGCCCATGAGGCGGATTCACGCCAAAACACCGCGCCTTTGCCCATAAATGCCGCATTCTCCGCGTTTATTCGGAATGTTGACGAATCACCCCCACGTCGCAAATCCCTGAAGTCCCGTCCTTTTTCCGGCTTTGCCCGCTTCCTCCACTTCGGCCCTGATATTGCATAGGCCGTCCGTGTCCCGAAAACATGGGGTTTTCCCCGCGTGTTGCCGCCGATATGTCGCCTGAATCCGGCGGAAGACGCCTGGCAAGGGAAACGAGCGCTCATTCGGACAAGGCTGTTCCCCAAACAGCACAGCGTGCCACCCAAAACACATGGAGGAGACATGGACACCGAACTGCAGAAAAACCTCATTCAGCGCGTGGCCGTCGGAGACATCTTCCGCAGAAAAGCGCGTGAACTGGGAGACAAGGAAGCTGTCATCGAACGCCGGGGTAAAACCGAGTTCCGAATCACCTTCGGCCAGCTGAACGACCGCATCAACCAGTTTGCCCGGGCCCTCCGCGCCCGCGGGTTCAAGCAGGGGGACCGCATAGGCTTTCTATGCCTCAACAGCCACGAATTCCTCACCGCCATCTATGGGTGTGCCAAGGGAGGATTCGTGGGCGTCCCGGTGAACCCGGCGCTGAACCCCAGGGACGTGGCCTACGTCATCAACCACGCGGAGTGCGTTGCGCTGGTGGTGGACGACCAGTTGTACCCCCTTTCCCAGGGACTTGCCGAACATCTTGGCGGAATCAGGCTGTTCGTGGGCATCAACGCCACTGGCCAGGCCCTGCCGGAAGGCTACGAAAACTTCACGGCCATGCTGGACGGCGAGTCGGCGGAAGAAGTCGAGGACGTCGTCATCGACGACCGTGACATGTTCGAGATCCTGTACACCAGCGGCACCACCTCCGCCCCCAAGGGCGTCATGGTCCCCCATGTCGCCGCGTTCATCATGTCCCTGACCAACGCCCTGGAGTTCAAGGTGGACCGCGACGCCGTGGGCACCACCCTTCTGCCCCTGTTTCACTGTGCGCAACAGACCTTCACCAACACATTTTTGCACGTGGGCGGCAAGACCGTCATCTATCGAGGCTTCGATCCGGCGTACATGCTCGAATCCATCGAAAAGGACAGGGTGACCCTGAGCTTTCTTTTGCCCGCCATGTACAGGGCGCTGCTGGACCTCAACAAGCAGCGGCCCACGGACTTCAGCTCCCTCAGGGGGTGCCTGTACGCCATGGCCCCCATGGACGGGCGTACATTGAAGGAAGGGATCGAGACATTCGACGCCGAGTTCTTCCTCGGCACCGGCCAGACAGAGTGTTTTCCATCGACCAACACGTTCAGGGGCGAATGGCAGCTCAAGAAGCTGGGCAATTACTGGGGCGAATCGGCAATCACCCTGGACACCGGCGTCATGGACGACAATGGCAACCTGTTGCCCCCGGGCCAGGTCGGGGAAATCGTCTGGCGAGGTCCGGGCACCATGTTGGGGTATTACAAGAATGAGGAGGCCACGGCCGAAAGCCGGGCCTTCGGCTGGCACCACTCAGGAGACCTCGGGTTTTACGATGAAGACGGCCTGCTGGTCTTTGTGGACCGGAAAAAGGACATGATCAAAACCGGTGGGGAAAACGTCCCCTCCGTCAAGGTGGAAAGGGTGATCCTGGGCGATCCCAGGGTGGCGTCCGCCGCCGTGGTTGGACTGCCCCACGAAAGATGGACCGAGGCGGTGACGGCGGTGGTGGTGCCCGCCGAGGGCCAGGAGCTCACCGAGCAGGACGTGATCGAGCTGTGCAAGAAGGAACTGGGCGGCTTCGAGGTGCCCAAGAAGGTCATCATCGCGGAGGAACTGCCCATGACCTCCACAGGCAAGATCAAGAAGAACGTGGTCCGGGACCAGTTCAAGGATTCCTACTCGGGCTCCTGACAATCCCGGCCCGTCGCGGCAACGCGGCAAAACAGGGTTTCCGGACGGCGCCCCGCACGGTGCGCCGGAAGCCCCTGGGGTAGCAGGCTGTTGAAAAACACAATGCGCGGCAAGGCGTGCGCACCCATACCGCAACGATCCCGTGCTTCGCGCGGCATCAACCATCCATGCGGTGAACCGTAAGCACGCATTACTCCCGGAGTTTCCGAGCCCCGCATCGCCCCGTTTCTGAACGGACGTGGATTCCGGGTTGTTTCAACGGCCGGCAAACGAAAAAAAGGGTTCGTCCCCAAAATCGGGGCGGACCCTTTTCCCGTTTGAAAGCGGGCGCGCGGCGACGCCGGGGACACCGGGCCCCCCCTGTAGTCTCTCAATACCGTTCATACACCCACGACGTGGCCCTCGGAAACAGGGTGTCCGCCAGCAGTTCAGTTGGATCGGCGGCCAGACCCACCTGGGGCCCGACATGCTGCATGGCCGGAGAGATGTCCGGCCGGTTGGCCTGCAAATCCCGCCAGGTACGATGCCCCAGGGCCAGCGCGGCGAACAGGTCGGACGGCACGCACAGCACCGCGTCAGGCTCCTCTTCCGCGTCCGTTTCCACGGCCGCGACAGCGCCCGAGTCCAGCACCAGGTCGACCGCGTGCTGGTAGAAATCCAGGCGGAATCGTCCCGAATACCGGGCAAACCGGCTGTTCTCGAGCCTTTGCCCGAACAGTGGCGCCATCTTCTCCAGCAGTCCCGGAATTTCGGGCACTTTCACCTGCCAGGCATACGGCCTGCCCGGGGCCGCGCCCATGGCGCGGGCAGCCCGCCCGGCGGTGGAGTCGTTGTGTACGTCCAGGCGGATGTACGGTTTGCCCTGCTCCACGGCCAGCCCCCTGGCGTGGGAAAGCAGCGCGGCAAAAGCCGCGTGGGAGATCCCGGCGCTCACCTCGCTGATGATGAGGCCCGCGCCGAAGCCCATGCCGGGCATCCGGCAGTAGAATTTCTCCCCGGGCCCTTCCACGATCACGAAAGCCCCGCCGTATTCCGTCTTTCTGCTTTCCCCGAGCAGATACCGCCACACCGCCTCGTCCCGCACAACGGAAACCAGGTTCGCCCGCCGGTACTTTTCGTCCTCCGCCAAAAACCAGGGGATGTCCGCCTCCGTTGCGAACCGGAACGCCCAACCATCGGGCACGGCCTCCGGGACCATGTGCAACCCCACATTGAGGTGATTGTTCAGGGGCAGGGCGTAGTGGTATCCGAAATGATGGTAAAAACCCGGGATGCCCTGGATCACCGACAGGTCGTAGCCGCCTTCCTCCAGAGCCCGGTCGAACTCCGCGTTCAACCTCCGCATCAGACCCCGGCCGCGCAGGTCCTCCCGCGTGCCCACGATGCCCTGCTCGGCGACACGCAGGCGAACGCCCCCGATTTCCCATTCCCAGGGAATCAGGGCGAAGGCGGCGGCGACGTCGCCGGAAGGTTCCTCCAGCATGAACCAGTGGTGTCTTTCCATGTGCGGGAGGTGGTGGAAGAACGTCTCGGCCAGGACACCCACCGGCTCCTCCGGGAACACGTCCCTGTAAAAATCCCTCAGAAGGCCGGCGTCTTTGTCCGATTCCGCATGCCGCAATCTCGGTTCATCCGTCATCGATTTTCCATTTCCCATGGACGGTTGTCAAAATCCGGGGCGCGCCAGACAGGGCTCACGCCACCACGAGGGTTATCCTGTGCGTGATCGTGTCCAGAACGGCGTAGCTGTATGTCATGCCCGGAATCCTGGGTTTGCCCACGCTGCCCGCGTTCACCACCAGCCGCTGCCCTGGTCCGGGCGTGAAGGACAGGGTGCGCATGGCCTTCTGCGCGGAATACGGCCTTTCCCTTTCCAGCACGCCGACTCCCGGGATGTGTGTGTGGCCCAGGAAAACCACTTCGGAAGAGTGCCCGGAGAACACGGCCTCCGCGTTGTCCTCGCCGACGTAATCGAAATACAGGTTGCCGTTTTCCCTGCGCAGGCAGGAATGCACCATGTGCCAGGTGTCCTCGCCTTCCCGGACCACCGCCGCCAGGCGATGCTCCAGCACACGGGAGCGGCACGGATCGGAAAGCCTGTCCGCGAACAGGGGGTTCACGGGCACCTCGGCAAGCCGGCCGTTTGCAAAGCGGTCCGGGAACACGGAGCGGCCCAGCAGAAGTTCCAGGTCGTGGTTGCCGAGCAGGCACACGGCTCCCGCGTCCTCGAGCATGTCCACCACTTCCTCCACGGGATCGTCATACCCGAAAAGGTCCCCCAGGCACACCAGGCGGTCGCACCCGGAAAGCTCCCGGAGCACGATTTCCAGGTTTTCCGCATTTCCGTGTATGTCCGAGAATATCCCGATTCGCATGGTTGCTCCGGGGGAAGGCCCTCTGCCCGGCCGGGCAGGGGGCGCTGATTCCATTGACCCCGCCGCTGGCGGACTCCGGTTTGCCCTGCGCGCGAACGCGCGGTTCCCCAGGCCCCAAGTCGGCCGACCAGGAGTTTTCCGGCCCACCTCCTTGCGTGAAGCAGGTGCCGCAAAGCACGGTGTGCCTTGCGCCTTTTTGCCCTGGCCTGCGCGTCGTCTGCCCCGTGCCGCGCCCGCTACTTCGCGGCCATGCGAATGGCCGCGTCCAGGCGGATGGTCTCGCCGTTGATGTAGGCGTTTTCCACCAGGGACCTGACCAGTTTCGCGTACTCCGCGGGCTGGCCCATCCTCTTGGGAAACGGCATCATCTGACTAAGCGCCTCCTGCGCCTTTTCCGGCAGCCCCGCCATCATGGGCGTCCAGAAAATGCCCGGGGCGATGCACAGGACCCGCACGCCCACCTGGGCGAACTCCCGGGCGCACGGCAGGGTCATGCCCATGACGCCGGCCTTGGACGAGGCGTACGCCGCCTGCCCGATCTGACCCTCGAAGGCGGCTACCGACGCCGTGTTGATGACCACGCCACGCTCGCCGTCCTCGTTGGGCTCGTTTTCCATCATCTTCTCAAGCGCCCTCTGCATCACCAGGAATGTACCCACGAGATTGATCTGCACCACCTTGTTGAACGTGGCCAGGGGCAGCGGGCCCTTCTTCCCGACCACCTTGCCCGGCGTGGCGATGCCCGCGCAGTTCACCGCGACGTGGATGGCGCCGAACTTCTGCACCACCGCGTCCATGGCCTTCTGTACGCTCTCCTCGTCGGTTACGTCCGTGAGCATGAAGATGGCGTTGCCGCCGGACTTTTCCTCGAACGCCTTGCCGCGATCCTCGTCCACGTCCAGAATACCGACCTTGCCGCCGTTGGCCAGTATCTCGTTCGCCGTGGCCTCGCCTAGCCCCGACGCACCGCCCGTGATTACCGCTACCTTCTCTTTCAACTCCATGGTCCGCTCCTTTCATCCAGGTAGATGGGGAAAATGCCCGAAAAGCAGGCCCGCGTGTCCCGGTCCGCGACTCCCCGAATTGTCATGAGTCCATGTTCAGATGATGCCCTTGTCGCGAAACGCCTTGATGTCGTCCGCGGAATAACCCATTTCCGAAAGGATCGCGTCCGTGCTCTGTCCAAATCCCACCGGAGGGGTGCGTATCTCGCCCGGAGTTTCCGAGAGCTTTACGGGCACGCCGATCGCACTGGTTTTGCCGCCCTTGCCGTCGTCGATATCCAGCACCATCTCCCGTTCCCTGAACAGAGGGTGCTCCAGGGTTTCCTCGAGGTTCAGCACCGGGCCGAAGCAGACGTCCAGGCCGCCGAGTTCCTCTTCCCACTCGGCCATGGTCTTTTGGGCGATCTCGCCGGCCAGCCACTCGTGTATCTCCTCCCGTTTGCCCTCGTCGTACTGCAGGGCCGTGTACTCGGGCTTGCCCAGGTGCTCGCAGAGCACCTTCCAGAACCGGTTTTCCACCGCGCCTATCGAAATGTCCCGACCGTCCCTTGTCTTGTAGGTGCTGTAGCAGGCATACCTGTGGGACAGCATCGTCTGGGCGCGTTCCGGCTTCATCCCCAGCAGCTGGTACATAAACAGGGACACCGGCAGAAGCCCCACCATGCAGTCGGTCATGGAGATGTCCACGTACTGCCCCTTGCCGGTGCGCTCCCTGGCGAACAGCGCCATCATGATGCCCAGAGCGCCGTTCATGCCGCCCCCCGCGATGTCGGCTATCTGCACGCCCGGAATGGCGGGCGGCCTGTCCGGATAACCGATCTGGTCCAAAACCCCTGCGTAGGACAGGTAGTTCACGTCGTGCCCTGCCTTGTCCACGAAGGGGCCATCCTGGCCGTAACCGGTGATGGCGCAGTAAACGATGCGCGGGTTGATCCCGGAAAGGCTCTCGTAATCCACGCCCAGCCTCTTGGCCACACCCGGACGGAATCCCTCCATCACCACGTCCGCGTCCTGGATCAGCTCGAAAAACACCTTCTTCCCTTCCTCGGTTTTGAGGTCCAGGGACATGTGCTCCTTGTTGCGGTAAACCGTTGACAGAAACAACCCGTCGGCCATGAACCGCTTGTCCTCCACCGCGATGACCCTGGCTCCGTGATCCGCCAGGATCATGGAGCAGTACGGCCCGGGAAGAAGACGTGAAAGATCGATAACCTTGATTCCAGCCAAAGCCCCCTTGTTTTCCATGGCACACTCCTGCGTCTGGTGATTCCCCTACCCTGACGGGAAAAACCGCGTGGCACGCGGCTCCTCTTTTTTCCCCGCGGGTCTTGCGGACCAACGGCCAGGTGGGAAGCTTGCCGTCGGTCCATCCTTTCGCCCTGATTACCGACACTATGCTTTAGCGGTTTTTGCGTGGCGCGTCAATTGCGCGGCCGGCTTGTTCCGCCGTGAAACCGGTTGAAATGAAGGGATATTCATTTTTCGGCCGCCTGCTGGTATCCTGCGCTTCGATTTCCGGGCGATGGGCCGAAAGCATGATAATGCTTATATTCTCAACGACTTCAGTAGGATAAATCGTTGTTCAATTACGCATCGTTCAGGGATTTTTCCCTTGACAAATTTCACCCCTGTTTGATAACTGAACGAGGCTTCATTTTCCGGCTTCGTAATGAAAACAGCACGCTCCCAAGCTCCGTCATTTGCGGGCCGAGACCCCCGGACAACCCCTCGGCCCTGAACCTTTGCATCAAGGAAGGGGATGGAAAACTCATGGAATTCATACTAACCCCCCCGGCCAACTACGATCTGTTCGGGGTGATTCC
>JBKHBM010000103.1:0-15750 GCA_046542385.1 Desulfatibacillaceae bacterium | reverse complement strand
CATCTCATCGTTTTTGAACAGGCTGCCAATTTCGAGTTTTTCAACGGGCTGATAACCATGGAAAAGGGCTGGCCCCGGTACTCGGAAGGTCTGTGCGAGGGGTGCTGCGGCTGCCTCAACATCTGTCCCCAGGATGCGTGGCGGGACTCCTGGTTCGCCACGAAGTTCTTCAACAAGGGCATGTACGTCCGGGAGATGGTCACCGCGCTACGGAAAAAGTAATATTGCGGTTTCCGCGCGACTGCCGTTACAATGGTCCGCGCGTCGGGGATATATGCCGGGGACACGGCGCGCCGTGTCCCTGTTTTTTTCTTCCCCGGCGACCGCGAAGCCGGGGAAGCGACCGGCGTTGCACGCAAACCGGGCAAAGAGAGGCATCGATCCGGACAACCCATGGACCTGGCGTTCGTACACAAGGGATACGAGGACATCGGCATAGAACAGTTGTCCGCGGTGTTGAAGCAGCGGGGCCACCGGGTCCGGCTGTTTTACGACGGCAGCCCGTTTTCCAGCAACGTGGGGTTGAACAGCGAACTGCTTGCCCGGTTCCTCGACGAGGACGAGGCCGCCATGAAGCGCCGCATTCTGGACGGCCTGGCCGCCGACCCGCCGGACGCCGTGGCTTTCTCCTGCGTCACCGCCACGTGGCCCTGGAGCGCGGACATGGCCCGGCGTATCAAGTCACGCCTCGGTCTGCCCGTGATCTTCGGCGGCGCGCACCCCAGCGCCGTGCCGGAACGGGTCATGGAGAACCCGGCCGTGGACGTGGTGGTCCGGGGCGAGGGTGAGTGGGCCCTTGCCGAACTCCTCGAGTCCCTGTCCAACGGGGCCTTCCCGGACCACGCCATACCCAACACCGTGTTCCGCCAGGGAGCGGGTCTGCGCATGAACCCGTGCCGCCCTTACATCGCCGACCTCGACTCCCTGCCATACCCGGACAAGGACCTGTTCAACGACAAGGTCGAAGTCTTCTACAAGTACTACATGCTCATGAGCGGCCGGGGTTGCCCGTACGCCTGCACCTACTGCGGTCAGTCCGTGAACCACACCCTGTACGCCCACGAAAAGAGGCACACGCGCCGCCGGAGCGTGGACCACGTGGTGGGTGAGCTCGCCCGGGCCGTTGCCGGCCACGAGGTGCGCTACGTCTCGTTCCGGGACGACATCTTCACCATGGACGCCGGGTGGCTTGCCGAGTTCGCCGAAAAGTACCCGCAACGGGTCGGCGTCCCGTTTTTCTGCTACAGCCATCCCGCGGTGCTGAACGAACGCGCCGTGGAACTGCTGGCCAGGGCCGGCTGCCGGCAGGTAAAGGTGGGCATCCAGAGTTTTTCAAAGGCCATGCTCACAGACGTCATGGGCCGCCCCGTGTTCGGCAACGAAATCTTCCGCCTGCGCGACGCGTTCTCCTGCCACGGCATCGGGTTTCTGGTGGACCACATGCTTGGCATGCCCGGCCAGACCGAGCAGGACCTGGTCGAGGCTGTGCGGAAGTACATCGAAATGAAGCCCGACTCCATCTCCGGTTTTTACCTGGTGTACTTCCCCAAAACCCGCATCATCGACCTGGCAAGGAACTGTGGGCTGCTGGACGCGGCGGACGTGGACGCCATCGAACGGGGCGAGGGCTATGCCGAGGCCGGGTATCCGTCGCCCGAAGCCCGGAAGTCGGACACCAGGATGCTCAAGTACCAGTACTACCTGGACGTCATCCCCATACTGCCCCGCGCCGTGTCCCGCATGCTGCTCAAAACGCGCGCCCTGCACGCCCTGCCGTACAGCACCACCCTGCGTCAGGCCCTTCTGCTGCTGCACGACGTGGTCAAGGGCGACATCCGCCTTCGCTACTTCTCCTGGTACATCTTCGCGAAAAAGAACCTTCCCTGACGCTTTCCCGTGTCCGCGTCCCTGGTGGCGGCACGAAGGGAACCGTAATTCTTTTCGTTGCATGGTGGAATCATGGCGAACCTGCAAATAACGGTTGATTTTTACAGTTTGAGGTGTTAGGTAGGTGTGACTGTTCGGGCCGGACGCCACGGACGGGAGCCAGGCCGTTTCAAGCCAGCCGATCCTGGGGCCGGGATGTCCGTGGCACCATGCGGATGGCGAACCGCGGCCCGGCTTTTTCACGGGAGTAAACACGGGCCGGGTGCCCTGAATGCCGGCTGGCTGCTCTGCCGGCGTTGTCTCAAGAGATTTTTCCGGGGGTTCGGTGAAAAGGGCTCGGTGCAGCCCCTTCCATGTACGGAACCCTCATGGGCATGACAAACCCTCAGCAGTATGTCAGCCTCCTCCGGAAAAGCGGGAGGGGCCTTTCGGCCCCTCCCGTGAATCATTCCAATCAGCAGAATCTCCCAAAAATCACTCCAGGTTCGCCATGGCATCCACCAAACCCTGGACAGCCTCCGCGGATTTCTTGAGGTCCGCGTCCTCCTCCGGTGTCAGCTTGATCTCGATCACCTTCTCGATGCCGTCCTTGCCCAGTTTCACGGGAACGCCGATGAACAGGTCGTTGATGCCGTATTCGCCCTGGAGCAGCACCGCGCAGGGCAGGATTTTCTTTTTGTCCTTGATGATGGATTCGGTCATTTCCACTGCCGCGGAAGCCGGAGCATAGTAGGCGGAGCCGGTCTTGAGCAGGCTCACGATTTCCGCGCCGCCGGTTCTGGTGCGGTCCACCAGCGCATCGATGCGTTCCGGTGCCATCAATTCGGTAATGGGGATGCCGGCCACCGTGGAGAAGCGGGGCAGGGGGACCATGGTGTCGCCGTGGCCGCCCAGGACGAATGCGTGGGTGTTTTCCACGGACACGCCCAGTTCCATGGCGATGAAGGTGCGGAACCTCGCGGAGTCCAGCACGCCGGCCATGCCCATGACGCGGTTTTTCGGGAAGCCCGTGGCCTCGTAGGCCACGTGGCACATGGCGTCCAGCGGGTTGCTCACCACGATGACGCAGGCGTTGGGAGAGTACTTCGCCACCTGTTCGCACACGGTGCGCATGATGCCGGCGTTGGTCTTGAGCAGGTCGTCACGGCTCATTCCGGGCTTCCTGGGAATGCCGGCCGTGATGATGACGACATCGGAATCGGCGGTGATCTCGTAGGAGTTGGCTCCCTTGACGGCGGCATCGTGCTTTTCCACCGGCGCCGCCTCCATGAGATCCAGGGCCTTGCCCTGGGGCACGCCTTCGACGATGTCCACCAGAACCACGTCGCACAATTCCTTTTCGCACAGCCGCTGGGCTGCCGTGGCGCCGACGTTTCCCGCGCCGACAACGGTTACCTTTCTGTCCATGTTTCCTCCTTTTTGGTTGAGTCCCCCTTGTTTCGCGCATCCCGGAGTCGTCCCCGGGCTGTTTTCAGGCGCAATGGTGTTCGTTTCGCCTAACAGCCTGTTGAAAAACGCGATCTGCGGCGTTGCGCCTCATTTCTCGTCAACGCGACGTACCGTAAGTACGCCTTGTTCCTCGAAATTCGCGCGCCTTGCATCTCATCGTTTTTGAACAGGCTGCAAATTCCGAGTTTTTCAACGGGCTGCTAAAGTCGGAAGCAAAACATACCCTCGCACGGGATGTCAATACGGTATCGGTCCATTCGGGTGTTTCGCCACAGCGGTTCTCGCCATGACCCAGAACCCGCCTCTCGCAAGGGTACCGGGCTGGGGTATGCACTTGGCTCAAGTGACCACAATATGTAGTGTTGCGGGCCATGGAGGACTTCCCGCAGACATTGAGTGAATTCGAGGACCGTTTCGGAACGGAAGAGGCTTGCCTGGCCGATTTGTCCGACCTCACGGGGCTCGCAACCTGTCCTACAATTCCTTCTGGCTAAACCTCCCGGCCTTTTTCCTCCATCAGATGCTCGAACTTACCGACCGCCTGTACCAACGGTGCAGGGCGAAATTCTCTGCCCGCGAGGAGTATTGGAACCAACTGCGTTACACCATCCGCATCCTCGTGTTCGATTCCTGGGAACAACTTCTGCTGGTGATCATCGAACCCGACAAAAACCTGCCACCATAAGCATCTGAATTTTGACCCACAAGCTGATCACACCCTCGGGCCACGGCCTGAATGCACCCGTGCGCCCCAACTCCGGCAAAAGCCACCTTGACCCCCTGTTCCATCGACGTTAAACAACCCCCGGCGCCCAGGCCAACCAGCAAATCGACAGGCAACCCCTGCTTACCACCTTCGCCGAGGATTGCTGGGGAAACTTGATTGTACTTGACAAAAGCCTTTGTCATCCTTTAATTTTTAACTAGCATAATCAGTATCGAGACATTGAACCGCGCGTGGCCGGCGGGCTTCGGAAAGTCCGACCGCAGAGGCGCGGTTTTGATTGAAACGCGGATGGATATCGACAGGGAAACAAATGTCGCCCTGGGCGCGGCCAACAATGCCTGCGACGCGCTCCGCGACCATTTCGGCAGAGCTTCGGTGGTCAGGAAAAAGGGGATCGCCGACCTGGTGACCCAGGCGGACCTGGCGTCGGAAGAGGCCATCATCGGCGCTATTCGCGCTGCGTTTCCCGATGATTCGATACTGGCCGAGGAAAGCGGCGAAAGCAGAGCCGGATCGGATCGGCAATGGATCATCGATCCGCTGGACGGCACGACCAACTACGCCCACGGCGTTCCCCTGTTCGCGGTATCAATAGCCTTTGTGCTGGATGGAAGGACCGTGCTGGGATTGGTGGTGAACCCGATAGGGGAGGAGTTGTTCATGGCCTCCGCCGGCGGTGGCGCCACGCTGAACGGGCTTCCCCTCGAGGTTTCCGATGTGGAAGACCTCAGCGACGCCCTGCTCGTCACGGGGTTCCCTTACAATACAAGGGAGTGCCTGGACCCTGTCCTGTCGCGGCTGGGACGCGCCCTTGTGACCTCGCACGGTGTCCGGCGCCTGGGGTCGGCCGCCCTGGATCTGTGCTGGGTCGCCTGCGGCCGATTCGAAGCCTTCTGGGAGGAAAACCTTTCCCCCTGGGACACGGCGGCCGGCGAACTCATCGCACGGGAAGCCGGCGGATTGGTCACGAATTTTTCCGGCGAGGCGTTCTCGCCAGAAATGAAGCAGCTCCTGGCAACCAATGGCAAGGTGCACGAGGAACTGCTGCAATTGCTGAACTCAAAGGAGACTCCATGAGCGAAGGTTTCTGCACAAGGCACACACTGAGCGATTTTGCGGACTGCTACGGGCTGTACGATCCGAAAAACGCTGTCTGCGCCTGTTGGTGCGCGCTCCGTCTTTCCTGTTCGCTCGAATTGAGCAGGGAGGATTCCCTGGAAATACTGGAGGACATTTTCGACGTGGCATACGTGCCCAAAACCGTGCAATAACGCCGCCGGTTTCCGGCGATCCACCCCGCTCCCGCGGCTTCCCGGCCTGAGTTCGGTGCCGGCGGCCCCAGCCTGCCGCGCACTCTTGTCACGAGTGCGTCTTCCCAATGACGAGCGACCTGACTCCGGCCAGATCCGTTCATCTTCAACGATTTGACTTTTATAAATAATCCGCCAGGATTTCAAGCGGATGGCATACCCGTGCGTCCAGTCCACTCCGGGCTGCTCCCTCGGTCAGCTGCAGCAGGCAGCCCGTGCACCCGGAAACGATCCGGTCGGGTTCCAGGTGGGCGATTCGTCGGAATTTGTCGTCCAGAATGCGGTTGGACAGGTCCAGGTGGGAGAGATTGAAGGAGCCTCCGTGGCCACAGCACCCCTGCGCGTCGGTGGAATCCACGAGTTCGATCCTGTCTTCCATCGATTCCAGGAGTTCACGCGGAGCGGTGGATGCCGCCGGACCGAAGCGAAGGTGGCACGGTTCGTGGTAGTACACGCGTGGCCTGTCGCCTCCAGCCGGAATCCGTCCCAACACGTCTTCCCGGTCTTCCAGGCCTTTTCCGACCATCTCGCAGGCGTCCGCCACGCGTCCGGACAGGTCCTCGGCCCGAGCCCGGTCCGCCGTGCCGGGTTCGAACATTTCCGGGTAGGAACGCAGGCAATGTGCGCAGGATGCACAGGTGGCCACCACCCGGTCGTCCCCGGCAAGGGCCTTCATGTTGCGCCGGGCCAGTTCCCTCGCGGTTTCCACGTCCCCGGACGACCAGTGTGGCATGCCGCAGCATCCCTGGTTCCGTGGCACGGCGACGGGGATGTCACAGGCCTCGCACAGGGCCAGCAGGGAGTCGCCGATGCCGGGATGCAGGTGGTTGGCGCCGCAACCCGCGAAGTACACGACGGAGGAACCCCTGGCCGACGCTCGGCCGGCGCCCGCGACCCTGTCCGTAAACGGGGGATGGTGGAATCCGGGCGCGGTTTTGCGTCCGGTGAAGTAACTCAATGGAAAACGAAGGTACAGGCCGCTTTTCGGGTCGGGTTTTCCGGCAAACAGCCCCTCCAGCAGGGAGCCTCCCCTGCGCAGAATCCCGGGAAAGGGCCCCTCGCCTGTGAGCAGATCCAGCTGGACACGCCTCAGCGCCCCATGACCCTTGTGGCGAAACAGTTCCCGCCTGCCTGCGCGAATGGCTTCGGGCGCACGCACCCGGTTGGCGCAGTGGTGTTCGCAGGCGCCGCACTGCAGGCAGCGTGAAAGGGTGTTCTCCACGGTGCCCACCCACGTGGCGTCGGGCTTGCCCCGGGCCAGATCCAGCACGGCCAGCTTGCCCCGGGCAACGTCCGCCTCGTCATGCGTGGCCTTGAACACGGGACAGACGCTCATGCACTGCCCGCACTTCACGCATGCCCGCTCCCGTCGTCCAGTTGTTCCGTTGTCGGCAGACATGGTTTCTCCTGGTCGGAAATTGGCGGCCGACGCCGCGCCAAACCGGAAAGTAACGCCGTTCGGTCCGGTGCACAAGGGTTTTCAGCCATTGCTTGACACCCGGAGGGCCCTGTCCTAAGCTGATTCATTGCCCAATGGCGGAAAGGAGTCGACCACCCATGGCAACCATCGGCGATCTCGTGCTTGTTCACATAAAGAATCAGCCCACCTTTTTCGCGCGAATCGAGGACATCAACGCGGACGTCAAGCCCGACTGGTACCAGGTGCGCCTGCTGGTCCTCAAGGTGCCCCTGGACGAGATCACCTGGATTCTGCGCGGGGAGTACATAAACGGGGACGAGTTCAAAATGCAGGGGCATTCCGTACGGATGGAACTGGTGGAGGCCCCCGTCGCGGCCGGTGATGGACCCGGAGAGGCCCAAAATGAAGACCGGTCCGGAGACAAGGAATCGGGTTCCAACGTGGTGTCTCTTTTTGACCGCAAAAAGTAAATACCGCTTGCTTTCACAAGTCGGGCATGTTAACGGATTGACTTCATCGGCATTGCCACGAACCGGGGCTTCACCCCGTTTTAGCGAAGGGTACCGGTTCGGGGATGCATCTGTTTTTTCTCGACGGGTTTCGGCCGGAAATGAATGCGGGGCGCGGCGCTCCATGTTCCCGGTACCCCGGGCTGGGGCCAAAAGGCGAGACCCGGCGCACATTGAGGTTGGATCGGCACACCATCGGGAATTCAGGTGGCGGAGACACCAAAATAATCTTGCAAAGGAGGATGTTGGTTTATGAAGACACTCATCGGCGGATCGGTCGCGGCCATTCTGGGTCTTATCGGTCTGGCTGCGTGGTGGGAGCAGTTCATGGCGCTTTTGGCCGGTGCCATTCCCATAACGCTCCTGGTTGGAGGCGCCCTGGCGATCTACCTCGGCTTTGACGAGCTCAAGGACCAGTGGCAGAAGGAAGAAGGATTTGACAATGTGGGCCAGTCCGATGAGGCCGGCAACTACAAAAAGGAAGTCGACGACCTGAAAAAGGAGATCGACAGCCTGAAATCCGCGAAATAGGACGGAGCCCGCAAGGGCGACCGTTTGATTGTTTATGGGAAAGGCCCGGGGGCTTCTTGCGCTCCCGGGCCTTTTTTGATTCGTAAAGCCGCAACAATTTGAAAATATTTACAAACCCGCCCGAGCTTCAATACAGCCGGCATGAGTCCGAAAGCTCGACAAACCGGTGCAGTCCCGGCATCCAGGCTTCCTCCAGATCCAGCGGGTCCTTTTTGGCCTCCAGGCCTTTACGCACGTCCTGGTTGCCGATGATCAGGTCGATGGGCCTGCGTTCGTACTCGTACTCGTAAGGTGGCAGGCTGTAGGCAAAGCCTCCGGGATGATTGTTCATCACGGCCTGCAACAGCCTCAACGAGGCCATGTACGGCTGAAAACGGTGCGGATCGGTCACGTGTATCTGCAACCCCATGCACTGCTCCTCCTTCCACTTGCTCCACTTGGGGATGAAGGCGATGGGCCGGAACACGCACCCGGAAAGGGTTCCCATTCCCGGGGCGTCCAGAAGCCGGTTCGGATCCAGGTAGGGGGCGCCGAACCACTCGAAAGGCTTGGCGGTGCCCCTTCCTTCGGACAGGTTGGTGCCTTCCCAGAGGACCTGGCCGGGATAGACCAGCACGGATTCCGGCGTGGGAAGATTGGGGGAAGGGGGGACCCATTCGAGTCCGGTGTCCCGCCACAGCATTTCCCTGTCCCACCCCTCCATCTGGATCACCTCGACATCGGCCCCCAGCTTGCACGGCCCGTTAAAATACAGGGCCAGTTCACCCATTGTCATGCCGTGGCGCATGGGAATGGGAAAGCGTCCCACGAAGGAGGCGCAGGAGCGGTGCAGGAGGTTGCCTTCGATGCGCCTGCCTCCCAGGGGATTGGGCCGGTCCAGGACGACCACCTTCTTGCCCAGCTTACGGGCCACCTCCATGCAGTAGGACATTGTATACATGAAGGTGTAAACGCGGCATCCCACGTCCTGAAGGTCCACCAGGATGATGTCCAGCTTTTCAAGCATCCTGTTGTTGGGGACCCGGGTGTAACTGTACAGGCTGTACACGGGAATGCCCAGCGTAGGATGCGTCATGTCCTCGGACTCGTCCATGTTGTGCTGTTGTGCCCCGTAATACCCGTGCTGCGGTGTCAACAGGCAGGCAAGCTGTTCCGGCAGATCCTTGTTGACGCGGATCGAGGAGTGAACCAGATTCGAATCCACCGAGGCCGGATTGCACAAAAGGCCGAGCCGCTTGCCGCGTACCCAGTCCGGGGGGGATTCCAGAAACACTTCCAGTCCTGTCCGAACCATCATTAGCACTCCGAAAGAGGGGGGTTTTCGTCGACACGCGTACCCGCGTTCCATAAAGGATTCGGCGACCATAACCGAACACGGGACGATTTACAAGGCCCATGGCCGGCATGGTTAACCATATCACACAAGCCGGGTGTCCGTCCCCCTTGATTTTCCGGCCTTACATGGGTTACATCTGTAGGCGTGAGTATTCTTTCCAGGAAGGGGATCTCCCCGGGGCGTCGGCGATGCTGGCGATGCGTCCCGGTTTTCATAAAGGATTTCTCCGGACACAATATTTATCATGCTTTCGGTATGTTACTGGTAAGTCCGAGCGCTTTTGAAAATGCGGTCCGTTTTCAAGGGAATTCCGACACAAGTGGAATCCTTCACCAGTCGAACTCGTGAATGATCCTCGTCGGGGTATTCATGGCGAACCGTCCCCCCGGCGACTCGAGAAGGAGTACGAAATCAACGCCATCGTCGCACTCGCACACAACGAGAATCCCCTGGGGCCGTCGCCCAAGGCCGTGGAAGCCATGAGCGCCCAATTGTGGAACGTGCATCGGTACCCGGAAGAGCATGGCAGACACCTGGTCAACGCGCTGGCCCGCAACCTGTGGGTGGAGCCGGAGCAGATCATCCTGGGCAACGGGTCGGACGAGGTCATCGAGATGCTGGCCCGGCGGTTTTTGCAGCCCGGTGACGAAGTAATCCTGCCCGAACCCGCGTTCCACGCCTACGAGGCATCGGTAAAACGCCACCAGGCCGTGCCCGTAGGCGCGCCTCTGGGGTTTCCCCGGCCGGACGTGACCGTTTTGGCGGACAGGATAACGCCCAGGACGCGCATGGTCTTTTTGAGCAATCCCGCCAACCCGACCGGTGGTATCATCACCAAGGGCGACATGGAGGCGTTCCTGGAGCCCGTGTCCAGGGACGCGGTGGTGGTGCTGGACGAGGCGTACATCGAGTTCGTGCGGGACAAGGAGTGCGCCCGTGGCCTGGATTTTCTGTACCATGACAACACCGTGGTGGTGCTGCGCACCTTTTCCAAATTGTACGGCCTGGCCGGCCTGCGCGTCGGATACGGGGTTGCCAGGCCCGAGATCGTCGCCGCACTGGAGGAAGTCAGGCTGAAATACAACACCAACGCGCTGGCGCACGTGGCGGCGGCCGCTGCGCTCGGGGACGAGGAGCACATCACGCGTACCCTGCTCGTGGTTGACGACGGTCTTACCATGATGTACGAGGTTTTTGACGCCATGGGGCTTGACTATGCCCGTACCCAGACCAATTTTGTACTGGTGGACGTGGGACAATCGGCGACTTCCGTGGTGGAGGCGATGGCCAGGCAGGGAGTATATGTCCGCGACATGACGAATTACGGCCTTCCCGGGCACATCCGGGTCAGCGTCGGACTGGAATACGAGAATCAGCGTTTTTTGGAAGTGCTCGGAAAGGTGCTGGGTTGACGGACCTGCTCATAACCATCGACGGCCCGGCGGGAGCGGGCAAAACTTCTGTAAGCCGGCGCCTGGCGGACATTCTGGGCTATCGGTACGTGGACACCGGCGCCCTGTACAGGGGAATTGCCGTTGCCGCGAAAAGGGCCGGAGTGGCGTCCGATGATGACGATGGGCTGGCCGGCTTGTGCGAAGGGCTTGACATCGACATCGCACAGGGGGACAATGGTGCCCGTGTGTGGATCGGGGGCGAAGAGGTCACTTCCGAACTGAGGACCCCCGAGATCACCATGATGTCCTCGGCGGTTTCGGCCCGGCCCGTCGTCAGGAAATGTCTGCTGGAAGTGCAGCGTCGCCTGGGCGCCAGCGGGGGCGCGGTTTTCGAGGGACGCGACATGGGGACCGTGGTGTTCCCCGCAGCGGACGTGAAGTTTTTTCTGTCGGCCACTCCCGAGGAGCGGGCCAGGCGTCGCTACCTGGAGATACAGGGGGACGAACGCCATGCAGCCAAGACGTACGAGGACGTCCTCAAGGACATGAACCTGCGGGACAGAAACGATTCGAGCCGCGCCCTGGCGCCCCTCAAGGCTGCTGACGACGCGGTGGTCATAGACAGTACCGGGCTTGGCCTCGACGAGGTCCTGGATCGGATGACGGCAATTACGGAGGCCCGGAAGAGGACGGGCCGCACGGGCTGACCAGGATTTCGGCGGCCCGGGGAGCGCGGCGCAACCACGCGCCGGCAGGAGGCTGGGAGGCACAAGGATTGTAGAGGCCGGGCAGGACGCATGGTGTTTTGCCCAACCGGTTGAAAAAACGTGCAAGTAATTCTTTTTGCAGGCATGGGCCCGAACTTTCGCCAGTGAGGGGCACATTCCGGATTCCACCACTCTCGCAATCCCGCCGGTTATCCAAATTCCCGAATCGAAAAAATCGCATTATTTCGGTCAGGAAGCAGAAAAGACATTGTTTTTTGCCTGTCCATTTGTTAAGTAGTCGCTTTCTGTTTCCAGGCCATGCCGGCCCTCGGGCCGGACATATCACAGTACAAGGGGGTAGAGTCTTTAACATGGAAGAACAACAAAAAAAGGACATGGTCCAGGATGACAATCCCGGACCGGAAACGCTTGACAGCCAGACGACGGAATCCGCCAAGGACAACAGCCCGGGCGAGGGCAGCGTCTCTCCCAAGCAGGACGCGATAGCCGTCGATCCTTCCGAACTCGACGAGCCTGACGAGGATCGCTATTACGATCCCATGGATCAGGAGATGGATGAGGAGATGGACGAGGAAGTCGCCCAGGACTTCATGCAGCAGATCGAGGAGAGCTTCAAGCGTTTTGAAGAAGGGGAGGTGGTTCACGGCAAGATAGTCCAGGTGGACAAGGAGTACGTCCTCGTGGACATCGGCTACAAGTCCGAGGGCCTGATTCCCATCAAGGAATTCATGGAGCCGGACGGCACGGTCTCCGCCGAGGTGGGCGGAGAGGTCGACGTCATGGTGGAGCGACTGGAGAGCGAAGACGAGGGCGTCATGGTCTCCAAGGAAAAGGCCTCCAAGATCAAGGTCTGGGAAGAGATCAAGGTGGCCTACGAGGAAGAAGGCGAGGTGGAGGGCACCATCACCCACCGCGTCAAGGGCGGCTTTTCCGTCGACATCGGCGTGCCCGCCTTCCTGCCCGGGTCCCAGGTGGACCTGCGGCCCGTTCGCGATCTGGATTCCATGGTCGGCCAGACCTTCACCTTCAAAGTCCTCAAGTACAACCGCAAGCGCAGCAACATCGTGCTTTCCCGTAGGGTCATCCTGGAAAAGGAACGCGAGGAGCAGCGCGCCAAGACTCTGTCCTCGATCCACGAAGGCAAGGTCATGGACGGCGTGGTCAAGAACATCACCGAGTACGGAGTGTTCGTGGACCTGGGCGGCATTGACGGCCTTCTGCACATTACGGACATCTCCTGGGGTCGCGTGAAGCACCCCTCCGAGCTGTTCAAGATCGGCGACCAGATAACGGTAAAGGTGCTGGACCTGGATCTCGAGCGCGAGCGCGTGTCCCTGGGCATGAAGCAGCTCAAGCCCGATCCGTGGGACACCGCGGGCGAGAAGTACCCCGTCAACACCCGCGTGCGCGGCAAAGTGGTCAGCCTCACCGACTACGGAGCCTTCGTAGAGCTGGAAGAGGGGATCGAAGGCCTTATCCACGTGTCCGAGATGTCCTGGACCCGCAAGATCCGCCATCCCTCCAAGGTCGTTTCCGTGGGCGAGGAGGTCGAGGCCATCGTGCTGGACATCAAGCCTCATGCCCGCAGGGTCTCTCTGGGCATGAAGCAGGTCGTGCCCAACCCGTGGGACGTCATCGGCGAAAAATATCCCATCGGGACCACCATCGAGGGCAAGATCAAGAATATAACCGACTTCGGTATGTTCATCGGCATCGACGAGGGCATCGACGGGCTGGTGCACATTTCGGACATATCCTGGACCAAGCGGATCAATCATCCTTCCGAGATATACAAGAAGGGTGACGAGGTCAGGGCCATCGTGCTTAACATCGACAAGGAAAACGAGCGCTTCTCCCTGGGCATCAAGCAGCTGGAGCCCGATCCGTGGGAGACCATCGGCGAACGTTACGAGGTGGGTACCAAGATTACGGGCACCGTGACCAGCGTGACGGACTTCGGCATCTTCGTGGAACTGGAAGAGGGCATCGAGGGACTGGTTCACGTCTCCGAGGTTTCCAAGGAGAAGCTAAAGACCCCGGTCGGCCAGTACAACGTGGGCGAGGAAGTCGAGGCCGTGGTGGTGAACATCAACCCCAAGGAGCGCAGGATCGGCCTTTCCATCAAGCGCCTGGAAAGCGATGAGGAGTCCTCGATTTACTCGGACTATCTGGCCAGCCAGCAAACGTCCGGCTCCGCCCTGGGCGAGGCCCTGAAGCAGAGCCTGCGTGCCAAGATGGAAAAGTCCGGCGGTGACGAGGAAGAAGGCGCCGCTGAGGGTTCGGCCGAAGCCGGTGAAGAGGCCGCCTCCGAGCTTGAGGCTGTCGAGGAAGCTCCGGTGGAAGCCGAAGCAGCAGAGGAAACTCCCACAGAGCCGGAATCCGACGAGGAAGCCCCGGGAGAGCCCGAGGCCGCGGTGGAAGAGGAGAACAGGGAAGGCGAGTAATTGACCTTCCATATTTAGCGGTTGAAAAGAGGCGGGGGCTTTTTGCTCTCGCCTTTTTTGCTCCCGAAAAGCGGCAATCACCCATGTACCGGAGGTCAGAATGTTTGTCCGACGTCATCCATACCTTTTCTTTCTCCTTGCCACCTTCTGCGTGTTCGCCGCCTGTGTGTTCGCCCTGTCATTCATGGTCTCCGTGATCGTGGGCGCGGTATCCGGCGCCGGGACCATCGAAACTTCAGGCGACCGGATCGGTGTCGTGAAGATCGAAGGGACGCTTACGGATTCGGATCATATTATCCGCAGCCTGCGGAAGTTCGCGGAAAAGGACTCGGTAAAGGCCGTTGTGCTGCGTGTCAACTCCCCGGGCGGGGCGGTGGCTCCGTCACAGGAAATAGCCGCCGAGATCGCGGCGCTCAGGCAACGGAAGAATGTGGTGGTCAGCATGGGGTCTGTGGCCGCATCCGGTGGATACTATGTGGCCGCGCCGGCGAACGAGATCTTCGCGAATCCGGGAACCATCACGGGAAGCATAGGCGTGATCATGGGGTGGGCCAACGCCAGGGAGTTGTTGAAGACCATCGGCCTGGAACCCGTGATCATCAAAAGCGGGGAACACAAGGACATGGTCTCCTACACCCGGGACCTGACCGACGAGGAACGGTCCATGCTCAAGGAGATGGTGGACACGGTCCACTCCCAGTTCGTCGCCGCGGTGGCGACCGGCCGCAACATGGAGGAGTCCAGGGTGCGCGAACTTGCCGACGGACGCATCTTCACCGGTGAAAAGGCCATGGAGCTGGGCCTGGTGGACGACCTGGGCAATTTCAATGACGCCATAGCCCGGGCCGCGGAACTCGGGGGCATCCCGGGAAAGCCGACCCTGGAATATGGACGGGACCCCAGGCTGGAGTGGCTGGATTACCTGGTGAACACCACCGTGAAACGTTTGGTCATGGAAATGCGCGCTTCCGCCGAAACGCCGGTGCCCGAGTACAGGTAGCGCCCGGTTTGACAATACGGTGCGCCGCATCGACGTGGGATGAAGCCAAACACCGCGGAGCGGGCTTTTCAACAGGTTGGCGGGAAACACCGGACGGCCCGGGCCAATACGCGGGGGCGTCCGGTTTTTCATTTCCGGGTCGGCTATTCGAAAATGTCCACGTCGCCCTGGCCTTCGCGGATGACCTCGGGTTCATCCCCAATCAAAGACACCACGCTGGAGGGTTTGCCCGGGACCGGACCGCCGTCGATTACCAGGTCGATCTGTCCCTTGTAGTAGTCATGTAGAAGCGATGCGTCGAAGAACTCCTCGCCTTCCGGGGTCTTGGCGCTGGTCGTTATCACCGGATTGCCCAGTTCCTCTACAAGGGCTATGCAGATGGCGTGGTCCGGCACCCGGATGCCGGCTTCCTTTCGGCGGGTGAGCATTATCTTGGGCACCAGTTTCGAGCCTTCCAGGACAAACGTGTAGGGTCCGGGAAGCAGGCGCTTCATGGTCTTGTACTGGTAGTTGGTCACCTTGGCGTAGGTGGAGATGTCCTTCAGGTCCGAGCAGATGAACGAAAACGGCTGTTCCGTGGACCGCTGCCTGAGTCGGTACACCCGCTGGATCGCCCTTTTGTTCATGATGTCGCAGCCGATGCCGTAAAAGGTGTCCGTAGGGTAGGCGATCACGCCGCCGTCACCGAGTACGTCTACCGCCTGCCTGATCTTTCTGGGCTGTGGGTTTTCGGGATTGATATGTATGAGCATCTTCCCCTCGAATCGGATGCGTTGTGAACAGGAATCCCCATAGGCTACAGGTTTTTTGCATTATTTGTCAACAGGATGTGAAACCGGCCTGAGGCCGCCCCGGAGGGCGAAAAATCCTTTCACCCACCGGATGAAACGAAGATTTGTTCAAGAACACGCAACAAAGCCCGATTTATGGGGTTCTTGAAAGTAGTTTCAATATTTTCGCCACGGATTCAGGACCGGTTGAAGCAGGATTGGAGGGAAGTTCATCAGGAGATGAA
>JBKHBM010000102.1:0-15799 GCA_046542385.1 Desulfatibacillaceae bacterium | reverse complement strand
CTGAAAAGCCTTTATCCGAAACTATAAGTGTTACAAGGTACTAGTTTTTCAACGGTGATATATCTTGTTCAATTCACCTCCCCGACATTTTCCGTCCGATACTCGCGGGGCGTCTTGCCCGTGAACTTCTTGAACGCGGTGTTGAACGAGGACTTGGAGGAGAAGCCAACGTCGAAACAGATGTTGAGGATGCCCTTGTCCGGATCGTCCACCAGCTGCCGGGTGGCCTCACCGATCCGGTACTTGTTCACGTAGTTGCGAAAATCCATGGCCATCCGCTCGTTCAGGAACTGGGACAGCTGCTGCGGGGTCAACCCCAGCATGTCGGCCAGGGACTTCAGGCTGATGTCAACGTCCTGGTACACCTTGTCCCGTTCCATCAACTCCACCAGCCTTTTCGCCACCCCCTCCGTGTCCACGCCGGTGAGGAGGGAGCGTTCGTACTTCTTCTGCTGAATCTCCCTGCGAACCACCTGAAAGAAGTACGGATACCGGTTGCGGCCGAGAAAGCTGGCCACCAACACCAGTCCGATCAGCGTGCCCGCCACGAGGAACAGCACCCGGACCTTGGACAGGAAGCCCACCACAAGAAGAACGGTGGACATGATCACGATCACATTGGTGAGGGAGATGAGCCGCAGCTCCTCGGGCACCTCCCGGAACCTCAGGCCCATGGCCAGTTCCGCGCCCAACAGGTACAGCAGGTAGGTAAGCACGTGGGCCGCGCCAAGGACTATGAAAACGGAGAACAGGTGGTCCGTGGGCGAGGCGACCAGGTCTTCCAGGATCATGCGCTTGATCTCGGCGTCCCGGAACTGGAAGACGACCTCGAAAACCAGCACCACCAGCGCCGGGGCAAAATGCCAGCGCGCGTTTTGAAACGTGGGCAGCTTCTGGTGGATGAGGGCGTTGTAGTACAGCAGGTTCAGTGGCCCCATCGCAAAGATGACGGCCACCATGGGGAACATGGCAAACGGGTGCCTGGCGGCCCTGCCCGTGCCCACCAGCGTGGTCTGGGCAATGAGCAGGCCGCCGCAGGCCAGCAGGACACATACCAGAAAATTGAGCCGGTCCGGCTTCTTGCGGGTCATCTGTTCCAGCGCCATGAGAAAGGCGAGGCCGCAGGAGAAGGTAACGAAGGCAGAGGCGATTTCAAAAAAACTCGGCATGTTGTGGGCTCCGAACCACCCTGGTGCGGCATCCCCCGGTTTCGGGGAGGTACGGGAACAAGATTACATTGAGTGCCCGTTCAATACCATACCGGTGTCCGGGGCACAACTTGCCGGGTATGAAAAACGCAACGGGATAGTAGGGTGTGTCGACATTCAGATGGTGCTATCGATCATCAGCCATTCCGTATCGGCATCCACCGCTAAAGTATTGAAAATCATTTGCCAAAGACCCTTCTCGGCCCAGCGCCTGAACCGCTTATGAACAGTAGACCAATTGCCACGCTCAAGCGGCAAATCCCGCCAAGGCGCGCCGGTCTTGCCAATCCACATGACCGCTTCAACAAATTGCCTGTTATCAGCCTGTTGAAAAACGCGATCTGCGGCGTTGCGCTTCATTTCCCGTCAATGCGGCGTACCATGAGTACGCCTTATGCCTCGAAATTCGCGCGCCTTGCATCTCATCGTTTTTGACCAGGCAGCCAATTCCGAGTTTTTCAACGGGCTGTTACGGGGACATTTTTGCGTGGCAGCCACGCCCCTCGACCATTCGGATTCTTCCTTGTCACGACAACCGATTTTGTGTATGAATCAACCCTTGCACCCGGAGACCTCAGTGCAGCCACCGAAGCTGGTCCCGCCCCGTTTTCGGGGGGGGGCATCGCACCGACCGGTCAGGGGCACTTGCAGCCTGTATTGCCTCATGGGGGAGGCTTTCTGATAGGGAACCGAAAGAATGGAGGAAAAAATGAAAAAGGTTTTTTCTGGTGTGTTGGTCGCGATGTTCGCCCTTACATTGCTGGGCGGCGCCGCCCATGGCGCGGACGCCAAGGTCACGCTGTCCTACAGCATTTTCTTTCCGCCGACGCATGCACAGGCGAAGACGGCGATGGGCTGGGCCAAGGAGATCGAGCGCCGGACCAACGGCGAGGTGGTCATCGAGACCCACGCCGGCGGCACCTTGACCAAGGCACCCGAAGTCTACCAGGGCGTGGTGGACGGCATTTCCGACATCGGCAACTCCTGCTTTGCCTACACGCGGGGGCGTTTTCCCGTGATGGAGGCCGTGGACCTGCCCATGGGGTATCCCAACGGCATGGTGGCCAGCAAGGTGGCGGACTCCTTTGCCAAGCAGGTCATGCCCAAGGAACTGCGGGACGTAAAGGTATTGTACGTGCACGCCCACGGCCCCGGCCTTCTGCACACCCAGAAGCCGGTACGCGAGCTGGAGGACATCAAGGGCATGAAAATCCGGGCTACCGGCCTTTCCGCCAAGGTGGTCGAGGCCCTGGGCGGCGTTCCCGTTGCCATGGCCCAGCCCAAGACCTATGAGAACCTGAAGCGTGGCGTGGTGGAGGGAACCCTGGGCCCCATCGAGGTCCTCAAGGGATGGAAACAGGGAGAAGTCGTGGACTACACCACCGAGTGCCATGACATCGGCTACACCACCGCGATGTTCATCGTCATGAACAAGGCCAAGTGGGACGCCCTGTCCGACAAAAACAAGGAAATATTCGAAAAGGTCTCCGCGGAGTGGGTCGAGATCCACGGTCGCGCCTGGGACGAGGCGGACCGCGAAGGCCGCGCCTATACTCTCCATCTCGGCAATGAGATCATCCCTCTTCCGGAAAAGGAGAGCGCACGCTGGCGCGAGGCCGTGAATCCTGTCATCGACGAATACTCCGGCAAGGTGGAGGCAGGCGACAAACACGTGGCGAAGGTTCGCGAGCTCATCGAGTTTCACGCAAAGTAAACCCGGACGGAACCGGTTGGCCCGGTTGATTGACTACTTCGTATGGAAACCCTTGAAAAGTTTACCGAACGCCTCACCGCGGCCATGCACGCCGTGGCGGGGTGCGCGGTGGTTCTCATGATGCTGGTTACGTGCCTGGACGTGGCATTGCGATACATCCGCAAGCCCGTTCCAGGCACGTTCGAGCTTGTCTATCTTCTGGGCGGCATTGCCGTGGCCTTCGCCATGGCCCGCACCACCCACACCAAAGGGCACGTGGCCGTGAGCATCATCGTCGGCCGCTTCACCCGGAAGTGGCAGCACATCGTGGACGGCATAACCGGCCTCCTTGGTCTTCTGCTGTTCGCCCTGGCTACATGGCGCATGCTCATCCTGGCCCGCACCTACCAGACCACGAACATGGTGTCGCCAACGCTCGAGCTTCCCCTGTACCCCGTAATCTACGCCATGGCCTTGGCCCTGGCGGTGGTCTGCCTCGTGCAATTCACCACGGTGATTCGGCACGCGGGAGGAGTGTTGCGCCGATGGAAGTGACGACGATAGGCATCCTCGGTATCGCCGTCCTGATCGTGCTGCTGTTTTCACGAATGCCGGTGGGCTTCGTAATGGCGCTGATCGGTGTGGTGGGTTTTTCCGTCGTGGTGAACCCGAAAGCCGGCATGGCCAAGCTGGCCACGGACCTGTACACCACGTTCGCGTCCTACAGTCTGACGGTGATTCCGCTTTTCGTGCTCATGGGCCAGATCGCGTTCCAGGCCGGCATCAGCCGGCGCCTGTACGACTCGGCCTACGTGCTGTTCGGGCACCGGCGGGGCGGGTTGGCCATGGCCACCGTGGGCGCATGCGCCGCCTTTTCCGCGGTTTCAGGCTCCACCAACGCCACGGCCGCGACCATGGGCGTGGTGACCCTGCCGGAGATGAAACGCTATGGCTATGACATGGGTTTCGCCACCGGCACCGTGGCTGCCGCGGGCAGCCTGGGCATCCTCATCCCGCCCTCGGTCATCTTCATCGTCTACGGAGTCCTCACCGAGCAGAGCATCGGCCAGTTATTCGCCGCCGGAATCATCCCCGGCGCGCTGCTTACCATATTGTTCCTGCTGACCTTGTACATACGCGTGAGTCTCAACCCGGAGATCGCCCCTCCCGGGCCCCGCTCCTCCCTCAAGGAAAAGGCGAAATCACTTCTGGGCGTGCTCGAGGCGACCATATTGTTCTTTCTGGTCATCGGCGGCATGTTCTTCGGCATTTTCACGCCCACCGAGGCCGCGGCCGTCGGCGCCTTCCTGACCCTTGTCATCGCGCTGATCCGCAGGCAACTGAGCTGGGAGGGGTTTGTCAAGTCACTGGCCGACACCACGCGGATAAGCTGCATGGTAATGATGATCGTGGCCGGTGCGGTGGTTTTCGGGCACTTCATGGCCATCACCCGGGTGCCGTACTCCCTGGCGAACTGGATAGCGGAACTGCCCTTGCCCAACTTCGCGGTGATGGGCGTCATCATCTTCGTGTACCTGCTGGGCGGCTGCTTCATGGACGCCCTGGCCATGATCATGCTGACCGTGCCCATATTCTTTCCGGTGGTCGAGGCCCTGGGCTATGACCCCATCTGGTTCGGAGTAACCATCGTACTCGTTACGGAAATGGGAGTCATCACTCCTCCCGTGGGGGTGAACGTGTACGTGGTGAGCGGGGTGGCGCCCGACGTGCCCCTTGAAAAGATTTTCCGGGGCGTGCTTCCCATGCTCATACCGCTTCTGATATGCTGGATCATATTGTTGATCTTTCCGCAGGTCGCCCTGTTTTTGCCAAATCTCATGTGAGGTAAGCCATGGTGCGTAGATCCGCCTTCCCGAGGACGTGGGCCGGCTTGGCGCTGCTCGTGGTCCTGGCGTTGGCGTATGCCCCTCTTGCGCGGGCTGCCGCTGATTTTGCCGCCGTGCCCCAGAGCGGGCATCGGTACGACGTGTACGACGTTGCCTTTTCCCCGGACGGCAGCCTGCTGGCTTCCGCGTCATGGGACCGCACGGTCCGGTTGTGGACCGTGGAGGGACATCTTTTGCGGATCCTGACCGGGCACGCGGCGAGCGTGAACTCGGTGGACTTCTCGCCTGACGGCACCAAACTGGTGTCCGCCTCCCACGACAACACCCTGCGCATATGGTCCGTGGAGGGCGAACCGCTGGCTTCCCTCGTGGGCCATGCCTATTACGTGAGCGACGCCGCCTTTTCCCCGGACGGCGCCATGGTCGTGTCCGCATCCTGGGACAATTCTGTGAGGCTGTGGACGGCCGCGGGGGCTCCGGTCCGCACACTGGCAGCCCACACCCAGCCGGTGGCGGCGGTCGCCTTCGCCCCGGGCGGCAAGCTCGTGGCCTCAGGAGCCAAGGACCGCACGGTCAGGCTATGGTCGCTTTCCGGCGATTGCCTGCACACCCTGTCCTGTTCCGACGAGGTGCGCGACGTCGCCTGGTCGCCGGACGGCGGCATGGTGGCGGCAGCGGCGGCGGACGGCACGATTCGCATGTGGGGGGCCTCCGGCGAACCGGCGGGCAGTTTCGATACCGGCTGCGCCAGCGTCACGTCCCTGGAATTCTCGCCGGACGGTCACCAGCTGCTGATGGGCTGCCTGGACGGGTCCTGGCGCATTCACACCCCTGGCGGGGCGCGCATGCGGGCGGTACAGGCCCATGAAGGTTCGGTGACGTCAGTGGCCTTTGCCCCGGACGGCTCAGCCATAGCGACCGGGGGCGAGGACGACCGGGTACGCGCCTGGGACACGGCGGGGCGGCAATTGTTTGCCACGGGACGGCCTTTCTGCTCCGTGGATTTCGCCGCATGGTCCAGGGACGGATCCACGATTTTTGCCGCCTACTGCGACAACACGGTTCGCATATGGAATCCGGCGGGCAGGCTTATCCAGACGTTCGCCGGCCCTCACGGTTCGGTGAAGAGCGCGGCGCTTGCGCCCACGGGCGGTCTCATGGCCACCGGCTCCCGTGGCGGCGACATTGCCGTGCTGGCCCCGGAAAAGGGGCTGGTCAACTCGTTTTCCGCCCATGACCGGGCCGTGCTTGCCGTGACGTTTTCCCCGGATTCCCGGCTCGTCGCTTCGGGCGGCAAGAACAACACCGTAAAGGTCCACGATCTGCGCGGAGCCATCCGGAAAACCTATACCGGGCACAGCGCATGGGTAACGTCCGTGGCCTTTGCCCCGGACGGCTCCCGGGTGGCTTCCGGCGACCGGGAGGGCGGCCTTGCGGTGTTTTCGCTGGACGACCGCGAGGCGCTGCCCTGGAGGGGTCCATGCACAAGCACCACGGCGGTGGCCTTCTCGCCTGACGGCGCCACGGTTGCCCAGGCATGCCGGAGCGGGTCGGTGAACCTGTGGAATGCGCAAGGAGAAGTGGTCAGGACGCTTGACGGCGTGGATTCCCCGGCGCTGTCCGTGGCCTTTTCCCCCGACGGTGAAAAGGTGATGTCCGCGCTGGAAGACGGCAGCACCGCCATATGGTCGGTGGACGGAAGAAACATCGCCCGTTTCCGGGCCCACGAGGGGAAAGCCACCTCCGCGGTGTTCGCACCGGACGGCAGACTTGCCGCCACCACCGGAGGTGACGGCAGGCTCCGGCTGTTCACCGTTCCCGGAGGCGAACCCGTGCTGGACATGCTGGCCTCGGAGCGGAGCAGTTACGTCTCCTGGACTCCGGACCTGTACTTCAGGGCCTCCCCGGAAGGGACCGGCCTGATGAGACTCACTTCGGCCATGGAAAGCCTCGGGCTTTCCGAAATCGCGAACGAGCGGAACAATCCCGAGGTGTTGCAGACCAGGGTATCCGGAGACGCGAGCGCCGAACCCCGGCCGCCGATCGCCGCGGCGGAACCCGAACCCTCCACCAGGGTCCGGGCCGACGCTGCTTTTGGCGCGGAAAGAAAAACCGCCGCGCCGGATGCCACCGCACCCGCCCCGATTACCGCGCCGGAACCGGAAGCCGTGCCTGAAGCGCCCCCTCCGCCGGAACCGGAACCTCCGGCCGAAACGGAAAACACGGCACCGACGCTGGCCTGGGTAAGCAGACCCATGGCTTCCCCGACAGAGCCCGGCCAGGCTGTCATGCGTGTACGGATCACCGACGACAAGGACGGAGCCCGGCTCGCCTCGAATCGCCGCCTGCTCCGGTTCGAGAAGATGGAGGAACGGGACGACGGCGTGGTCCACGAAGCACGCTTCGCGCTGGAGCCCGGAGAAAACCGCATCCGTATCGAGGCCGTGGACGTGGACGGTCTGTCTTCCGATCCCCTTGTGGCCTCACTGCACCATGAGCCGCCCGGAGCGGAACAACCGGAGGCCGCGGCGGCGACACAGGACCCGGAAACCGGCGCCGACGCGAGGCCGGCGCAGCCGGAACCCCCGGCGGCCACTGAACCGGAGGCCCCGGTCCTTTCCCGGACCGGGCCAAAGGCTCCGGCCGTGACCGGGGAACCTTTACCGGAAAAAACCCCTCGCGTCGATACGGCGCCGCTACCGGATGTGTCGGCTCCGGCCGCGGAACCCGTGACCGGAACCGCAATGGCAGGCGAACCGACATCAGGGACGGAGATTGCCGGGTCCGACGGAGAGGTAAAACCCTCCGGGGACGACACCGGCCGGCCGCCTCTTTTAACCCAAGGCCCCCTGGAGGGGAGCCCGGAGCGGAACATCGGCGCAGGGGCCGTGGAGGCGGAGAGTGATCCGGCTGAAATCACGGAGCACGCGCCACCCGGCGCCGCGCCCGGGACTCCCGCGACATCGGAACCCGGACCTCGGGTGCTTCCCACGGAAGTGCTCGCGCCAACGCCGGAACCCGCCGAGGTCCGCCCTCTTCCGGACACCGAAACCAAACCGCCCGAACCGGCCACGGAACCGGCTGCCCCGCCGCCGGGCGGCGCCCCGCTGGAGCCCGACCTGCTTGCCCGGACCGAACCTCCCGCGCCGGTGGAATCCATGGTGCCGCCCCTTACGCCGGACGGACCTTACGGCCCCGCGGACAGTCCCTTTGTCACCCGGTACAGGCCGGACGCTCCGGCACTGTATGTGCTGTCCATGGGCGTGAGCCGGTACGATGACCCCAGGTACCATCTCACCTTTGCGGACGACGACGCCAGGATGGTGGTGCGCGCCCTGGAAAGCCAGGCGGGTACCCTGTACAACCAGGTCCGCGTGGTGGGATACGGCGCGGTGGAAAACCCGGACCGGGACCGCGTCCTGGAGCTGGTCCATTCCGACCTGCTGGACCAGGCCCGGGAACGGGACACCGTGGTCTTCTACATCGTGGCCCGCGCCCTCCGCCTCAACGGTGAGATCTACCTGGCCCCGCTGCGGGCCCAGCTCTCGGCGATCAACGAAGACCCCCGCGGACTCGCCCTGGGCATGGTCCCCTTCTCGACAATCACCAATGCCCTGGCCGAACTGCCGGCCCGACGCCTGCTCTTCATCGACGTGGCCTGGCCCGGCATGACCGTCAAACAGGACGATGCCTGGGTCGATCCCACCGACGGGATTACCAACGAGATCGTTGCCCTGGCCTCCCTCAAAGGCGTCACATGCTTCGCCTCCACGCGTGACGGACAGAACTCCGGCACCCTGCCCTTCTGGGGTCACGGCGCCTTCACCAAGGTGATCCTTGACGGCCTGGAAAACCTTCAGGCGGACCTGGACGGCGACGGCGAGGTCCAGGTCGGCGAGCTGCAGGTGTTCGTGTCCAGCCGCCTCGTGGAAACCACGGACGGAGCCCAGACTCCACTGGTGCGGCCCCTGGAAGGGGAACCGGATTTCTCGGATTTCGTCCTGGTCAGATACTGACGGGCGGGAGCGCGGACCGGGGATGGATGATGGAGCAAGGCGCCGCGCCCTGATTCAATCTTTTGTTTTCACCGCATGCGCGGGAGTCTCCGGCCACGGGTCGGCCCCGGGGCCGGAAGTCCCGGCGGCCCTGCGCGGCGGCGACCACGCCGGGGGCGGCCGGGGAGCTTTGTGCGATCACCGCCAGGGCGCGACCGCCGCTGGCCCTGTTGCCTGCCTCGCCCACCACCGGCGGCACAGGCTCCGTACCCACAAGCCGCGACATGTCCATGACGCGGCGGAGGACCGTGATTGCCTTCGGGCCCCGCGCCGGCAATCAGTCCCAGGCCAATCCCAGCTCGCGAAACGTGTCGGGCCCGGCGACTCCGTCGGACACGAGGCCGTGGTCCTCCTGAAACACCTTCAGGGCGTTCTCCACTTCTCCGCTGAACACGCCGTCCACGGGTCCGGGATAGTATCCAAAGGCCATGAGCGCGCCCTGCAGCCTGCGCACCTTCGTGCCCCTGCTGCCCACCTCCAGGGGTCCATTCTCCTCCGGGGCGGCGGGCCCGGCCTTGTCCTCCACGGCCGGCGTTGTCACCGGCGCCGCGGACATCCCCGGGCTTATGGGCAACTGATCAGGCAGGCCGTATTCCTTGAAGATGGTCCTCCACGTGTTGGCGCCCACGACCCCGTCCGCGCCAAGCCCCGCGTCCTGCTGGAATACCCGAACGGCAAAGGCCAGGGCCGGGCCGTACACGCCGTCCACCGGACCGGGATAGTAACCCATGGTAAGCAGGGCCTCCTGGACCTTTTTGACGTTGGCGCCCCGGCTGCCTTCCTTGAGGGGAATGTCGTCATTGCGAACCTCTGCCGGGGGTTGCTCGTCCCTCGCCTCCGGTTCGGATTCGCCGGCTTCCCCGGACTCTTCCTTTGCCCCGGTTTCCTCCAACCCGGTTTCCGGTTCCGCGTCCTTCCCGTCACCGGTGTCCGTCCCCTCTCCGGCTTCCGCCTTGTCCTCGTCCACGGTTGCCTCCTGCTCCAGGATGGCCACGGAAATGTACTTGCCGTACAGGGTGTTGTATTCCGGAGAAGCCCTGAAGGCGGCCAGTTCGGCGGAAAAGGAATCCACGAAGGACAGGGGCACGTTGTCTTTGTTGAATACGACGTACATGGGCGTCCTGGCCAACGGCCTGTCTATGGCTGCGACCCGTTCGGCCACGCCCATCTCGTACAGTATGTGCGCCGCGGCACCCAGCTCGGCAAAGGCATAGTCCACGTTCTCCCTCACCAGTTGCACGAGAAGATTCCGCAGGCTTTCCGCCTCCACCACCCTGTCGTGCCCGGCCAGATACCCTGCCAGTTTCCCGGGCAGTTCCTCTCCCTCCACGTATCCGACGGTGGCGGAGGCCAGATCGTCCCAGGTTTCGAACGTGAAGGACCCCGCGGTTTCAACGCGGATCAGGAAAAGACGCTTCTCCACGAACAGGGGCTCCGCCGGATAATGGCATGTCTCCAGGAGATCATCCCTCATGGCTACCGGATAAAGGCCGTCCATGGCTCCGCCCTTGACCAGGCGTTCGGGAACGGACCGTTTGTACAGGGAGAACTCGGCGCCGGTCCCAAGGCGTTGCAGGACCGCGGCCACGGTTTTCGTCCCAAGGCCTGAAACGTCCCGGTTTTCATACATGGCGTAGGGCGGGTCATTTTCGGTGGCCATGGTGATGTTTTCCGGGTCCGCGCCAAGTGCGGGCGACAGTGCCCAAAAAAGGGAAAGCGCGGCGGCAAGCAGGCAAAGGGGCCGAGTGTTCATATTTTCCTCCGTGGCAACGGATTGTCCGGGTGCGAAAAGCAAAGGAAGTCGCACATGGTATTCCACTTCATACCGCAAGGAGCCCGGGCGTTCAACCCCCTGTTGTTCGTTGCAAATCGCTCCCGTCATTTTTTCGGTCGGCAAACACCGATACCGGCACACGGCGGGGCCGACTCCCGCAAATCGTGAAACATCCCACAATATGGCCAACGCCATAGGCTTTTTACCTTGGAAATGTTGACATATCGGCCAAGAAAAGGTAATAAATGTCCGGATTTTCAATACGATTCAAGGCATTGCCCCTAAGCCGCCCCGGCACGGGGCCAAATGCGACCGATCTCGACAGTACTCCGAAAGCCAGGAGGGTCACATGTCCATCAAGGGTTTGCTTGCAGCCTTTTGCGCGGCTTCCGTTATTTTTTTAATTGCCGCGCCGTGTCCTGGTTTCAACGTGGAAACCAGGGACGCGCTCGTCGTGGACGCCATAGAATTCTGCCCGCAGGAACTGCGCATGTACCTTCTGGGACAGAGGGAAGCCGTCAAATCGGGCATGTTCTTCTCGGACACCGCGGACCTCAAGGTAAATCCCAAAAACATTCCGGAGCTTTATCAGACCCTGATAGAACGGATCGAATCGGACCGGCTGGACGAGTACAATACGGCGACCCTGTTCGGCGTGCTCGCCAATCATATCGCCGAAACCGTGTATCCGGGTCACCAGAACAGTTCGCAAAACCTGGCCCCGGACATCGTGAGCTACGACGGGTACCATCCGGTGGAAGACCCGGACATCAAGAGCTACGCCATCATGAAGTCGTACGAGCATTTCCACGGGTCCAGGACCCCGGAAGTATCGGACCGGATGTACGAGATCTCCGTGAACCTGATCGTGGACTTCTGGATGAGTGCGTGGGCCGCCGCGGGAATGAGCATCGACGACGCCTTGCCTTTCGGCGAGGAAGTGGCCCACGACGCCCGCATGCAATAATCCGCGAGCGGGTCGGCCGGCGTCTTTGCAGTCGTCCTGTTTCAGTCCGTGGCGATTCGCCCGGTCTCCGGGAAATCATCCCGCACCGGGTTTCAGAGTGGCATGAAGATGAATCGCCGGACCATATCTTACCGCCTCGGGGACCTGACCACCCTCCAGGCGCAACCGCAGCCCACGGAGTCCCGATGTCGCGCCCCGACTGGACCCTGGAACTCATCCGCCGCGCCTTTCCCAGGGACATGCGACTGATGGCCGTCACCCGGCTACCCGGTGTGGGCCGCCTCGTGGAACGCCTGTTGTTCGAGGGAGACCACCTGGTCTGCCTGCCCAGGGACAACACCGTGGCCGTGGAACGCAACCTTGAGGAACCGGACCAGATGGCGCTTCCCACCCGTCTCATCGACACCCTTGTCGACCGGGCGGACCACCACTTCATCATGGATTTCTGCATATGCCGCAGGAGCAACCCCTGCCGTAACTATCCCGTGGAACTGGGGTGCCTGTTCATGGGCTCGGCCACCCTGGACATCAACCCGGACTGGGGCAGGCACGTGAGCCGGGACCAGGCGAAGGCGCACATCCGCGAATGCCAGAAACAGGGCCTCGTTCATTTCGTGGGCAAGAGCAAGCTGGATACGGTGTGGCTCGGCGCCGGACCCGAGGCTGCCCTGTTCACCATTTGCAACTGCTGCCCCTGCTGCTGCATCACCCGCGGTGTTCCCTACGCGGCGCGGCGTTTCACGGAAAAGCTGCACCGGGCTCCCGGAATCACGGTAACCGTGACCGAGGACTGCGTGGGCTGCGGCGCCTGCACGGAGGGGCTCTGCGTGGCCCGGGCCATTTCGCTGGAAAACGGCACCGCGGTGATTTCCGACGCGTGCCTGGGATGCGGGCGGTGCGCCGAGGCCTGTCCCGCGAACGCCATCCGGGTGGACCTGGACGAAGAAGCGTTTTTCGAATCCTCCCTGGCCCGTCTTTGCGGAATCGTGGACGTGTTCGGCGGCTGACACCTGCCGTCGAACGCATGGCCGTGTTGACTGCGCCCGGTCCCGATTTGAAGACTCGGCCAACGCGCCCTGTTACGAGTCCTCCGTCGCGGTTGCTTTCCCTCCGGTGTTTTCTGTATGATGGAACAACCTTTTGAAACGCCGCTTCGGCCCTGTTCGATCCGCCCCGGACCGGCGCCGCGCACCGACCCTCCATGCGAAAGGCAGTGTATGCGCGCAAAGAACATGTTGAAAAGGCTGCTGGTTTCCCCGGAGATCGAGTCCCGGGTGAACTCCATGCCCAAGAGCGTGGGTTCCTACGGATACGATCCCTGGGGTTACGACGTGGAGGCCGCCAAGATCGGGATGGCCCTGGTCAAGGTGCTGTACGATCATTACTTCCGCGCCACGGCCCACGGCCTGCACAACGTGCCCAAGGAAGGACGCCTTCTGGTTGTCGCGAACCACAGCGGCCAGCTTCCCTGGGACGGCATGCTCATCGGCCTGGCCCTGGCCACCAACCACTACGGCCCTCGTGCACCACGGGCCATGGTGGAGCGTTTTCTGCCCCATGTACCGTATTTCAGCTACTGGTTCAATCAGATGGGCTCGGTGGTGGGCGATCCGGTCAACTGCGTGAAGATGCTCAAAAGGGAGGAGACGGTGATCGTCTTCCCGGAAGGCGCCAGGGGATCGGGCAAGACGTTCAACAAGCGCTACCAATTGCAGAGGTTCGGCACCGGCTTCATGCACATAGCCGTGGAACACAAGGTGCCCATACTCCCCGTTGGCGTGGTGGGATGCGAGGAGACCATGCCCTCGTTCATGAACATCAAGCCTCTTGCCAGGGTGTTCGGCTTTCCCGTCTTTCCGCTGACCACGCCCATTCCCCTGCCGGTCAGGGTAATCATGAATTTCGGCGAGCCCATGCATTTCACCGGAAACGTGGAGGACCAGGACGAGATGGTGGCCAAGGTGGACCAGGTAAAGGAGCGGGTCACCGAACTCGTCAACCGGGGCCTGCGCGAACGGAAAGGGTGGTTCTGATGGCGGAGAACGAAAAGACCAGGCCCCCCAAGGGCGAGGGAAACAAGGACGAGCCAAAGACGCCGGCAACCGGGAAGAATACCGGGAAAAAGGCGTCGGACGCGGGTAAAGGGAAGACCACGGCGAGAACCTCCGGCGCCAGGGCCGGGGGTGCGGGAAAGACAGGGCCGACAAAGACCAAAAAGGCCGCTCCCCCAAAGAAGAGCGCGACCCGGAAAGCCGCTTCCGGAAAGCCCGCGTCGGCACCAGGCGGCACAAACAGCGGAAAAATCGAAAAGGATGGCGGCCGGAAAGGGGAAAAGAAACCCATTACCACGGACCAGGCCATCGAGGCGGCCTCCGCGGCCATCCCGCAAATGATGCCCACGCACCTTCGCAGGCCGTTTCATCAGGAGGATGAAAAGCCCAGAATCCTGGTCACCGGAGCCGGGGGCGCCCTGGCCCGGCAGGTGATCTCCCGGCTCAAACTCTACTACCGGGTCGTGGCCATCGACTTCCGCCGCGCCGCGAACCTCGGCCTGGACGTTCCCAGCTTCCGCATGGACTTCAACAAGCGCCGCTTCGAGGATCTGTTCCGGAGGTACGACTTCTACGGGGTCATCCATCTGGGACGCATCGGCGCGGACATATCCAGCCGGTTTTTCCGCTACAGCGCCAACGTGCTGGGCACCCAGAGGCTGTTCGAGTTGTCCATCCGCTACGGTGTGCGGCAGATGCTCGTACTGTCCACGTACTTCGTGTACGGCGCCAGCCCATACAACCCGGCCCTGCTGGACGAGGACACCCCCCTCAAGGCGGCCAACCTGTCCCATGACCTGGTGGACTCGGTGGAGTTGGAAAACACGGCCAACATCTACCTTTACAAGCACCCGGATCTGCACGTCACCATCCTGCGGCCGTGCAACATAGTGGGCCCCGGCATAGGCAACAACATGGGCCAGTTGTTCAGCTCCAGGTACGCCCCGGTGCTGGTCGGGTTCTCACCCATGATGCAGTTCATCCACGTGGAGGACATGGCCGGGGCCGTCGTGGACGCCTTCCGGAAGAACCGGCCGGGCATCTACAACGTGGCGCCCGACGACTGGATTCCCTACCAGGAGGCCGTTTACCACGCCGGGTGCGCGCGCGTGCCCATCGTTTCCCTGCCTTCGATGGTGCCCCAGGTCATCAGCAGGATCCTGGGATGGCGGTCAATGCCCAGTTATCTGGTGGAGTTCTTCAAATATCCGGTGATCATCGACGGCACGAAATTCCGGGAGACGTTCGGATTCGACCCGGCCCACGGACTGGAGGACATCTTCGCCTATTACCGAAACCTCAAGAAGGGATGGATAAGGCGCAAACTGGGCGGCAGCCATGAACCGCACATGCGCAGGGCCATGGACCAGAGCGGCTGGAACAACCTGGCCCGGTAACACCTGGGGCGCCGTCGCAACCATGTTCATACCGGCGAGGCGCACCAGGGACGCGCGGTATCGCTGGCCCGGCCGACACGGTCGACCGCCTGGTTGCGGCCCGGCATCGCGCGCCGATCCTGCCCGACTTGCCCGAACGGAGGCATGACATGAAAAACCGGATCCCGGCAATTGCAGTGGCTTGCGTGGTGGCGGCCTTTTTGGCCGGCTGCGCGGCCAGGGGAACCATCGGCGTGGTGAGCGAACCCGAAGGCGCGGAAAAAAGCGTTCTCATAGCCTCCCAGGGTTCCCGGTTCAAGGGACTGGTGGTCGACCGGGTGTCCTCCGAATTGCTGGACCGGGGAATTGCCGTCCGGGCGATACCGCTGGTGCGCCTCCGGGACGTGGACGCGACGCGTTACGACGCGGTGCTTCTGGTGAACACGGTGACCCGGTGGAGCCTGAACCACCGGGTCACCAGGTTTCTGGACGAGTACCCGGACCGGAACAGGGTGGTGATCCTGTCCACGGCCGGCGACCCGGAATGGCGAGCCGGGATCCCCGACGCGATCACCTCCGCGTCCGGGCCGGAGAATGCCGGGGCAGTCGCAAACGACCTGGTGGCAAGGATTGACCGCATTTTGGAAACCCGAATCCGTGACGAAAAGGTTGAGAACCCTTCAAGAACCCCATGAATCGGGCTTTTTGCACGTTCTCGGACAAATGTGCGTTTCACCCCGTGGATGAAAGGATTTTCGCCCTTCGTCCGTTACCAGCCCGTTGAAAAACTAGGGATTTACAGCCTGTTCAAAAACGATGAGATGCAAG
>JBKHBM010000101.1:0-15875 GCA_046542385.1 Desulfatibacillaceae bacterium | reverse complement strand
CCTCGCCGGCCTGCATATCAACTGGCTGTCGGAAACCCATGCGGGGGACCGCATAGCCTCCCTGGCCAATCGCGGGGAAGACGGGGTGTACGACCACCTTCTGTACAAGCCTGACGGCGTGTTCGCGTGTTCCGGCAGGACGGAGTGGATGGGCGAATGATGGATTGGTATTAATTACGGACTGTTGTGGTGTTTTTCGTAGGTTGGATCAAGGCGTAGCGACAGCGGAGCCGGACCCAACATGGTGAATGTCGGCTCCGATGAAACAACGTGCATGATGGGGGAACGAATCCTGTGCACCGGGGTTGAAACCTTGGCCTGATCGCGCTTGTCCCCTTGCGGGGACTGCTTCAAGGAAAAAGGAAACCGATTATATCGGGCACGGCGCGCCGTGCCCTACCGCCGGCTTCGACACCTTTGTGCAAGATTCGTGTTCTCAGGCCTCGCTTAACATCTCGCACCTGAGCTCCGGCCTGGGGCGGAGCGAAGAAATGAGGACTCGCTTCGCTCGGAATTGTTGGGTCCGGCCGCATGGATGCGGCCTTGACCTAACCTACATAATTGAGAAATCGTTTTCCACCGGTGCCCGTTGGGTCCGGTCCTGCTTCGCAAAACCTTGACCCAATCTACATATGAAGGGCGTGGGGCCGGCTGTCCCACGAGGGCGCGATCGATCGAAAACAGGCGCAACCCGGGGATGGAAACACCGGGAACAAACAATACAGGAGGTAGTCAAATGGAATACAGGAACCTGAAAGTGGACATACAGGACCACGTGGCGGTGCTCACCATAGCCCATCCGCCCGCCAACGCTTTTGACCTCGTTACCATGCAGGACCTCACCAACGCTCTGGATGCGCTGGCCCACGACCCGGAGGTCCGGGTGCTGGTACTCACCGGCGACGGGGAAAAGTGCTTTTCCGCCGGCTTTGACGTGGCCGATTCGGAAAACCAGGACGTCACCGGTCCCATGGGCCGGGACACATGGACGAAGCTCGATCGCTATGAAAAGCCCGTGATCGCCGCCATGAACGGCCACGCCCTGGGAGGAGGGCTGGAACTGGCCCTGTGCTGCCATTTCCGGATCGCCGCCGAAAACCCGAAAACCAGGATCGGCCTTACCGAACTGAATCTCGGCATCATCCCGGGATGGGGCGGCACCCAACGCCTCATGAGGGCCGTGGGCAAGCAGAAGGCCCTGGACATGATCCTGTTCAGCCGCCGCCTCAGCCCGGCCGAGGCTCTGGAAATCGGCCTGGTCCAGCAGGTTTGCCCGCAGGACAAACTCATGGACGAGGCCATGGACCTTGCCGCGACACTGGCCAGGCGGCCCCCCATCGCCGTGGGATCCGTGCTGCGCGCCATGTCCGCCGGCGAATACGAGAACATGGATCGCGGCCTCGAAGTGGAAGGCGAGGGCAGCGCCCGCGTCCGGGAATCCGAGGATCGTACCGAGGGATTCAATGCGTTCCTGGAAAAACGGGAGCCCGAGTTCAAAGGGAAATAGTCCAAGGGAATCCGGGGTCGCCAAGGCGGCCCGTGTCCCGATTCCCGGAGGAAAACCGACCAAATCAATATGGATTAACGTGTCCGGGGAGCAACCACACGCTTGCCCGGAACGCATTCCAGGCCAACCGGCAAGGGAAACGAGGGCGCCATGATGAACGCCAAACAATATGAAGAGAGCCTGCGCAAGCTGAACCTTGTCGTCTACATGTTCGGCGAGCGGGTGGAGAACCCCGTGGACAATCCGATAATACGACCGTCCATGAACGCGGTGGCCATGACCTACGAGTTGGCGCACAAACCCGAGTATGAGGACCTCATGGTCGCCACCTCCCATCTCACCGGGGAGAGGATCAACCGGTTTACCCACATCCACCAGAACTCGAACGACCTGGTCAAGAAAAGCAAGATGGGCCGACTGCTGGGCTCGCTAACCGGCTGCTGCTTTCAGCGGTGCGTGGGCATGGACGCCTTGAATGCGCTGTCCATCGTCACCCACGACATCGACCAAAAGCACGGCGCCGAATACAACAGGCGGTTTCTGGACTACCTTCGCCACGTGCAGAAGAACGACCTCACCTGCGACGGAGCCATGACCGATCCCAAGGGGGACCGGTCCCTGCCTCCCCACCAACAGCCGGACCCGGACATGTTCGTCCACGTGGTGGAGCGGCGTGACGACGGCATCGTGGTGCGCGGGGCCAAGGCCCACCAGACCGGCGCGGTGAACTCCCATGAACTCATAGTGATGCCCACCATGGCCATGCGCAAGGGCGACGAGGACTACGCGGTCTCCTTCGCGGTACCGTCCGACGCCCCGGGCATCACCTACATCATGGGCCGGCAGTCCTGCGACACCCGCAAGCTGGAGGGGGACACCTTCGACCGCGGCAACGTCTTTTACGGAGGGCACGAGGCGCTGGTGATCCTGGACGACGTGTTCGTCCCCCGGGACCGGGTGTTCATGTGCGGCGAAATCGAGTTCGCCGGCCGGCTGGTCGAGCAGTTCGCCTCCTACCACCGCCAGAGCTATGCCTGCAAGGTCGGGGTGGGGGACGTGCTCATCGGCGCGGCCCAGTGCATGGCGGAGATGAATGGCGTGCAGAAGGCGTCACACGTCCGCGACAAGATCATCGAGATGAACCATCTCAACGAGACACTGTTCTGCGGCTGCATCGCCTGCGCGTCCGAAGGCCACGCCGAACCCAGCGGCACCTGGGCCGTGGACACGCTGCTGGCCAACGTGCACAAGCAGAACATCACCCGGTATCCGTACGAAATAGCACGGCTGGCACAGGACATCGCGGGTGGACTCATGGTGACGTTGCCGTCCGAGGCGGATTTCAGGAGCAGGGAGTCAGGGCCCCTCCTGGAGAAATACTACCGGGGTGTGGAAGGCGTGCCCACGGAGCACAGGGCGCGGATGCTGCGGCTCGTGGAGAACCTGACCCTGGGCACGGCTGCGGTGGGTTACCTCACGGAATCCATGCACGGCGCGGGTTCGCCCCAGGCCCAGAGGGTGATGATCGCCCGCCAGACCAACCTCGCGCACAAGCAGAAGATGGCCCGGATTCTCTGCGGCATCGAGAAGGGCGGGGACACGCCCGGATCGGAAGGCTGAAAGTCGTCGGGCCCTCGTGGTCGCGCCGTGGAGCGTCATTCATCCTCGGCGGTGGTGTCGTTGATATATTCACGTGCATATTTCCGGTAAAGATGGTAGAAAAGGACACCCATGATTTCATGGCCCATGAGCGCGAGTTCTTCGCGCTCGGCAGGCTTCATTCCCATTGTGGCCTGCCGGAAGTCGTCAATCAGGCCCCTGGCGATTTCCCGAAACATGCCCGCCAGCATGGGCATGGTGATTTCCGGACTGAAACCGTTGGCGCGGTTGATGCCGATTCTGGCCATGTTCACCATTACTTTGCCTATGATGATGTCGTCCTGAGTGTAGACGCTCTCACCGTTTTCGACGTTCGAGCTGATAAGCCCCCATTCCTTGAGGGTGGGTATCCATCTCTGGGCCATGCCCGTGGCTTCGAGAAATGCCTGATCGCCCACGACACCGGTGCCCAGGTAGTGCTCCATGGGGCGGAAGAATTCCATGCGCAGCTTGAGCATGGCCTGTTTGCGCGCGGAGCGGTGCTCCCAGAGAATCTTCTTGATGGTGGGCAAAGGGAAGAAGAAGTCGTTCTGGAGTTCCTTGATGAGCCGGATCCGATCCACGTAGGACCTGTCGTAGTCGGCCTGGTTGCTTCCCAGCCGTTTGGGTTTGGGAAGGAGGCCCGAGCGGATGTAGTAGTGGATGGTCTGCTTGGGAACTCCGGTTTTTTGAGCGAGTTCGCTGATCTTCATGGCTAAGACGCCTGTTTCCTTTCCAGCCGGAAGAGGTTGCCTGCCGGCCGAGGGGTTTCACGAACAGGGTCCACAGATATGCCGGATTCGGGTGAGGGAATCAAGTTTTGTGTTGCAAGGTTCCGGTTGAGTCGTGAAGCGGGACCACGGCGGGGTCCGGGAAGGCGGCCGGGCCGCGCGAATATTAGGTCTTCGGCTTGGTCTATGGCATTCCCAAAGATTATGCTTGACAATATATCTCAATGTTTATACTCTGTAAACAACTTTTTCGGATACCTTCACTCAACGTTTAGTGTTGGTATACGTTATACGGTAATTCAAGGAGGTTACATCCTCCTCGCCTCCATGCTGATTCACCCCGGGCCAAACGGCCCGTGCGGAGCCATGCTCCGATAGGCAGACGTCAACGGAGTATTCGGTCGGAACGGGTTTTCCAGTCCGACCGTCTCCCTCCCGACCCCCGACGGTCTCATCATCCCGGGGTCCGTCCGCCCCCATCCTCGAACGAACAACCGCCCGGAAGATTCCGGGCTCGGGCATCACGGGCAGGCTGAGTAACGCCTGCCGGATTCGGAACCGTTACCGGATTGTACGGCCTGACATTCAGCATTCTCGTTCTCTCGCTGGTTTTTTTGCGCATGACATTCCGTTCTCGCAGTCGCGCCCACGTAGTCGTGCGAAGCGACCGTGAATATGGCGGAGAGGCTCATACGAAGCCCGCCGCCTGACAATAGCCGCCCATCAATTCCATTGTCCGCGCCAGGTGTTCGTGGGGATTTTGCTCCGCCGTCCCGGACGCGGAATCACAGCCCAAGGGAGGTACTGTCATGAAATCGTGCAAGGTCCTTGTTCTTTTGGCAGCCACAATCTTACTGGCCGTATGTTTCGTCCAGCCGGGGTTTTCGGCCGATCCGGTCAAGATCGGAGTGCTGGGCCCCATGTCCTTTACACAGGGCGAGGGCCACTGGAACGGAGCCACCATGGCCGCCGACGAGATCAACAAGGCGGGTGGAATCAAGGTGGGCGACGAGATGCGCCCGCTGGAAATGGTCAAGGTGGACACGAACGAGTTTCTGAGCATTCCGGACGCCACCAACGCGATAGAAATGGCCATCAGCCGCCACAAGGTGGATTTTCTGATGGGCGGATTTCGCACCGAGGCGGTTTTGGTGATGCAGGACATCGCCATGGACGCCGGGAAGGTCTTCATCGGCTGCGGCGCGGCGCATCCGGAACTGTGCACCCGCGTGACCGAGGACTATGACCGGTACAAGTACTGGTTCCGGCTGACCCCCATCAATTCGACGTATCTGGGCAAGGTGGACTTCATCCTGCTGGGCACCGTCGGCGCCATCATGAAAAAGCAGTTGGGCCTGGAAACGCTGAAGGTCGCCGTGGTTGCGGAAAAGGCGGCCTGGGCCGACCCCATCGTCGCCGCGGCTCAGAAGATACTGCCCGAGAAGATGGGCATGGAGGTGGCCGGTGTCTGGCGTCCCTCCCCCGTGGCCAAGGACTGCTCGGCCGAGCTGTCCGCCATCCAGCGTGCGGGCGCCCACATCGTCTTCACCACCTTTTCCTCCTCGGTGGGCCTCACCTTCGCCAAGCAGATGGGCGAGTTGAAGGTACCGGCCGCGGCGGTGGGCATCAACGTGGAAGCGCAGAAGTCCGGCTTCTGGGAAGCCACCAACGGCAAAGGCGAGTATGCCCTCACCATCAACACGTATGCCCCGGTGAAAATCACCGAGGACACCATCCCCTTCTACAAAAAGTACAGGGAACTCTACGATCAGGCGCCCAACTACACTGCCGGCACCTATGACGCCACTTACATCCTCAAGGCCGCAATCGAAAAGACGGGCACCCTGGACTCGAAAAAGCTGGTCCCGGTCATCGAAAAGACCGACATGACGGGCGCCGCGGGCCGCATCGTCTTCGACGAAAGCCATGACGTGACCTGGGGACCCAATTACGTGACGTCCCTTGGCACCCAGTGGCAGGACGGCCAGATGGAATGTGTATGGCCCTACCACTGGGAAGGTGTCCTCTATGAAGGCTCCAAGCCCTACAAGCTGGCTCCCTGGGTCGTGGAGCACTGGTCCAAAAAGGAATAATACCACATCGCCAGCCCCTTCCGGGCTTACCCGGTCCGGAAGGGGCCGTTTGTTGACCTTGGCGCGGCCGGCATCGCCACCGGTGCGCGCGCCGGACAGCCCGGCTCGCGGGCAGGAGTTTGCGGGGTACGAAATATGGTCCTGGACATCATCATCGACGGCCTCATCAAGGGCAGCGTGTACGCCCTTCTGGCCATCGGCTTTTCCCTGGTGCTGGGCGTTGCGCGCATCATCAACATCGCCCACACCGCCCTGTACATGACGGCGGCGTACCTGATCTACATCGGCACCAAGATGATCGGATTGCCCACGTCCCTTTCCATGCTGGCCGCCATTTTACTCACCATCGTCGTGGGGCTGGTCATCTACCAGCTCTTCATTCGGCCCATCCAGGAGCATGAAGCCGCGGTCCTCATCTCCACCATCGCCGTGGGCATGCTCATCCAGGAGGTCTTCCTGATGACCTTCGGAGGACATTACCTGGGGGTCAGCCCCCTGGTGGATGGCTACGCCACCATCCTGGGAGTGCGGGTCACCTATCAGCACATCCTCGCCCTGGGCCTTGCCCTGCTGGTGCTGGCGGGTGTGCGGGTGTTCCTGTTTCGAACCCGGTTGGGCCTTGCCATCCGCTCCACCGCGCAGGACCGGGAGGTGGCCAATCTCATGGGCATGAACGTGACCCACGTGGCTCTGGCCACCATGGCCGTGTCGGTGGGGCTGGCCTCCATTGCCGGGGCCATTGTCGTGCCCCTGGTAACGGTGGAGCCGACCATGTGGATGCACCCCCTGATCATGATGCTGGCCATCGTGGTGCTGGGCGGCATGGGCAGCATCGAGGGCAGCTTCGTGGGAGCCTACATCCTGGGCTTTGCCGAGTCGATGGTGGTGTTCATGGTTCCCATGGGCGCTTTCCTGAAGGACTCGGTGGCGCTGTCCATCATGATTCTGGTGCTGATCATCAGGCCCGAGGGCCTTTTCGGAGTATCGTTCGAGGAGGAGCGTTAGAATGGGACTTGTGGCGTCCTACATCCGTAGGTTTTACAACATCGTGCGTTCGGAAGTCCTGGTGCTGCCCGCCAGGGTGATTCTCATCCTGTTCATAATCGCCCTTCTGACGCTGCCCCTGTTCACCCAGGATTACTACATCATGCGCGTGGTCATCCTGACCTCGATCTTCGCGATCCTGGCCGCCAGCTGGGACCTGCTGTCGGGATTCACCGGGCAGATGAACTTCGGGCATGCCCTGTTTTTCGGAGTGGCCGCGTATTGCACCGCGCTGCTCAACATCCACCTGGACCTGCCGCCCGTCCTTTCCATTCCCCTTGGGGCGGTGGGTGCGGTGCTCGCCGGGTTGATCGTGGGCATTCCCTGCCTGCGGCTGCGCGGCTCGTATCTCGCCCTGACCACCCTGGCGTTTCCCCTGATTCTGACGGGCATAGTGTTCGCCATTCCCGGCATCACCGGCGGGGAGCTCGGCCTTTCCGGTCTGTCCCGGCTCACGTCCTCCAGGATCATGGACTACTACGTCACCGCCGTGCTCATGCTGGTGCTTGGCGGGATCATGTGGAAGATCACGGACTCCAACATCGGCATCATTCTCCACGCCATCCGGGAGGACGAGATAGCGGTTCGGACTTCGGGAATCAATACCACCAAATACAAGCTGTTGGCCTTTTGCATGAGCGGTTTCTTCGCCGGTATAGCCGGCGGCCTGTACGTCCATTTCATGCGCCTTGCCGGGCCGTCCACACTGGAGGTGAATCTGTCCTTTCAGGTCATCATCTGGTCGGTGTTCGGCGGGATGGTCACCATTTACGGCCCGATCGCCGGGGTGTTCATCCTCAATCCGCTCATGGAGGTCATGCGCATTGTCCTGGACAACTTTCCCAGCCTGCCGGAAATGCGGATGTTTCTGTTCGCAGCCCTGGTGCTTTTGACCCTGAGGTTCATGCCCGAGGGGCTTATCCCGTGGGTTCGTGACCTGATCGAGTCCGAGTGCCCGAGGTGCAAGGTGCGTAACGTGGCCTTCAAGCGCCGGTGCCGCGTCTGCGATGCACAAATGACGTGAGGAATCCCCTTTTTGGAATAAGCAATCCGGAGGTTACATAGAATGGACTCACAAGAGGCTTATCTCTGCAAGCCGTGGCTCAAGCATTACCCTGAAACCACTCCCCCGACGATTCCGGTGGAGCCCGTCTCCATACCAAGCATGTTCAACGAGGTATGCGAAAAGTTCGGAAAGAAGACCAGCATCATCTTCTACGGCAGGAAGATAAGCTACAACGAACTGAAGGACCATACGGACCGTTTCGCCACGGCCCTCGCCGACCTGGGAGTGAAGAAGGGCGACCGGGTTGCCCTGTACCTGCTCAATTGCCCGCAGTTCGTCATCGCCTACATGGCCGCGTTGAAGCTGGGGGCGGTGGTGACGCCGGTGAGTCCGGTGTACAGCAGCCGGGAGGTGCGGCACCAGCTCATGGACAGCGGGGCCAGGACCCTGATCTGCCAGGACATCCTCTATTCCAACGCCGCGGCGGCCGAGGTCCCCATGGACAACGTGATCCTCACGGGCGTGGACGAGTACCTTCCCAGGCTGAAGAAGGTTTTCGCCAAGGGAATCCTGTCCAGGGCCTACGGCGGGATGGAGATTCCGGACGACGAGACCATGAAGCGGGAGGGCCTGCTGAAGATGCAGGACCTCATCAAAAAGTATCCGCCCGAGCCCCCGGAGGCCGAGATCGACCCGACCAGGGATCTCGCTGCATTGCCTTACACCGGCGGCACCACGGGGTATCCCAAGGCGGCCATGCTCACCCACTACAACATCGTGGCGTGCCAGGCCCAGGCCATGGCCTTCTGGGGCCACCTGTTCGAACCGGGTCAGGAGACCATCATCGCCTTCCTGCCCCTGTTTCACATCTACGGGCAGGTCGTCATCATGCTTACCGGCATTGTCCAGGGATTCTCCCTGGTTCTGTTCACCACGCCGGACTTCGACAAGATCCTGGCCGCCGTGGACCGTTACAACGCCTCGGCGTTTTATGGCGTGCCCACTTTGTACGAGTACCTCAAGGAGTACGACAAGACCTGCCGCGTGAACTGGGAAAAGCTGAAGCTGGTCGTGTGCGGCGCCGACACCCTGCACGAGAGCACTGTGGAGGATTGGGAGAGACGCACGAAAAGCCGCATAGTCGAGGGCTATGGCATGACCGAGACGGCGGCCGTGTGCCACGCCAACCCGGTACACCGCACCAAGAGGGGGTCCTTCGGCATACCCGTGCCCAACATAGACGCCGCCATCGTGAGCGTGGACAGCGACGAGTTCGTGCCGGTGGGCGAGGTGGGGGAGATGGTGGTGAGCGGCCCCAACATCATGGAAGGTTACTGGCAGAGGCCTGACGACAACAAGGAGACGATGGTCGAACTGGCCGGCAGGATGTGGATGCGCACCGGCGACCTCGTCAGCATGGACGAGGAGGGGTACTTCCACTTCTACGACCGCAAGCGTGACCTCATCAAGCACAAGGGGTATTCGGTGTTCGCCAAGCACGTGGAGCAGGTGCTCTACAACCATTCCCAGGTCAAGGCCGCGGGCGTGGTCGGAGTGTCCAACCCCAAGACCGGCCAGGACATCAAGGCGTACGTCGTGCTGCAGGCCGAGGCCAGGGGCAAGGTCTCCGAGGAGGAGTTGATCGACTACTGCAAGGACAAGCTGGCCCACTACAAGGTGCCGCAGATCATCGAGTTCCGCGGGGAACTGCCCAAGACCGACGTGGGCAAGGTGTCCCGCAGGGAACTGCGGGAGGAAGGGGAGGAAGCCTGATCATGGCCCAGCCTTTTTTGGAAGTAAAGGACCTGCGCAAGGATTTCGGAGGCCTTACGGCCACCAACAACGTCAGCTTCTCCATGGGGCGCCACGAAATGGTCGGCCTGATAGGACCCAACGGAGCGGGCAAGACCACGCTGCTGCGCCTCGTCAGCGGCATCCTGCGCCCGGATTCGGGCAGGGTCGCCTTCAAGGGCAGGGACATCACCGGAAAGAAGACATGGGACATCGTGAACATGGGTATCGCCACCACGTTTCAGAACATGCGTCCCTTCCGCCGGCTGCCCATCGTGGCCAACGTCATGGTCTCCTGCCTCAGTCCGCGCGCCATGAAGCGCGGTGAATGGGTGAAGAAGATCGAGGCCAAGGCCATGGACGCCCTGGAATTCGCCGGAATTTCGGACATGGCGCTGGAAAAGGCTTCCACCCTGTCCCAGGGCGACCTCAAACGCCTGGAAGTGGCGCGGGCCGTGGCCACGGAGCCGGAACTCCTCATCCTGGACGAGCCCTTCGGCGGTCTCAGTCCGGCGGAAACCGACCTCATGGCCAAGTCCGTGGCAAGACTGCACAAGGGCGGGCGCTTTGGCCGCCTGCACAGCGAGGGACCGGCCATGATCATCATCGAGCACAAGCTGCAACAGCTCATGAAGATCGTGGACCGAATCATAGTGCTGAATTTCGGCACCATCATCGCCGACGGCAAGCCCGAGGAAGTCGTGAAGGAAGCGGGCGTGATCGAGGCTTATCTCGGAGAGGGAGGTATCTAAGTGCTCCTCGAGGTTTCCAACCTGAGTGTTTGTTATGACAGGGCCGTGCTCATCAAGGACCTCAGCCTGTCCGTGGACGACGGAGAACTCGTGAGCCTGGTGGGTCCCAACGGTGCGGGCAAGACGACGACGCTCCGCGCCATCACGGGTCTGGTCACCTGGGAGAAGATGACCCACAAGGGCACCTCCCTGGGCGACATCACCCTGGGAGGCACGATCCGCTTCGACGGCAAGAACATCGAGAAATCCCCGGCCCACGAAATCGTACGCATGGGTCTGGTGCACTGTCCGGAACGGCGGCGTCCGTTCAAGGAGATGACAGTACTGGAAAACCTCATGGCCGGCGGCTACCTGCACCTGAAGGAGCGGGACACCAGCGAGGAACTGGACAAGGTCTACCAGTTGTTTCCGGTGCTGGGGAAACGCGAGAAGCAGCTGGCCGGCACCCTGTCGGGCGGCGAGCAGCAGATGCTGGCCATCGGCAGGGCGCTCATGTCCAGACCCAGGCTGCTGTGCATAGACGAGCCGTCCACCGGCCTCGCGCCGCTCATGCGCAAGGAGGTGTTCAACAAGATCCAGGAGATCCGCGGCCTGGGCATCACCATCCTGCTCATCGAACAGGAGGTGGCCTCCGTGTTCAAGATGGCCACCCGCAACTACGTGCTGTCCTCGGGCAAGATCATCGCCCAGGGATCGGGCGAGGAACTGCTGCAGGACGAAGTGATCCGGAAAACCTATCTCGGATTGTAACAGGCCGTTGAAAAACCCGGAATTGGCAGCCTGTTTGAAAACGATGAGATGCAGGGCGCGCGAATTCCGAGGAGGTTGGCGTACCTGGCGTACGCCGCACCGACGAGAAAAGCGCCGCAACGCTGCAGATCGCGTTTTTCAACAGGCTGCTATGCTGTCGCCTGTTTCCGCAGCGCGCGAATCCGGTCCAGCACCGGCGGGTGGGTATGGCGCAGCAGGACCGCCAGCGGGTGGGGCGTGAGGTTGGACAGGTTGTCCCGGGACAGCTTGAGCAGGGCGCGGGCCATGGGTTCCGTCTTCCCGGTGGTCCGCACCGCGTACCGGTCCGCCTCGTACTCGTTTTTCCGGGACCATGCCTGAAGGGCCAGCAGAACCACCGTTTCGACCGGTGAATACAGCAGCCCGAAGAAGACCAGGCCGGCATACACGCTCATTCTGTCCATGAAAAAGGCCTCGTACAAACCCCGGGATTCCAGGAACAGGGACAGGAGCAGGAACAGCAGGCCCAGATGCAGTATCTGCGCCGCCATGCCCTTTACCACGTGCCGCATTTTGTAATGCCCGACCTCGTGAGCCACCACGGCCACCACTTCGTCAGTGTCATGCCGTTCCAGCAAAGTGTCGAACATCGCTATCCGCTTTTTGCTCCCCAGGCCCGTGAACAGGGCATTGGCCTTTGCGGTGCGCCTGGACCCGTCCATGACGAACAGGTTTTTGACCTCGAACTCCTGCCCGTCCAGGTATTCGAGCACCGCGTCGCGCACCTCCCCTTCCTTCATGGGTTCAAATCGGTTGAACAGGGGCAGCAGAAAGGTGGGAGCGATGTACTGGATGAACAGGATGAAGGCCGAGGCCGCGATCCAGCAGTACAGCCACGCGTCCGGGCCGGCGTGGCGGAAGAACGCCAGCACCGCCGCAAGGACGGGCCCACCCAGCACGACGGCCAGGATCGCCATCTTGATCCGGTCCTTGATGAAGGTGGCCGGGGTGGTCCGGTTGAAACCGTATCGCTCCTCGATCACGAACACGGAGTACGCGGAGAAGACGGCGGCGCCCAGACCGCTGGCTGCAAGCAGGGCGCCGATGAAGAGCAGGCCCGTGGGCACGGGTGACAGGCCGGCAGAGCGCACGAGATGGTCCAGCCAGTTGAATCCGCCGGAGAACCAGAAGGCCAGAAGGACGGCCAGACCGCACGTTGAGGAGGCGATGCCAAGGCGCGTGTTGTCGCGGATGTATCGCTGGCTGGTACGGTATCGCTCCGCGTCCCAGGCATCCTCGAACTCGGCGGGCAGTTGCTCGCCCATGTTGGACAGGTTGAGCAGGTCCGCCACGAGGTTCAGCAGATAGTTGGCCAGAAGAAATGCCAGAATGATCCAGGCATATGCGTTCATGCTCCGTTCCTTTCATTCCGGGTCGTGACAGGACGCAAGGCCCGGCAGGCCCGGTCATCAGCTTGCTTCGAGTATCATAAACACACAAGGAAGAAAAGTTCCCCGGAACAGCGCCCTTGACCTTTTTTTCCCAAACCGGCTAAGTTCATGCTGCTTTCGCCCGGAGCGGCTGCCGGGTACGACAACCTTCCCTTCCAGGAGAGCATATGAAGATCACGCGCGGGAAAACGGCCGGTTACGACACGGAGATACGTTTTTATACAAAGGAGGAAAGCGACGCCGTCCAGGACTTCAAGGGCGAGAACAAGGAAGTCGCGATCCGCTACGACAAAGGCAAAACCCTTGTCTGCTGCGGCCTCGGCGAGAAAAAGGACTGCCGGCCCCACCTGGTCAGGAAGGCGGCTGCACGGGGCATCCGCAAGGCCGCGGAACTAAAGCGTGGGAAGGTGAGCGTTGTGGCGCCAAAGGTGGGCGTGGACGAAAAGGCCTGCGAACTCGCCGCCGTGGAGGGCGTGGTCCTGGGCGCGTACACCTTTGACCGGTACAAGAGCGAAAAACCGGACAAGGTGCAGGCCTGCCAGTTCGTGGGCATGCGGGCCAGCACCCTCCAGACCCGGCGGGCGCAAGTCGTATGCGAAAGCGTGAACGCGGCCAGAGACCTGGTGAACGAAAACGCCAGTGTGGCCACTCCGGAGTATCTTGCCGGGCAGGCCCGGGAAATCGCCACCGGCAACGTGTTCAAGGTCACGGTGCTGGACCGGGACCGTATCGACAGCGAGGGCCTTGGCCTGTTGAAGGCCGTAGGGCAGGGCTCCCCGTTTCCTCCCCGCCTCATCGTCATGGAATACATGGGCGCGCCGCGGTCAAAGGAGAAAACCGCCATCGTGGGCAAGGGCATCACCTACGATACCGGCGGGCTGAATCTCAAGCCCAGCGGACACATAGAGGACATGCGCATCGACATGGCGGGAGCGGCCACCGTCATGGGCGTAATGCGGGCGCTCGCCCAGCTGGGCCCCGCCGTCAACGTGGTCGGCGTGGTGGCCGCCGCGCACAACGCCATCGACGGCAACTCTTATATCCCGGGCGACATCCATACCTCCTACCTGGGCAAGACCGTGGAGATATGCAACACCGACGCCGAGGGCAGGCTGGTGCTTGCGGACGCCATCGCCTATGCCAACGAAAAGTACAAGCCTACCGCTATCATCGACCTCGCGACCCTCACCGGAGCCGTGCTGGTTGCTCTTGCCAGCTTTGTCGCGGGCCTGTTCACCACCGACGAGGTGCTGGCGGAAAAGTTGTTCGAGGCCGGAGAGGACACCCGGGAACGTCTATGGCGCTTTCCCATGTACGAGGAGTACTGCGAAAAGATGAAGAGCGACCGGGCCGACCTGCGCAACCTGCCCAAGCTGCCCCGCGGGCACGCCGGGTCCATTACGGGCGCCGCGTTCATCAAGGAATTCGCCGGGGAGACCCCGTGGGCCCACATCGACATCGCGGGAACCGCATACAACGAGGACTCGGAAGACGGCGACGTACCCCGGTACGCCACGGGTTTCGGAGTGCGGCTTCTAATGCGGTATCTGGGAGTAATCTGATCCGGTCCGTTTTCGGGTTCGGCGAAGGGGCGGGCCGGGACGGCCAATCCGCCCCGGGAATGGAGGCATGCAGAAAATACTGATATTCCAGCAAAATGAAAGCGGTCTGTGCAAGATGGAGGGCATTGAACGCTTCGGAGGCGGCCAGTTCGAGATCGAGTTTTTCAACATCGAGGAACCGCTGCCCGAGCTTCTGGACGACACGTCGCCGTACCTGCCGGAAACCATCGACGCGGACCTCGTACTCGATTACCTCAATCATCCCGACCTCTCTCATGACCTGGCGGTGCTGTGTCGGGACCAGGGCGTGCCCGTGGTGGCGTCCGGCAAGAAGACGTCCCACAAGGGAGCCGTCTGCCCGCCCACCTGCTGCGGCCTGCCGCGTAACGAATCGCTGGGCGCGTATGGCCGGCATTTCGGCGCGCCGGAATTCGAGGTGGACCTGGAGGACGGAAAGGTGCAGGAGATTCGAGTGGTCCGGGGAGCGCCCTGCGGGGCCACCTGGGACGCCGCAGGGCGTGTGGCGGGCGAAGACGTGGACCGGGCTGCCCGGCGCATGGGCCTGGACGTCCAGTACTTCTGCCATGCCAACCCTGCGGGCTGGGACCCGATCCACGGCAAGAGTCCCGTGCATTTCGCGGGAAAGGTGCATGACAAGGCCCTGGCCAGGGCCATTGAAAAGGCGCGGGGACAGGAAGGGTGAATGCCGTTTGCCGCGATTGCGAAGGGGTGGACATGGGAGGAAGGCCATGAGGCACATGATGTCGGTATGCGTGGCGTTGCTCGCCGTTCTGACGGCGGCCGCGGCGCCGGTTTGCGCGGAGGAGGACTTCCACCGTTACAACCAGGTGGAGGACTACGATCAGTATTTCCGCAAGTACTCCAAGCGATTTTTCGGCCCGGGTTTCGACTGGCGGTTTTTCAAGGCCCAGGCCATCGCTGAATCCCGTCTCGACCTGAAAGCGAAATCCCACGTGGGCGCTGAAGGCCTCATGCAGATCATGCCGACGACCTTCGAGGAAATCCGGAGCAAATTAGATTATATAAAAGGATCCCCGCTGGAACCTCGCTGGAACATCGCCGCAGGCGTCTACTATGACCGGAATTTATGGAAGACGTGGAAGGCGCGGAGGCCTTTCCAGGACCGTATGTCCTTCACCTTCGGCTCGTTCAACGCGGGCAAGGGTAACGTGTTGCGGGCCCAGAAGATAGCGGCCCAGGAGGAACTTAATCCGAACCTTTGGGGCTCCATCCAGGTGACGCTTCCCAAGGTGACCGGCAGACAAAGCGGAGAGACCATTCATTACGTGGACAACATTTTCGAGATCAAGGAGGTGCTGCGGTGATTCAGTGGCAGATTACGTTGATCAACTTCCTGTACGCGGTGGGTGGGGCCGTGCTGGCCCTGGTGTTCATGATGTTGGGTTACCGGATTTTCGACCGGATGACGCCGTTTGACACGTCCCGTGCGCTGAATGAGGGCAACGAGGCGGTGGGTGTGGTGATCGGTTCGATATTCGTGGGCATGGGGGTGGCGATAGGGCTAGTCATAGGACTAGGTCTCAACTAGC
>JBKHBM010000100.1:0-15991 GCA_046542385.1 Desulfatibacillaceae bacterium | reverse complement strand
CCGCACTGACGGGAAATGAAGCGCAACGCCGCAGATCGCGTTTTTCAACAGGCTGGTAAAGGCCTGTCACTGGTTTCCGTAACCGTTCATCTCTCCGCAATCGGCGCAGAACCACGTGATGCCGTTACAGGACATGCCCCAGAAGTTTTCCTCCATGCATTCCTGGCAGATGGCGAATCCGCAGTGCCGGCACGTCCAACAGAAGGGAAACTCTCCGGTGCAGCAATGGCATGTGGCCGGCCCGGACTTCCGGCGTCGTTTTCGTTCGCGGTATCGGCTTGTGCGCTCCGTCGTCATTTTGTCCCCAGGTTGAGCTTTTCGACAAACCGTGGTAGCCGTAATCAGCCTGTGAAAACGCGATCCGCGCCGTACCCGCGGCGGTACCCGTCGCTTTTAACGGGATGTGATTTCGGCGTCTCTTTGGGGGCTGTCATCTTCAACAGGCGGCAACCCGCACAGAAAATAAGCGAGGAGCACGAGTATGTCAAACAACGCGTTCACCCGCGACAGGGCCCTTGCCCTGGTAAGGGAAAACATCGCCAACGAGAGGACGGTGAACCACTGCCTTGCCAGCGAGGCGGTGATGCGGGCGCTGGCCCGGCATTTCGGCGAGGACGAACAAGCCTGGGGCATAGCCGGCCTGGTGCATGACCTGGACTACGAGATCGTGGAGGAGGCCGAGGACAGACACGGCAAGGTTGCCGGCGAGATGCTGGAAAAGGCGGGCGCGCCGGCGGAGGTTGTGAACGCCGTGGTCAAGCACAACGCCGAGGGCCTGGGCCTGGAACGGTCCACCCGTTTCGAGCATGCCCTGACCTGCGCCGAGACCATCACCGGAATGATCGTGGCCACCACCCTGGTCTACCCGGACAGGAAGATAGCCAGCGTGAAACCCAAATCCGTGACCAAGAGGATGAAGACGGCGCATTTCGCGCGCGCCGTGAGCCGCGAGCGGATCATGGAATGCGAGGCCATCGGCCTGCCTCTCGCCGAATTCGTGGCCCTGGCCCTGGAAGCCATGGGCGGGATATCGGACGAACTGGGCTTGTAAGAGTCCGCTGGGAACCCCGGAAAGGCGTACCATGTTCGAAGACGTCGAAGCCACCAGGGACGACAACAGGAAGACACTGTACCTCATCGACGGCAGCGCCTACCTGCACCGGGCCTACCACGCGATCCGGGGCCTGGCCACGTCCACGGGCCTGCCCACGAACGCCACCTTCGGCTACACCCGAATTCTCATCCGCCTCATGCAGGAAAAACAGCCCGAGTACGCGGCCGTGGTGTTCGACCCCAAGGGTCCGACCTTCCGCCACGAGATGTACGAGGACTACAAGGCGAACCGTCCTCCCATGCCTGATGACATGCGGGCCCAGGTGCCGTACATCCACGAGGTGACCGAGGCGTTCAACATACCACTTTTGGAGGAACCGGGCTACGAGGCGGACGACGTCATCGGCATGCTGGCCGTACAGGCCCAGGAGCAGGGCTTCGACGTCGTGGTCGTCACCGGCGACAAGGACATGAACCAGCTTGTCACCGATCACTGCATCATCTGGGATCCCATGCGGGACCGGGTGATCGACAGGGCCGCCATCAAGGAGAAGTACGGCCTGGAACCGGAACAGCTAATGGACGTCATGGGTTTCTGGGGCGACACGTCGGACAACATTCCCGGAGTGCCCGGAGTGGGCGAGAAAAAGGCTGTCGCCCTTGTCAGGGAGTACGGCGGCATGGACGGCGTGTACGAGCACCTGGACGAAATGAAGAAGTCCAGACAGAAGGAGAATCTCGCCGAGTACAGGGACCAGGCGTATTTGAGCCGCAAACTGGTCACCATCGCCACCGAGGGCCCGGTGGAATTTTCCCCGGAGGATTACAGGCTGTCCGGGCCGGACAGGGACCGCCTGGCCGCCATGTTCAAGGACCTGGAATTCCGGCAGTTGCAGACGGAGTTCTTCCGTTCCACCACCGAGGACGTAAAAAAAAACTATGAGACCGTGCTCACGGAAGAGGCCCTGCGCGAACTGGCCGACTCCCTGGCCGCCGCGGGCCGGTTCGCCGTGGACACGGAAACCACCTCTCTGTATCCCGTGAGCGCGGCGCTCGTGGGGCTTTCCTTTTCCGTCAGGGCCCACGAGGCATGGTACGTGCCCTGCGCGCACAGCTACATTGGGGCCCCGGATCAGGTGGGGGTGGACAGGACGCTGGAAATCCTCAGGCCCGTGCTGGAGGACCCCTCCGTCGAAAAGGTCGGCCAGAACATCAAGTACGACATGATCGTGCTGGCCCGCCACGGGGTGCGTCTCCGGGGCATCGCCCACGACACCATGGTGGCCTCCTACCTCCTCAACCCCATAAACCGGGTCCATGGGCTGGACCAGATCGCCATGGACCACTTCGGCCACAAAATGATCTCCTACGAGGAAGTCTGCGGCAAGGGCGCCAACGCCTGTACCTTCGACAAGGTGCCTGTCGAAAAGGCCGCGCCCTACGCGGCCGAGGACGCGGACCTTACCTGGCAGGCGGCCGAGCTGTTCGCCACGCGACTCGAGGAGCACGGACTCGCGGACCTGTTCAAGGACCTGGAGATGCCGCTGGTCCCCGTGCTGGCCGGCATGGAGATGCGGGGCATCCGCGTGGACGTGGACAGGCTGCGCGAGTTGTCGGAAGGATTCGCCGCGCAACTGGTTCAGCTGGAACAGGGTATCCACGACGCGGCAGGTGAGGAGTTCAACATAGCTTCTCCCAAGCAGCTTGGCGTGATCCTGTTCGAAAAGCTCAAGCTGCCCACCCAGAAGAAGACGAAAAAGCGCACCGGCTACTCTACCGACGAATCCGTGCTCACGGCACTGGCACCCAAGCATGAGCTGCCGGCCATGGTCCTGCGCTACCGGGCCGTTGCCAAGCTCAAGTCCACCTACGCCGACGCCCTGGTGGACCTGATCAACCCGGGGACGGGCCGCATCCACACCTCGTTCAACCAGACGGTGACGGCCACGGGCAGGCTGTCCAGCAGCGATCCCAACCTGCAGAACATCCCGGTACGCACCGAAGAGGGCCGGGGCATCCGCCAAGCGTTCATACCGGAACCGGGTTGGCGCATGTTCGGCGCGGACTATTCCCAGATCGAGTTGCGCATCCTCGCCCATTACAGCCGGGACCCGGTGCTGCTGGACGCGTACAGGAACGACGAGGACATCCATACCCGGACGGCCAGCGAGGTGTTCGAGCTGGATCCGGCCTGGGTCACCCCGGACATGCGCAGGCAGGCCAAGATGATCAACTTCGGCATCATCTACGGGATGAGCCCGTTCCGCCTGGCCCGGGACCAGGGCATCACCCAGGCCATGGCCAAAAAGTACATCGACAACTACTTCCGCACCTACGAGGGGGTGCGCCGCTTCATCGACAAGACCCTGGAAAAGGCCCGGGAGACGCGAAAATCCACGACCCTTGCCGGCAGGACCCGCTACCTGCCGGACATCAACGCGGGAAACAGGGTGGTGCGCGAGGCCGCGGAACGCATCGCCGTAAACACCCCAATCCAGGGCACGGCCGCGGACCTCATCAAGATAGCCATGGTGCGGGTGGCGCGTGCCCTCGCGGAAAGGGACATGCGCACCGGCATGTTGCTCACGGTGCACGATGAACTTGTTTTCGAGTCGCCGCCCGAGGAACTGGACGAAGCCATGGAGCTTGTCCGGGAGATCATGGAGGGCGTCTGGGAACTGGAGGTGCCGTTGCGGGTCACCTGCGAGTCAGGGGACAACTGGGACGAGGTGCACTGATACAGGGTTGAATGCGAACCGGCATGACGGCGCCGCTCCCGGCCATTTCCGGCCGTCACAACATGTTTATTGGATCCACGTCCAGCACCACGTTGACCTTGCCCTTCTTCAATTCCCCGTCCAGCGCCGCGGACAGTCTGGCCAGGTAATCCCGCAACACGGGCGTGGACATGCCCTTCACCAGTATCTGCCAGCGATACCGGTCCGCGATGCGGGCAAGGGGCGAGGCCACGGGGCCGAGCACCCGGATGTGCGCCGCTGCGTCCGGGCCCCTTTCCAGGGCCCGGCGCATCCACTCGCCCACGGCATTGGCGTGTTCCTCGGTGAGGTCCGGGTCCTGGCCGGTGAACCGGACCTGGGCCAGCCGCGAGTACGGGGGGTATCCAAGTTCCCGGCGATAGGCGATCTCCCGATCATAGAACGTGGCGTAATCCTGGGTTTTTGCCGTGGAGATGCAGAAATGGCCGGGGTTGTAGGTCTGGAGGTACACGATCCCGGGCCTGTCCCCGCGTCCGGCGCGTCCCGCCACCTGGGCCAGAATCTGGAAGGTGCGTTCCCCGGCGCGGTAATCCGGGAAGCCCAGGGAAAGGTCCGCGCACAGGACCCCGACCAGGGTGATGTTGGGAAAGTCGTGTCCCTTGGTCACCATCTGGGTGCCGATGAGAATGTCCACGGAACGCTCCCGCAGCCCCTTGAGGATGCGCACCAGATCGCCCTTGCGCATGGTGGTGTCCCTGTCCATGCGGGCCACCCGTGCCTTTGGGAACTGCTTTTTGACGAACGTCTCAATTTTTTCCGTGCCCACCCCCACGTGGCGGATGTCCCGGGACCCGCAAAAGGTGCAGCCCAGCACCGCGTCGTGCTCCAGACCGCAGTAATGGCACCGGTATGTACCCTCGCCCTTGTGTACGGTAAGGGATATGTCGCAGTGGTCGCACGCCAGCGTGTTCCCGCACGCCCCGCACATGGGAAAGTTGGCGTAGCCCCGCCGGTTCAGAAACAGCAGGACCTGCTCGCCCCGGTCCAGGGTGGCGGCCATCTCGTCCACCAGGGCGTCGGTCATGAACGGGCCCCGGGCTTTGCCGGTCGAGGCCCTGGACAGGTCCACCACCTTGATCTCGGGATGGGGACGGTCCTGCACCCGGCGCGACAGCACGATCCGGGTGAACTTGCCGATGAGGGCGTTGTGGGTGGCCTGGATGGATGGTGTGGCCGAGCCCAGCACCGCCGTGGCGCCGGCCAGCTTGGCCCGGACCACGGCGACGTCCCTGCCGTTGTAGCGCAGGTGGCTGTCCTGCTTGTAGGAGTCGTCATGCTCCTCGTCCACGATCACCAGCCCAAGGTCGTCGAACGGCGCGAACACGGCGGAACGCGCGCCAATGGCGACCCTGGCCTCGCCCCGCCGCACCCGCATCCACTGGTCCAGGCGCTCGCCGTCGGACAACCCGCTGTGCAACAACGCCACGGAATCGCCGAACCGCGCGCGAAACCGGCGTTCGATCTGGCTGATGAGTGCGATCTCCGGCACCAGAACCAGGCTGTTTCTGCCCTGCTCCATGGCCCGGGCCACGCAGCGCATGTACACTTCGGTCTTGCCGCTTCCGGTGACGCCGTCCAGCAGAAACGCGGAAAAACCGCCGTCCAGCGCACCGACGACCGCGTCCACGGCCTCCTGTTGCTCCTCCGTCAACACCACCGCCTCCGGGTCGTCCGGCTGGATCTCCTCGCCGAACGGGTCGCGATACACTTCCCGCTCGTACACCCGGACCCGGCCCGCCCCGGCCAGGTCCCGCACCGCCCTGGACGCCGAAGGCACCAGGGTGCGCAACTCGGCCATGGACATCTCGTAATGGGTGGAGATGAGATGCAGTACCCGGTCCTTCGCGCTGACCCGCTTTTTGGGCACCTCGCCAATCATGTGGGCGCGCACCCACTTTTCCTTCCTTGGGCGAACGCGGCCTTTTCGCACCACCCGGTTGAGCGACACCAGGCCCTTGCCCTCCAGGGTGCCAAGGGTGGATCGACTCGCCAAAGGACAAGCCGCCTCCACGTCCGCGGCCTTTGACGGGCCCGTTTCCGCCAGGTACCGGAGTACTTCCATTTCGGCGGGGCGCAGCTTCGAGCCGGAATCGGAAAGGACGTCCCTGCCCGCGTCCGTGAGGTCGACCTCCAGGGTCTCCGTGGTGTTCACCCCGCCGGGAAGCGCCTCCTTCAGCACCAGACCCAGCGGGTACAGGTAGTAGTCGGAAATCCACCGGAACAGGGCCAGCATGGACGCGGGAAACAGCGGCTCGTCGTCCAGTACGTCCTTGACCGCGCGGGTGCGCACCCCGGACGGGGGCTCCCCCGGCCCCAGCACGTAGCCGGTCACCCGGCGTCTGCCCAGCGGCACGAGAACCCGCGCACCGGGCGGGCATCTTCCGGCCAGGGACTCGGGCACGGCGTAGGTGAGTGGTCTTGGCACCGGCGCGGCCACCGCTATCTGGACATACTCGGGCATCGGGTTCCCGTGGAAAATTCGGAAATCGACCAAAGTCGTTTCATATCCGGCGCCCGAAATCCGGGCGCACCGGTCTCCTTCGGATGTGAGGCGGTTCGGGACAGGCCTGACAATCCGGTTTTGAACAGCCATTTCCTTAACACTTTTCGAGTTGGACCGCTAACCATGAATGTGGTGGACAGGATTGGGGCAGTTTGGCGGAGGTCCTGATGGAGGGGTTGACTTTTGCGCGGAAAAGTTGAACAAGACTCCGTGTAAGAGTAACGTATTCAATGATTTATCACATCCTGAATCCGGGACGCGAACTTCAGGGAACCAATGCCGCGAGTTCCGTCCAGGCCTCGGTGTAAAGGAGGACCCGTGGCTTCCACCATCGAAATACGTGCCGGCAAGGACGCCATCGGCGTCATCAGGGACAGGGGCCTCACGCCGGATATGGTCAAGGTGCTGGCCGGGGCCGCCGGCGGTCCCAAATGGCTCATATTGGGCGCCCTGGACAGGTGGCTTTTCGGCGAATGGTTCGCCGGCAGGACAAAACCCCTGTACCTGCTCGGTTCCTCCATAGGCGCGTGGAGGTTCGCGGCGGCTTCCCGGGCCGACCCCGTGGCCGCGCTGGAGCGTTTCGAAGCCGAGTACCTTGCACAGGAGTACTCGGAGAAGCCGGACGCCGCGGAGGTGTCCGCCGAGTGCCGCCGGATACTGGACGCATACGTGGACGGGACCGCCGTGGCGGAAATCCTGGCCAATCCGGTCATGCGGCCCGGCATTCTGGCGGTTCGTTGCAAGGGTCTCGCCGCATCGGACAACCGGCTGGTCCTGACCGCCGGAGTGGGAGCCGCCGCCGCGGCTAACCTCTTGAGCCGCGGCCTGATGTCATGGTTTTTCGAACGCGTCCTTTTCTACCATCCCGGCGACCCCCCGCCCTATCTGAGCATGGACGCCTTTCCCACCGAACGTGTACGGCTGGACCACAACAACCTTCGCCGGGCTCTGCTGGCGTCCGGCTCCATTCCGCTTGTCATGGAGCGGGAGCGGAACATACCCGGAGCCACGCCGGGCACCTACCGGGACGGCGGGCTCGTGGATTACCAACTGGACGTGCCCTTCCTGGGGGGCGGCAAGGGAATCGTGCTGTATCCCCACTTTTCGGCCCGGGTCACTCCGGGATGGTTCGACAAGGCCCTTCGGTGGCGGAGCGCGAATCCGGACAACATGGCGAACGTGGTGCTGGTGTCCCCGGCGCCGGAGTTCGTCGAGGCTCTTCCCGGCGGGAAAATCCCGGACCGGACCGATTTCCGGGAATTCGCGGGCCGGGACAGGGACCGCCGGGTTCGCTGGGAGCGGGCAGTGAGCAAGTCGCGGCAACTGGCCGACGATTTTGTCGGAGCCGTGGAGAGCGGGAGGATCCGGGACATGGTTCTGCCTTTGTAGCAAGGGACCGGGAAGGTCGTCACCCGGCCGGCCGGGGCGGGTAGGCAACGGGATTGCCGTTGGATTTCGGGGGTTTGGCGCCCGCGCCGCCAAATTTTGCCGACCGTCGAAGAAAATGGCTTCTGTGAGCTGCCTCACATTGTTTTTTATTGACAATTTGGTGGCACAATTATATTCTCCCGTCATATTTGCAGCCTTATCCCTATTTTCATGAAAAATTCCGGCGCGTGTTGGCCGCTGCCCGGTCCGTGCCCTTCGTCCTTTCACAAAACACGGCTCCAGGCACCCGGTTTTCCATGCGTTGACGCGTGAGGGCCCTTTAACCTTCGCGGCCCCGGCGGTGTTTTTCCGCCGACAGGGGAGACGGGCCGCGAAGTCGACCAACGACCCGATTGGTTTTGCCGCATCAAAGCGGCGTCTTGCCGAAAGTCGGGAACATTGTCCTTACAGGGTGGTGGGATGCGCGGTGCACGGTACGGGGCCGTCGCGCAATCCTTGCGCCTGTTGGGGAGAATGGGGCCGCGCACCTTGTGCCTGTACCAGGAACGTTCCAGACACCCCTGGTTCCCGCCGTCAACACGACCTCAGCATCACCATGCCGACAGACAGGAAGGGACCAGCGCCTGCCCCATTCGCGCAAGCGGGCGGCGGGATGTCCGCCGCACCGTCGGCGCTGCCATAAACGTATCGAGCACGGAAACGCGGAAGAGATCAACCATGTCACGAGTTACAGGAATCACGGTGGCCATGGCCTGCTTCCTCGCGCTATGGCATCTTTCCATCCCGGGCACCGCCCACTGCGAACAGAGCGGAGACGAAAACCTCGCCGTGGTCGACAAAACACCCGTCACGGTGGAAAGGTTCGTCAGGGAAGCCGGCCAAAGGGGCGGGCACGACCTGGACAGCGAAGCGCGTCTGGAACTGCTGGAGTCCATCGTCCGGGACGAACTGGCATACCACGCGGCGGCAAGGCGGGGATTTCTGGACGACCCGGAAGTGAGACAGGCGATCCGTCGCATGGTGGGTGACATGTACCGTCAAAAGGTGCTGGCCCCACGGCTGGACGCCATCTCCGTTTCGGACGGGGAAATCCGGGAATACTACGAAAAGCATGCCCAAGACATGGTGAGACCGTCCAGGGTTCGCGGCGCGGTCATACGGATCAGCGTGCCGGAAGGGGCCTCGGAGGCCAGGAAGGCCGAGCTGCTGGAAAGGGCCCGGCAGGCGCGCGAACAGGCGTTGGAACCGGCTCCCGGGACTCCGGGTTTCGGCTCCGTGGCCGTAAGGTACTCGGACCACCAGCAGACCAGGTACCGCGGCGGCGACACGGGCTGGCTCGTGTCCGGCAGGCGGGACAGGCGGTGGCCCCAAAAGATCCGGGACGCCATCTTCGCCATGGAGGAAAACGGCGTTCCCAGTGAAGTGATCCGCACCCCGGGCGCCGCCTGGATCGTGATGCGGACCGAAGCCATGGAGTCGGAGCAGCTTCCCCTGGCCATGGTGGACGAACGCATCCGGCATCGACTGATCATGGAAAAACGCCAGGCCGCAATAGAGGCCTTTTACCGGGAACTGGAACAGACCATCGAGGTAAAGGTCCATCCCGAACGCCTGGACAATGTGGAACTCCCGGACACCGGCACGAAGGGCGCGGCCGCGAAGCCGCCTTCCCTGCCCAGGTGACGCCGGCGCGACGGGACGGTGCCAGTCATATCCGGAAACACCATCGTCACGGATTCACGATAAGGAGAACCGAGCATGAAACGAATACTCACCGCACTCATCGCAACGGCCGCGCTGCTGTGGGCGTTTTCCGGGGTCCCCGCTACAGCGGCTCCGCAGGCCACGCAGGACATCGTCCTGAAACCGGGATGGAACGCGGTCTATCTGCTCGTGCAGCCGGACCCGCGCGACCCGGAGAGCGTATTCGCGGGACTTCCCGTGGAAAGCGTCTGGACGTGGCTGGGCGGCAACTCGACAGTCGAGTACATCCAGAATCCATCCGAGGGGTTGTGGAACACCCCGGGCTGGCACCACTGGTTTTCTGCGGCGGAAAACGCCTACCTGGACAACCTGTACGCCATTTTCGACAACTGGCCCTACCTAATAAAGGTGACAGGCGACCAGAACGTGCTGTGGCAGGTCCAGGGCGGCGTGACCGTGGGTTCCGTGACCTGGGTCGCGGATTCCTTCAACCTTGTCGGATTCGACGTGGACCGCCAGGACCCGCCGACCTTCACGGAGTTCTTTTCCTCCTCCCCGGCCCACGCGGGCCAGCCCGTGTACAGGCTCAACGACACCGGCGTCTGGGAGTTGATCGAGGACCCGGACAACACCACCATCGTCCCGGGCGTGGCCTACTGGGTGTACTGCAGCGGCCCGTCCACCTACCAGGACCCGCTGGAGGTGAATCTGCCCCTGGTGGACGGGCTGAACTACGGGGCGGAAACCGTGGAACTGACCATCAGCGTGCGGAACATGTCGCCGCTGGCGGACACCACGGTGACCTTTACCCTGCTGGACCCTTCCGTGGCCATGGAATACAGGCGGTACAATTCCACCACCGGCTACTACGAGTGGCACCCTCTTGATCCGTCCTACTCCATGAGCCTGGACGCCAGCCGCTGGGCCATCGTGAAGCTTGCCGTGCGCCGCTCCCGGATGGCGGCGGGAGCGAGCGAGTCCATCCTGGAGATCAGGGACACCCGGGGCACCCGTGTCCTGGTTCCGGTGTATGTCGAGAAGATCGGTGACTGAAACGCGTAACAGCCTGTTGAAAAACGCGATCTGCGAAATTCGCGCGCCTTGCATCTCATCGTTTTTGAACAGGCTGCCAATTTCGAGTTTTTCAACGGGCTGGTAAAGCCGCGCATCATATGGCCACGAACAGGAGGTTATACATGAAAGGCACGCTGACTGGCATAACAATATTCCTGGCCGGCCTCGCGCTGCTGGCGTCGTCCGCCAACGCGGACCCGTACTCGGGTTTGTGGACAGGCACGGCGACGCTGAACCAGGTGAGCGAGATCAACCAGCGGGAAGCGGACATGAGCTTCGACATGAAGCTGGTCGGGGTGAAGACCGAGTCCGAACTGGTCGCTCCGGGGGCTTCCTGGCTCGTTGACAATTCCGGGGCCGCGCCAGCGGACGGCTGGAGCTACAGCACCACGTTCAATGACGCCGCCTGGACCTCGGCCGCCGCGCCGGTGGGCTACACCCTGGGGTATCTGAACCTCGTGGCCTCGGGCGGAACCGCCATATCCACGGGCAGCACCACCGTGTACTTCCGCAAGGAGTTTTCCCTGACCGAACAGCAGATCGGGCTCATGAACTCGGTCAAGCTCAGGGTGTGGAGGGACGACGGCGTGGTCGTGTACCTGAACGGGCGGCAGATACTAAAGAACAACCTGCCCACCAGCTTTGTTGATTACGACACCACGGCGCTGTCCGCCATCACCCAGTTCACGAAGACCTATCTGGAGGTAACCGTGCCCACCACGGCCCTGGTCGCCGGCGACAACCTGCTGGCCGCCGAGGTGCACGGGGCCTCCGGCTCGGACGCGGACCTCCTGTTCGACGCCGGGCTTGCCGGCGTGCTGGCCAGGCCCACCGAGACGGAACTGGTGGGCGACGGCGCAACCTGGAAGTACCATTACTCAGCGTACGGCCCGGGCGCGGCCGCCGAGGGTGATCCCATGGATTCGGACTGGAACACGGCGGTCTATGATGATTCCACGTGGACGGACGGCGCGGCCCAGTTCGGCTTCGGCGAGGGGGACGAAACCACCACCCTGGCCACGGGCTCGACCGTGAAGCCTCCAACAGCCTACTTCCGCAAGGTCTTCACCCCCGCCGCGACGGACTTCACGTATATCAAGGTACTGCTTCTGCAGGACGACGGCGCGGTGGTCTATCTGAACGGCGGGGAGATCAGCCGGGCCAACATGCCCGACGGCGCGGTGGAACACGACACCTCGCCGCTCAAGGCGCTGGGCTCTGTGGACGAGAACATCTACGTGGTGGGACAGGCCGACGTGGACACGCTGCTGTCCGGCAGCAATGTCCTGGCCGTGGAGGTGCACCAGCATCCCGCGGAAACCGGTAACCCGTCCGCCGCCGCGCTTACGCGCACCCCGGCGACACTGGACCTCCGCTTACTGCTCCACGTGGACGACGCGGGTTCGGTCAGCCTGCTCAAGGAAGTCATCCAGATGTACGATGAAGCCAACAGCCGCTACGTCCTGCTTTCCGACCACACACTGGTGCCCAACTACACGGGCGTGGCCGTGCGGGACGACGAACGGGTGGGCCGCAGGCTCACCGCCATCGGTTTCGACTTCCCCGGTGACTCCCTGGCCTGCACCGGAGCCGTTGCGCCCACCGGCACCATCGCTTGCTCGTTCACCCTGGACGCTGACTATCCCACCAACCCGTTTTTGCACAGGTACCACCCGGACCATGACAACCTGAACGCCCGGTACGAGACCATCACCACACCGGGCAACGAGGAGGTGTACACGGTGGACCGGGACATCACCATCACCCTGGGCCTGCGCTACCCGCCCGACCAGGACCAGGCCGAAAGGACGCCGCCTCCCGAGTGGGGGACGACGCTCGTGGGCGGATCGTACACGGAAACGCTCTCCGGCCTGCACCGGGACGACATCACGGTTTCCGGACCCCTGCTGCTGCAGCGGGTCTCGGACTCGGCCGTGCTGAATCCATAGCAGCGCGTTGAAAAACTCGAAATCTTCAGCCTGTTCAAAAACGATGAGATGCAAGGCGCGCGAATTTCGAGGAACAAGGGGTACTTACGGTACGTCGCGTTGACGAGAAATGAAGCGCAACGCCGCAGATCGCGTTTTTCAACAGGCTGATAGGCGCAATCGTCGAAAACGGACGAACAAGGTCCTGGAATACAATCCTCGGACGCAGAGGAGCGAAAGACCATGAAGAAAATTACGGCATTTCTCGTAATAATGCTCGCGGCGTTGACGGCCGCGCCCAGCGCCTGGGCCCGATGCACCACGGCCGGCTGCAACACCCTGATCCACCTGACCGACAACACGGGCATCAACGACGTGAAATGGCTCGATGTTGACGGTGACATCCATGAACCGGACGCCCTGAGCAAGATCGAGGTCCAAATCGACGCCGCCACGGAACGGGAGTACGGCTGGATATACATCAAGGACATTGTCACGGACTCCACCAACAACAAGTGGAAAGTCTACACAATCGATTATGATTTGTTCGGCCCCGATTACGCGACGGTCTATGACTTCAAGGACTCCGGCCCGGACGGGAATGGATACTGGAGGTCGGAAGAGATCGAGATTGAAAACAATGAAGAGCCGACATTGGACATCACCTACAAAAAAATCTACTCGGTGACGCAGAACTACCAGGGCATAAGCAGGAGCTCGGCAACGGAATCCGAAATTTTCCGGGGTACGGCCCTGCAACTGGACGCCCCGGGCACAAACGGCATCTACACCGAAGGCGGCAAGACGTACCGTTGTGTTGGCTGGGTGAACGGCACCGGCCAGGTGCCGAGCCAGGTGGACGACCAGTACACCTACACCATCAGCAGCGTCACCCAGGACAGTTCCATCACCTGGGTGTACGAGGAGGCTGTCGCATACACCATCGAGACAACGGTGAACATCAACCAGACCCATCCGGGCTTTTTCCCGGAGGAGGGTTCCGGCTACCTTTCCAAGGGCAAGCAGTACACCTTCTATGCGCCCGCGTCCGTTACCGAAAACAACACGCAATACAGCTGCACCGGGTGGAAGAACGCCACCGGCAGCATCTCCTCGCAGGCCGGCGCCACCGGCAACTACAACGAGGTGACCATAACCCTGGAACAGGACTCGGACATCCGCTGGGTGTACGAGGAGGCTGTCTCGTTGACCGTAAGCCAGGACGGACTGCCGCCCGGCAGTTACTCGTTCGACCCCGGCCTGGGTGACACCTACTACCTTGACGGTACAACGGTAACCATGTCCGCGCCGGCCATGGTGGAGGTATCCGGAGTGGACTACGTCTGCACCGGGTGGACGGGCACCGGAGACATAGCCGACTCCGCCACGGGCAACTACACCACGGTTACCCTGGACCAGAGCAGCACGATCGAGTGGCAGTTCGGCCAGGCCGTGCCCATGGAGGTGACCACGGACGGGATGCCCGAGGGTTTCCGGCCCGTGGACGATTTCAGCCCGCCGCCGGGCACCGAAGCCGTGATTCTCGGGACCAATCTGACACCCGAGGCGCCATATCTCATCGAGGACACCATCAACCGCTGCTACTACCGTCTCACGGGCATGCGGGGCGCCGGCCTCATTCCCACCCAGACGCAGATCGACACGGATGACACCAAGGAGCCCGGCGACGTGTACACGCACGGCACGACGTACACCATCGACAGCGCCTCGTCCCTGGAGTGGGTGTACGAGAAGGTGGCGCGGCTGGACCTTTTCAACACCCTGTCCCAGTGGGGCAAAGCCGATTTCAAGGTCACCTGGGAGGGAATGGGAACATTGAAGGACGCCGTCCAGGGCCGGGCGGAATACTACCCGGTGAATACGGCCGTGGACATCCGGGCCAATCTGTCCATAGACGACGGGACCGGCGCGCCGCTGTACTCCAGCATAAGCTATTACCCGGCGGGGCTCACCGGCCTGACCGAGCAGACGGACACTGCCACCGGCAAAAAGACGGTGTCCTTCGCCATCCAGAGCAACACGGAGATTTACTGGCTCTTCACCGGCGCGACGAGGGTGTATCTTGGCGAGCACGTGGATCCGTCCGGTCTCGATCCCGCCACGGACTGGGACTGGCAGTCCGGGATCGACATTACGGGCGGCGGCGCCGGCGACACCGTGGAGAACAGCTTTTACTACGATGCGGACAACCGGAAGCTCTATGTGACCCGACCGCTGGCCTTCACCGTGGACTGGGGCAACGGAGGCGAGGACGACTACTACTCGCTGTGGCCCGCCGCCGACGTCCAGAGCATTGTCACCGCGCCGGTCGACCTGGAACCGCCCGGCTCGGACCATACCTTCGAGGAATTGTCGTTCTCGGAATGCTACACCGACGAACATGGCAACTTCTCGGCCCCGGCGAATCCGAACCCCGACACCCCGGTGTTCCAGTCCGCCCTACCCGGACGCAGCGTGCTGAGGTTCGCGGACAACAACGGCGATCCCGTGTTTTTTATCGTCAACACGATCGCCCTGCCCGCGACAGTGGACGAGGAGAACCAGGACATCGGCGTGCCGGTTCCCAAGCCCAACGAACACAACGACCCGTCCGACAAGAGCGGCTGGATTTATCACGAAAACGCCTATTACGACGGAATCGGCGAGGACGCGGCTTTCGACAGGGAAAACCGGGACGGGCGGATCATCCCGGTGAACAAGTCCCCCAACTCGCCCGCGTCGGACAGAAACCTGGTCGTGGTCTGGTATCTCCAGACGCCTTTTTTCAATAACATCTCCTGGCCGAACAAGCCGGTGCGATACATATGCGACTGGCCGGCCACCCCGGCGGGCACCATATATATCGCCAGCGGAAACGGGACGGGCCCTCTTCCCGAGGACCAGTACACCGGGCAGGTTTACTCCCAGGCCCGGGAGGACGAGCCGGGATTCAATCCCAACGAGGAGCACGCCCTGATCCTGGGAAGCTCCCTGTTCGCCCTGCGCAACGACCTCAACACCATTGGCTCGCGGCAAACCTCGGAGCCTTACGTGCTGCTCAAGTACCAGGCGTCCGGAAGCGACCGGTGGTCCTACAAGGTGTACAGGGTGGAGGCCGAGGGCGGCGGGTACACGTTCGATTATTCCGTGGAGGTGGGTCAGGCCGTCATGCCGCTCACGCCCATGGACCTGCTTCCCGCCCAGGCTGAATCCACCGTCGCCAACGGCGAGGACTGGCACCATCGCGACCACAAGGGCACCCACTGGGCCAAGGCCGCGAACGGCCTTTCCGGCGCCTCCCAGTCCCAAATCACCATGCACTGGTATTACCCGTTGCAGAAAGGGTTCTACTATCCGCTGAAAAAATCTTCGGGAGCGCCCGTGGACACGGGTGACCCCGTTCCGTTCCTCGTGGGCACGGACGATCATTCCGACCCTCCGGTCGACGTCGTCTACCGCACAGAATGGCCGGCGGACGCACCCGTGCTGAATGTGGGCGAGACCCTGACCGACGCCAAGTACGGACTTCCGGACCTGGTGAACTGGGGCGCCGGGGAAATCCT